>JAUXYM010000013.1 GCA_030694365.1 Nevskia sp. | reverse complement strand
GCGGCAGACGCTGACTTACGATCAGGGCAAGGAGATGGCCCGTCATCGGGAACTCACCGCCAACACCGGCGTCAACGTCTACTTGGGGTCATCTGGTTGAAGAAGGAAAAAGCGGCGGTTTGGGATTCCTTCAAAATCAATAGCTTACAAGTGTTTTTTGTATAATTGTGTTTATTAACAATGACTTATGGTAGGCCTCAAAATAGCCCTTCGAGCCGTCTTTAGCCGGCCAAATTGCAAAACCGAGGTTGAAAAAACGGCGGTTTAGAGTTTTCGCACCGCTCGCTTCATGGTGAAACCGGCCCCTCTTGCGTGAATAACTCCGGCTGACTGGGGGGCGCTGGCTTCTGAGCCGCAGCTAAAGTCGATGCCAGCTCGGCGTGTTTTCGAGATAGTTCTTCCAGCTGCCCCTGAAACGCAGCCGCTCGACCTTCGTGTCGACCCGCCTCGCGGATGGCTTCGTTTCGATCGATAACCGCTTTGTCCAATTCGCTTCGCAGGCGAACACCCTCCGCGAGGGCTCGATCCCGTCCTTCCTCAGTGGCTCGCAAATCCTTCCCAAGGCCTTCGCGGTCTCGAAGTGCGGCAGCTTCAGCTGAAGCCGCTGCTTCCCGCAGCCCAGCCGCCTCCCGCTGGGCTGCGGCGATCTCGGTGCGCAGCCCCGAAAGCTCCTTTGCCGCTTCAAATGCAGCGGATTCAAGCGTTCCGAAACGCTTTGCTGAAGCGGTCAGCTCTCTTTCACGCTCGACTTTCAGCCGCTTGAGCTGGTCCTGAGCTTCTTCAATTCGCGATAGCAGATGGCGTTCATTCCCGGCAGCCTGCTCACGAACATGCTGCAGTTCGGAGATGTAACGCTGCTCCGCGCGCTCACGCTCTTCAGTTGCGGCGGAGGCCCTGGCATCGGCAGCGCTGGCGCGTACCGTCTGATCGGATAGCGCTTCTTCCAGTGTCCGTTGTCTCTCGGCCGCCTGACCGAGTTGCTCCTGGAGGCCCCTCGCTTCTGACATAAGCGACGTAACCTGCGATTTTAATGAGGCTTTTTCCGCTTCGAAGCCCTGTTTGTCGGCCGCAAGCGCCTCCTGCAGCGACACATGCTGACGCTCAAGCTCAGTGCGCGCTTCGTTGACCTCCTCCATCGCCGTTGAGCGAACCTTTTCATACAACTCGGCGGCAGCCGTCGCGATTGGCGCTGGGAGATTCAGCCGCGCCGGCAGGGCCTGGTAATACTCCTTCAGCAAGGTATTAACGGTGCCGGGCGATCCGGTACCCAGCACCTTGCGGACGCCTTCGACAGTGGGTCTTTCTCCCTCGGCCAGCAGCTGATCGGCAGCGCGCGTGATGTCGATCAAAGTGACGCCGGTTCGCATCCTAATATCCTCTCAAGTAGTGCCGTGATTCTAAATTGCCTGGATATGGCTTATACCTACGTTAAGGGTTCGTTATCGTAGGTATAGATTTATATCGTAATGAATAATACAGAATACGTTATATGAAATCATCATCTTTACCGGCCGTATCGGATGCTGTTACGGCGATTGCACCCGTTCAAACGCCCGTTGACCTCGATGCTGTGCAGCGTCAGGTCGAGCAATCGCTGCTCGCAATTCGGCTTGCAGCCACGCCGACGGCAACCTGGTCGGCGTATCAGAAGGCGCTCCGCTACATTGCCGCTTGGATGCAGATGCGGCTGGGCGAGCCGCTTTCCCTTCCCGTCCCGGTATCTCACGTCCAGTTATTCGTGGTGGACCATTTCGGACACCCCGAGCGCATTGCGACGGGTGATGGCCACTCGAAGCTGGTCCTGCACTTCCGGATACCGAAGTCGGTCGACGACGCTTTGATCGAGGCGGGTTACAAAAACGAGTCAGGCCGCCACCGCATGACCACCATTGATCAGCGGCTGGCCATCCTGTCCTGGGCACATCAGGAGAAAGGCTTCGAAAGCCCATGCCGAGACGCCAGCATTCGCCGCCTGCTCTCCGACTGCCGCAAGCTGGCGCGCGAAATTGGTGAGGGGCCGAAGTCGAAAACTGCCGCTACCGTCGAATCGCTCGACCTGATGCTGCAGACCTGTGACGAGTCGCTCGAAGGCCGTCGGGACCGCGCGATCCTGCTCTTCGGGTGGGCCAGCGGTGGCCGCCGTCGATCCGAGATCGCCCGCGCCGAGGTCCGCGATCTTGAATGGATCGGGGTTGATCAAGCCGTTTTCCGGATGCGCACGTCGAAGACCGACGACGCTGGACCCAAGCCGATCAAGGGCGAAACGGCAGCCGCGCTTCGCGATTGGCTTAAGTCCTCTGGCATCACCGAAGGACCCTTATTCCGGCGGCTTTGGGGGAGAACCATTGGCGCCGCACTTTCACCGCATGCGATCGCGGCTATCGTTCAGCGGCGAGCGAATCAGGCGGGTTTGCCGGGTGATTTCGCGGGACATAGCTTGCGCCGCGGTTTCGTGACCGAGGCCGGGTTGAACGACGTTCCCCTCGCGCAGACGATGGCGATGACCGGCCACCGGCTGACCAAGAGCGTCGTTCGCTATTCGGATGTCGGGGACGTGTTAACCAGTAAAGCGTCGGATCTCGTCGAAGCTGGGCGGAGTCGACGCAAGGCTTGAAACTTTCAGATTGCAGATCCCCCACTTATTGAGCGGCGGGCCGCTACTTCCGACATTTTTTGCTCGGCGCGGCAATCAGAATCCGTGAAAGTGCCAGCCCCAGATCTTAATGTCTTCATTCGATGTGGCTATGCGCGGATAAATTGTTCCAGAGACCAGAGAAGCGAACTAAAAATATCTCTTAAAAATCATAATCTTGAACTTTTCTTGACTGCCAAGTTAAGGGTTTGGAACATGTTGTCTAAATCATCAGATCGGTTGTGTTCCACGATAGACAAACAGCCTTCGAGGATCGCGACGCGGTGGAACAGAACTTCGGACTCAGCCACAGCATCGACTCTGCTGCTGAATCGGAGGGCACTTCACCGAGCCGAAGGAGCAGAACACACAGCAGTCACCGGGGTTCGGCCGGAGAAGCGTCCTGCAGTGGCTGCACTCGTAGAAGAACTGGCAGGCGTCTGCCGGCATGGTCTCGGATTTCGAGCCTCCGCATCGCGGGCAGGTAATCAACGATTCAAGCACGACGGTGTCCACGGGCGGCGTCACTTCTGCAAAGTCGACGGATACCCGGCGTTCGTGGTCGCGGCCGTCAGGTCGTCAGACTTCGCCTTGTCCGCATCGTAGGTGACGCGCGCCGTTTTCCTCGCGAAATCGATGCTCACCTCGCTCACGCCCGAGACGCTTTGAAGCGACTTCTTGACGGTGATCGGACAGACCGAGCAAGTCATGTTCTGAACATCGAGCATGACCGTCTGCGGGGCCATCGCGGAGGCGGCCAGCGGCAGCGTCGTGAGGGCCAGCACTGTCAAGAAGGGGTTGCGCATGGGAAATCTCCGTTTCAGTAGAACAGCGGGGCCAGCAGGGGCACGGCGAGCAAGCCGAGCAACAGAGTGCCCACGATCCAGAAGATCAGTCGCTGGCGCTTCATGGTGATCGGATCGGCGCATGGCGTGCCCGGCGCGCACACCTGTGGCACGAGGTAGAGCTGACGGAATGCGAGGCCAAGAAACAACAGCGTCAGGCCGATGAAGATGGGCCGGTACGGCTCCATCGCCGTCAGATTGCCGATCCACGATCCGCCGATGCCGAGGGCCAGCATTACCAGCGGTCCCACACAGCACACCGACGCGCCGATCGCGGCAGCGACACCGGCGAGCAGCGAGGTTTTCCCAGTGAGTTGCATCCGTCGCATCCTTGATCCGATTATCTAGGTGTTACTCTAAACCCCGTACCAAGGTACGGAGTCAAGGATCGGGCGATGGCGACAGGACTGACGATTGGCAAACTCGCCGAAGCGGCTGGCGTGAACATCGAGACGGTGCGGTATTACCAGCGGTTGGGCCTGCTCGACGAGCCGGCGAAGCCGTCTGACGGTTATCGACGATATACCCATCAGCAAGCCCAGCGGCTTCGCTTCATCAAGCGGGCACAGGGGCTTGGTTTCACACTCTCCGAGATCGGCAGCCTTCTCGAACTGGAAACCGCCTGCCTGTGCGCGGACACGCGGGAACTGGCTGTGCGGAAGCAGGCACTCATCGAACAGCGCATGGCCAATTTGGCGGTAATGCACGAAGCGCTGACTGGCCTGATTCGGCAGTGCGATGCTGGTGATGGCGGAGATGCTTGCCCGATCATCGAAGTGCTCGTGGCGGCTTGAGGCGGAGCTGTCGCCCTACAAGTTTCTCGACCTCGATGGCCGAGACGCCTTTAACCCTCGCGTATGCACCCAGCCAATCGCCGAAGGCGCCGGCGGCGCTTCTCTGAGTGCTGGCCGCCGAGGTCGAAAAACTGGCTGAGTAGCCGGTTCAGCGGAATGACGAGACCACGAGAATTCCGCACCCGAGAGCGATGGTAATCACCCCTGCCCAGTCGAGCGGGCTTGGGATCACGCGATCCACCAGCCATAACCATGCGAGCGCCGTGCAGGTGTAGACCCCGCCATAGGCTGCGTATACCCGACCTGATTCCGCGGGATGCCTCGTCAGCAACCAGGCGAACAGCATCAAACTGCACACCGATCCGGCCATGGCCAGCAGAGGCCCGTCCCGCTTGACCCAGATCAGCACGAGATAGCAGCCGACAATCTCTGCCAGCGCGGTCACGACGAACAGGCCCAGGGTGGCAATCCAAGTCAAGTCCCCATCACTCCTGCGCACGTCGCCCGTGCACCCCAGCTCGACTGGCGCCGCCGTCTTGTGCTGTCGGAAACGATGCCAGCCCTTGCAGGATGCCGCAGTCCTTCGAGGTGCTCGGGGACTCGCAGCGTGCACGCAGATCCTTGAGTTGCAACTGAAGGTCATTCAGCAGCCGGATGCGCTCGGCAACATGGCCGATATGCGCATCGAGCACCGCATTGACCTCGGCGCAGCCTTGTCCCGGTGCATCCCGCAACCGCAGCAGATGGCGGATTTCGTCCAGCGTCATGTCGAGCGCCCGGCAGTGCAGGATGAACGTCAGGCGCTCACGTTCGGCAATGCCGTAGACCCGGTAATTACCTTCGGTGCGCGCCGGTTTGGATAACAGGCCCTCGTGCTCGTAGTAGCGGATCGTCTGGGTCGGCACTGCCAGCTGGGTGGCCAGATCGCCGATTCGATAGCGGTTGGTCATACGTTGCTCCGAAAGGGCTTGACCTTGAAGCTACTATAAAGTCTCTAATAGCCGTCATCGAGTTTTCGCGTGATACCCTGATCAAGTGAGATCTGTTCTCAAAAACTGGAAAATCCTGCTGCTGGCGATGCTGATCGCCTGGAGCGGGATTTCGTATGCCTATCACGTCGAGCGGTCGCCACCGGATCACGACAGCGCGTTCCAGTTGGCGAAGGAAATCGCCGATCAGTCTGGCCAACTCGAAAAGCAATGTGACCACTGCTGTCACGGCGGCTCGCATTCTCAGGCCCTCTGCAGCGAGCAATTCGTGATCTGTGGGCACGAGAACGAGCGTTTCGACCTCGAAGTGGTCGCAATGCCGCATACGCGTGCCACGCCGCCGCTGACGCCGCCACCACAAGCCTGACCTCCCGCTGACGCTTTTTCCTGCGGTCGCCTTGCGCGTCCGCTGTGTTCATCTGTGGAGATCACCCATGCTTTTGTTACTCAAGCGCCTCGGCCGTCTTGCGGCCGGCGTGCTGCTGATGGCTGCCTTGCCGAGTTTTGGCGGGGAGGCTGTCTCGACCGACCTCCGGTCATACCTTGCGGACGTGTTGCAGGCCCATCCTGACCTCAAGGCCGCCGATGCCCGCGTCGCGGCCGCCGAAGCACAAGCCGAGAATCTGTCACGGCCGGTCTACAACCCCGAACTCGGTGTCGGCAGCGAGCACGGCCAGAGCCAGTCGCTCGAAGCCAGCCTCAGTCAGACCTTCGATCTGTCCGGCAAGCGCGATGCACGTCGAGCCAGCGGTCAGGCCGAACTGGCCATCGCGGTTGCCGAGCGCACCGTACAACGGCAGCGTATTGCCACCGAGGTCCTGAAGGCGCTGGCCGACCTTTATGGCCAGATCGCGGCTTCATCGCTGGCAGAGCAACGGCTGGAATTGCTGGAACGATTTGCTGAGGTCGCGGATCGCCAGTACCAGGCCGGCGATATCGGCGTGCTGGATCGCGATCTCGCCGCACTGGCGCGAGCGGAAGCGATTGCAGTGACCGGCCGCGTCGAACTGAATCTGCTGAAAGCCCAACAAGCGCTGGACGCTGCGACCCGCCATCCCGGCTACCCGCCGCCGCCGCTGCCGGATCAGCTGCCGGAGTCCGGGCTTCTGAATGCGGATTACAACGCCCTGGCCGCCGCGCTTCCCGGCGTTCGCGCCGCACTCGCCAAAACGGAAGCCGCGCGCGCCGAGATTGCCATCGCGCGCAGCGAAACCCGGAGCGATCCCACGGTGGGTGTTCGTGGCGGCTTTCAGGAAAACCGGGGCGGTGGCGCTGGGGGCTCGCTGGTCGGCCTGGAGCTGACGATTCCGTTGTTTCTTCGGAACAATTTCAAGGCGCAGGTCGCCGCAGCCGACGCGCGTGCGTCCGCTGCTGGCATCGAATCCGAGGCCAGCTATCGCCTTGCCGTCGCCCGCATGAAGGCCGCAGCGACTCAATACGGCCGCACTCACACGGCATGGATGCGCTGGAACGGACTGTCCTCGGCACGGATCGACGCCAGCGTCGAGTTGCTCGACAAGGTCTGGCGCGTGCGCGAAATCAGTACCGCCGAATACCTCGTGCAGTTCCGGCAACTGCTTGATGGCCGCGCCGCCGGTGCCGAGCTGCGCGCACAAACCTGGGCGTCCTGGGCCGAATGGCTCGATGCCTCTGGACGCTGGCAGGCCTGGCTCGATGCCGCCGCCACGTCCGACTCCCTCAATCCCACCGCGTCGTCGGGGAAATGAACATGCGTTTCAACCAGAAGCTGATCCTGTTGTCTTTCGTTGTCGTCACCGCGCAAGCAGTTACCGGCTGCGGCGACAAGACATCGCCGCCCGCTGAAGCACCGGCGGCACCCGCCGAAGCGGCACCGGAAAGCGAGATCGTCACCCTCAAGCCGGAAGGCGCTGCCCTTGGCGGCATCAAGGTTGAAGCGCTTGTAGCCAAGACCATTCCGCGTCTGCTGCAGGCACCCGGCGAAGTGAAGGCCAATGACTATCTCTCGGCCCAGGTGACACCGCGCGTCCCGGCGCAGGTCGTGCGTCGTCTGGCCAAGCTCGGCGATCTGGTCAAGGCGGGTCAGCCGCTGGTGACCCTGACCAGCGTTGAAGTCGCTGAAGCGCAGGGCGAAGCCCAGCTCAAGGCTCGTGACTGGTCGCGAGTACAGGAACTTGGCGAAGAGGTGTCGGGCGGACGGCGCTACAGCGAAGCCCGCGTCGCCGCCGAACAGGCGCGTGCCAAGCTCGTTGCCTACGGTCTCAGTGCCGCCGATGCTGCTGGAAAATCCGGATCGCCGCTGGGCCAGTTCACGCTGACCGCGCCGCGTGCCGGCACCGTGCTGAACGATGCCTTTGTCGAAGGCGAGCGCATCGAGCCCGGCCGCGCGCTGTTCATCATTGCCGATGAGTCGGCGACCTGGGTCGAAGCGAATCTGTCGCCGGCCAATGCCAACAAGGTCGTCGAAGGCGGGCTGGCGCGGGTGCAGGTCGATGGCCAATGGCTGGACGGCCGCGTGGTCCAGAAACATCACCTGATCGACGAGAGCACCCGGACCATTCCGGTACGCATCGAAGTGAAGGCCTCGGGCGATCACCTGCATACCGGCGAGTTCGTCGATTGCCGCATCGAGATCGGCAATATCGATAATGCAATCGCAGTGCCCAATGACGCGTTGTATCAGGGCGCCGACGGCAACTGGGCGGTCTTCGTGCAGGAAGGCGAAACGCAGTTCCGGCGGGTCAAGGTCTCGATCATCGAGGATCTGGGCGAACGCAAGCAGATCGAGGGCGTGAAGCCTGGCGCGATGGTCGCGACGCAAGGTGCGTTCTACCTCAACTCCGAACTGTCGAAAGGCAGCCTCGGCGACGCCGATTGAGGCGCACTCCATGATCAATGCCATCGTCAATGCGGCCGTTCGCGGCCGCCTCTTCATCCTGTTGGCACTGGCCGGCGTGCTGTTCGCCTGCGCCCTGCTGATCCCCAAACTGAATCTCGACGCCTTTCCAGATGTCACCAACATCCAGGTCGTCGTCAACACCCAAGCCCCCGGCCTAGCCGCCGAAGAGGTCGAGCAGCTGATTACCTACCCGGTGGAGTCGGTGATGTACGCCTTGCCGGACATCGCCGAAGTACGCTCGGTGTCGAAGGTCGGCCTGTCGGTAGTCACTGTCGTCTTCAAGGAAGGAACTGATCTGTATCTCGCGCGACAGCTCGTGTTCGAGCGTCTGCAGGCGGCGCGCGAACAAATTCCCGATGGCGTTGGCGTCCCGGAAATGGGGCCGAATACTTCGGGCCTCGGTCAGGTATTCCAGTACGCACTGAGGGCCGATGACCCGAAGCAGTACGACATCATGGCGCTGCGTAGCCTCAACGACTGGGTGGTGAAGCTGCTATTGGCGCCAACGCCTGGCGTGACCCAGATCCTGTCGTTCGGCGGCGATGTCCGGCAGTACCAGGTGCAGATCGATGCCGCGCGCCTGCTGGCGCAGAAGCTGTCGGTCGAGGAAGTGGCGAAATCGATCGAGGACAACAACCGCAATGCCGGCGGCTGGTATGTCGATCGTGGTGCCGAGCAACTGGTGCTGCGCGGAGTTGGCTGGGTGCGCAGCGGTGAGCCAGGTTTGCGTGATATCGCGAACATCCCGATCAAGAACGCCGATGGCGTGGCCGTGAAGGTCAGCGATGTGGGGCGCGTCGAATACGGCCCAGAAATTCGTCAGGGCGCGGTCTCGATGTCGGTGCGCAACGCCGATGGCACACCGCGAGCGTTGGGCGAGATCGTGACTGGCATCGTGCTGAAGCGGCTCGGTGCCAATACCAAGGCGACCATCGACGGCGTGAAAGCGCGGCTGCCGATCATCCAGAAGGCACTGCCGAAAGGCGTCGAGCTGGTGCCGTATTACGACCAAGCCGATCTGGTCAACAAGGCGGTCAGTACCGTGACGAAAGCGCTGCTCGAAGCCTTCGTGCTGATCGTCATCGTGCTGCTGCTGTTCCTGATGAACATCCGCGCAACACTCCTGGTGCTGCTGTCGATTCCGCTGTCACTGGGTCTGGCGCTGGCGGCGATGTCGTACTGGGGCGTGTCGGCCAACCTGATGTCGCTCGGCGGTCTGGCAATCGCCATCGGCATGATGGTCGACGGCTCGGTGGTGATGATGGAAAACATCTTCAAGCATCTGTCCGAGCCTGACGCGGAGCATGCAGCCCACACCAAGGCCGTGAATCCCGGCGACCCCGATCCCTACGACTCCGCCCATGATCGGCACGGCATGGCCGTGCGCATCATGTTTGCGGCGCGCGAAGTTGGTAGACCGGTGTTCTTCGCGGTGCTGATCATCATCGTCGTGTTCACGCCGCTGTTCTCGCTGGAAGGGGTGGAAGGCAAGCTGTTTCAGCCGATGGCGATTTCCATCGTGCTGGCCATGCTCGCCTCCCTGGCGGTGGCTCTGGTCGTGATCCCGGCCTTGTCGAGTTACTTCTTCCGCAGTGCGGTCCATCACCGCGACAACTTCGTGCTGCGGTTCCTGGAGCGAACCTATCGCAGCGTGCTGGGCTGGGCGCTGGGTCATCGCAAGACCATCGTCGGCTCGGCAGCCGCGTTGTTCGTCGGCGCACTGGCCTTGGTGCCTTTGCTCGGCACCGAGTTCGTGCCGATTCTGGAGGAAGGCACGCTCGGCATGCGCATCACCCTGGCACCGTCGGTGAACATGCCGACCTCGGTGGCGCTGTCGCAGAAAATCGAAGCGAAGCTGATGGAGATTCCCGAGATCACCTACGTGCTGAACCGTATCGGCCGGCCGGAACTCGGCGGCGACCCGGAAGATGTCAACAACCTGGAGTGGTATATCGGCATGAAGCCCGCCGATGAGTGGCAGTCGGCGAAAAATCGGCCCGAGATGGAAGCGCTGATTGGCGAAAAGCTCGAAGCCTTTCCGGGCCTGCTGGTGGCATTCGGGCAGCCGATCGCTACCCGCGTCGACGAGTTGCTGTCTGGCGTCCGAGCCCAGCTGGCGATCAAGTTGTTCGGGCCTGAACTCACGGTGCTGGCCGAAAAAGGAGCCGCTATCGAAGCGCTGACTCGTAGCGTCCGCGGCACCAAGGATGTCGCGATCGAGCAGATCGAAGGTCAGGCGCAGCTGGTCGTTCGGCCGGATCGCGACCGTCTCGCGCGCTATGGCATTCCAGTGGCTCAGGTCATGAGCCTGGTCTCGGATGCCATTGGTGGCAGGACCGCCGGCCAGGTTATCAAGGGCAACGAGCGCTACGACATTTACGTGCGGCTGGCCGAACCGAACCGTGCCAACGCCGAGGCGATCAAGGCGCTGGTGCTTCAAGGCCCGAACGGCAGCCAAGTGCGACTCGGCGACGTGGCTGAACTGACCATCGAAGCTGGCCCGCCGCAGATTCGCCGTGACGACGTGCAGCGACGCGTGGTGATCCAGGCCAACGTCGAAGGTCGCGACATGGGGGGCGTCGTCAAGGAACTCGACGAACGAATCTCCCGCGAAGTGAAGTTGCCGCCGGGCTACTCGGTGGTCTTCGGTGGACAGTTCGAGAACCAGCAGCGTGCGCAGGCCAAGCTCGCGATCGTCGTACCGCTGGCTCTCGGCATGATCTTCCTGCTGCTGTTCTTCGCGTTCAGCTCGCTAGGCCAGGCGACCTTGATCATGGTCAACGTGCCCTTGAGTTTGATCGGCGGCATCGTCGCGTTGTTCCTGTCAGGCCAGTACCTGTCGGTACCGGGCTCGATCGGTTTCATCGCGCTGTTCGGGGTGGCGGTGCTGAATGGCGTGGTGATGGTGACGGCGATCAACCAGCGACTGCTGGATTCGGGTGATTTCTCGCTGGCCGTGTTCGAGGGCGCGTTCTCACGCCTGCGGCCGGTGCTGATGACCGCCTTCATTGCGGCACTGGGTTTGATCCCGATGCTGCTGGCCCAGGGCATTGGCTCGGAAATCCAGCGGCCGCTGGCCACCGTCGTGGTCGGCGGTCTGTTCTCGTCCACCTTGCTGACTCTGGTCGTGCTGCCGGCGCTGTATCCGGTGTTCTCGAAGAAGCTGATCGAGCGCGACAACAGCTGACCTGGCCTTGGCGCATCGCGAGTCAGCGGTGCGCCAAGTCGCCATCTACGGAGACTATCGATGAGCAAAGAATCACACCAGGGCCACGAGCACGCGAAAACCAGCAACGAAAACCGCTTGTGGTGGGCCTTTGGGCTGACCGGCAGTTATCTCGTCGTGCAAGTCATTGGCGGCCTGCTGACCCACAGCCTGGCACTACTGTCAGACGCAGCACACATGCTGACCGATGTTGTCGGCATCGGCATCGCGATCGTCGCCGTGCGAATTGCCCGAAGACCGGCGGATTCCCAACGGACCTTTGGCTATCACCGCTTTGAAATCCTCGCCGCAGCGGCCAATGCCGTGATCCTGTTTCTGGTCGCGATCTACATTTTCTATGAAGCGATCCAGCGCTTTCAGCAGCCGGAAGCGATCAATACCTGGGGCATGCTGGCTGTCGCCGCCGTGGGCCTGATCGTCAACGTGATCGGGTTGAAACTGCTTCAGGACGGCAGCAAGAGCAGCCTCAATCTGAAAGGGGCTTATCTCGAAGCCCTGGCCGATGCGGTCGGCTCGGTGGGTGTGATCGCCGGTGCCTTGATCATTCGCTTCACCGGCTGGGTCTGGGTCGATCCGGTAATCGCAGTCGGCATCGGTCTTTGGGTGCTGCCCCGCACCTGGACGCTGTTCAAGGAAAGCCTGAACGTGCTGCTGGAAGGAGTGCCGCAAGGTCTGAACCTCGATGAGATCCGCCAGCGTCTGCTCGCTGTAGAAGGTGTCATCGGCGTTCATGAGCTGCATGTCTGGTCGATCACCAGTGGCAAGAACAGCTTGACTGCGCATCTGGTCGTCGATGAAAGCGACGAGCGATTCCGGCAGGCCCGACTCGACGCCGCGCGGATCATGCTTCGGGAGCGCTTCGCACTGGAGCACACGACACTTCAGGTCGAGTATCGAAACTGCGAAACGGCGGCCGAATGCTTCCCGTCGACCGAAGCCGGCCATGAACACGGTGGCTCGCCATGAGCAAGTCGCGGCTCACCCAATCGGCATCCAAACGAAAAGTACCCGCAGGCAAAAATTCCGAAGAACCCATCGACGGCCTTCCTCTTCGGCATCTGAAGCTGATCGCAGGTGCGGCCGTAGCGTTTGGCATCCTCGCGGGATTGGTCGTCAATTGGGATCGGCTGTTTCCGACGGCACCGGAGAATATGGTGGAGATGGCCTGGACCCACCGATGTCATTGCGTGAAAGGCTGGATGAAAGCCCTTCGAGGCGAGGGCTTCGTGGTTCGGGATTTCGAGCTGAAAGATCTCGACGGAACTCGGCGACGCTGGAAGCTGCCGGCTGACTATCGCGGCTGTCATCCGGCGAAATACCTGGATTACGTCCTGGATGGTCACGTACCAGCCGAACTGCTGCGTCGCCTGGCACGCGAGCGTCCTGAAGCCATTGGGGTCATGCAGGTCAATAACCTGGGCAGAGAAGGAGACAAAGGATCACCTTCCGAGAAGCCGCGATTTGAGCTGATTGATATCGACGGCAAGCATCGACCTTGGCCATGAACAGCCAATCTGCTTCGTTCGCCGCTTGTTTCGGAGGCCAAAACGCCAGATCGCTTCGGGCGGGTGGTTCTCGACAACCCCATCGTGATCGATGACATGAATCCTATTCATTCGCCCGATAGAACTTCCGCAACTGACGGTAGCGCAGCCGACGGGGACTTGGGCGACATGCTCAACGAGCTACGCATCATGCTGCCAAGCGCTCAGCTGCTGACGGCGTTTCTGATCACGCTGCCGTTCAACTCCGGCTTCGCCAAAGTTCTGCAATCTGAGAAATGGGTGTTCATCGCTACCTTCCTGTGCTCGTTGATCAGCCTGGTGATGTTCAGTGCGCCCGCGGTGCAGCATCGCCTGCTGCGCCCACTTCACGATCGCGCGAGATTCAAGCAGTTCGCCAGTCGTGAATTGCTGGTCGGATCGATCGCGCTGGCGTTCGCTTTGATACTGGCTACCGAACTGGTGCTCGCGGAAGTGTTCGGGCACCGCCTCGGAATCGTTGTGGCCGGTTTCGTGGGCGGATTGATCGGCTTGTTATGGTGGGCGCTACCGACCTTCCTGCGCGGCAGACAGCTGTTCTGAGTCGAGTCTGTGGAAGTCCGAAGTTTTTGTAGAACGAGAGATTGAAGGACCAATGCCTTGGCTCAGCCGCATGTCTCGTCGCCTCCCTTCGCCCGAATAGCTAACCCCTGGTCGTGCTGCCGGCGCTGTATCCGGTGTTCTCGAAGAAGCTGATCGAGCGCGACCAGAGCTGATGTCCAGTCCATCGAATACGGAGTCTGAAGATGACCAAGCCCCCTGCAAGTGACGCCTGCGGCAGCTGTAACGCTTCCGAGCCCATGCCCGCGCTTGACCCGATGCCGGCTGCTGCCGATCGCAGCCGGCAGCAGTTCCGGATTCCGACCATGGATTGCGCCAGCGAGGAATCCGAGATTCGCCATGCCATCGATGGCATCGCCGGCATTGGCTCGATGAGCTTTCAGCTCGGTGCGCGGACGATGGCGATCGAGGCGTCGTCTGCCGTCGTCGAGCGGGCGCTGGCCGCGATTCGCAAGGCGGGCTTCGATCCTCAGCCACTTCCGGTTGCAGTCCCGGGGGTGGCGGGCACGAACCCCGGCGTGGGTGAGCCTCCACCCATGTTCACCAACCTTCGCAAGATGGTTCTGGCGCTGGGGCTGGCCGTGGCGGCGGAGGCCATCTCGTACTTTCTGTCCGAGGGGACGGCGACCACCGTTGCCGAGATGGTCCTTGCCCTTGGAGCGATCTGGCTGGCCGGCTTCGACACCTACAAGAAGGGGTTTGCGTCGCTGCGCAATGGTCGCCTCAACATTACTGCGCTGATGACCGTCGCCGTCACCGGTGCCTTCCTGATCGGGCAATGGCCGGAAGCGGCGATGGTGATGGCGCTGTACTCGATTGCCGAACTGATCGAAGCCCGCTCGCTGGATCGCGCGCGCAATGCCATCCAGAGCCTGATGGCGCTGACGCCTGAAAAGGGCGATGTGCGTCAACCTGACGGCAGCTGGGTATCGCTGCCGGCGACGGAGATTCCGCTCGAAGCCGTCGTGCGTATCCGTCCCGGAGCACGCTTGCCCCTGGACGGTACGGTGACGGCCGGAAACAGCGCCATCGACCAGTCGCCGGTGACCGGGGAAAGTATCCCTGTCGACAAGACCATCGGCGATCCAGTGTTCGCCGGCACCATCAATCAGTCGGCCGAGCTTGAGTTTCGGGTCACTGCGGCGGCCAGCAACACCACGCTGGCGCGGATCATTCATGCCGTTGAAGCTGCACAGGGCTCGCGAGCACCGACCCAGCGCTTCGTTGATCGCTTCGCCACAATCTATACGCCTGGCGTCTTCGTGCTGGCACTCGCCGTGGCGCTGCTGTCGCCGCGGCTGGCTGGGTGGACCTGGATGGCGTCCTTCTACAAGGCACTGGTGCTGCTGGTGATCGCCTGTCCCTGCGCCCTGGTGATCTCAACGCCGGTGACAGTGGTCAGCGCGCTGGCGGCAGCCGCCAGGCGCGGCATCCTGATCAAGGGCGGCACCTATATCGAGGAAGCTCGGAAGATCCGCGCCATTGCGCTCGACAAGACCGGCACGATCACTGAAGGCAAGCCCAAGCTGGTCGAGACCGCGATCCTCGATGGCTCCGACGGTGAAGCCTGGCGGTCTGTTGCAGGCAGCTTGTCGTCGCGATCCGATCACCCGGTATCCAAGGCGATCGCTGCCGGCCTGAATCGCACCACAACCGAGGTCACGGGATTCACGGCGATTGCCGGACGCGGCGTCTCGGGCAAGGTGAATGGCAGCCAATACATGATGGGTAATCACCGTCTGATCGAGGAACTCGGGCTGTGCAGTCCGGCTCTTGAGGCCCAGCTCAAGGTTCAGGAAGAGGCCGGACGCACGGTGACGTTGCTGGCGTCGAGCAGCGCGGTGCTGATGCTGTTCGCTGTCGCCGATACCATCAAGGAATCCTCGCGTGCCGCGATTGCCGATCTGAAAGCGCTCGGCGTCACGCCGGTGATGCTGACCGGTGACAACCCGGCCACCGCACGCACCGTCGCCGAGCAGGCCGGAATTGCCGATGCACGCGGCAATCTGCTGCCGGAGGACAAGCTGCAAGCCATTGTCGAAATGCGTGACCGGTACGGCCCGACGGCGATGACCGGCGATGGCATCAACGATGCACCAGCGCTGGCCAAGGCCGACATCGGTATCGCGATGGGCGGCATGGGCACCGATACCGCGATGGAAGCCGCCGACATCGTCATCATGAACGACGATCTGCGCAGCATTCCCGTCGCCATCCGTCTATCGCGAAAGACCCATGCCGTGCTCTGGCAGAACATCTCGCTCGCACTTGGGATCAAGGCGGTATTCCTGGTGCTCGCGGTGTTCGGAAACGCTTCGATGTGGATGGCGGTGTTTGCCGATATGGGTGCCAGCCTTCTCGTAGTCGGAAACGGCCTGCGCCTGCTCCGATATTCCGGGCGACCTCAGCAATAAGACGCAGAGGAGATTTGAAATGCTCGAAAGGCAAAACGCCGCTGCGCATCTCCCTTGGTGGTGTCCATCGTGAAGAAGCCTCGGGATACTGGGCCTGATTTCAAGCGCAAAGCGCTACGCGCCGAAAAATCTGGCGCGGCTGAGGACAGGCTTTCCAGTCGCCAGATCAAGCTGATCGCCTCGATATCGGGGGCATTCGGCTTGCTGGCGGCGGTCGTGGTCAATTGGGATCAGCTATTCCCGACTCCTCCCGAAAACCGGGTCGAGATGGCCTGGACCCATCGTTGTAACTGCGTGAAGGGCTGGTTGAAATCGCTGCGCAGCGACGGCTTCGTGGTCCAGCATTTCGAGTTGAAGGATTTGGACGGCACTCGGCGACGCTGGAATCTGCCAGACGACTTTCGCGGTTGTCATCCGGCAAAGTACCTGGGCTACGCCATCGACGGCCATGTCCCGCCCGCATTGTTACGTCGGCTCGCCGCTGAACGGCCCGAAGGCGTCGGGCTGGAGCAGATCAACAACAAGGCTGATCACAATGGCCCAGGCCAAGACCAAGACCAAGGCTCATCTACCGAGGAGACGCGATTCGAGTTGGTCACCCGTGACGGCAAGCACCGCGCGTGGCCATGAATGGCATGACGCGCGCAAGCCGGCAAGCGCTTTGCGGGCTTGTCATGCTGGC
Source organism: Nevskia sp. (assembly GCA_030694365.1). Lineage (GTDB taxonomy): Bacteria > Pseudomonadota > Gammaproteobacteria > Nevskiales > Nevskiaceae > Nevskia. The sequence goes on along the minus strand of JAUXYM010000013.1, from coordinate 8,578 downwards.
GTCGAGTGCGACCGATGTCTTCGCCCGCTCGACGGACGATCCGGTCACAGCCGTCAGCTTCTTTCATATGGCTTTGCTCGACGGCAACGTCGGTGCCGTGCTGTCTCAACTCGCCCCCGAAGTCGTGATTGTCCAGAATGGAAGCGAAGTTCGGTCACGAGAAGACTACGCCGCAGGGCCGCTCAAGAAAGATATCGCCCTGCTTTCGACGTTCTATGTCGAAACCTTGAGCCAGACGAGTGATGTGCAGGAGAGTCTGGCCTGGGTCAGCACCCGCATGAGCTATCTCGACAAGAGCCTCGACACGCCGATAGAGCGCTTTGGAACCGAGACGGCGGTACTGCGACGCTCCGCTGCAGGGTGGCAGATCGTTCAATTGCATGTGTCTTCGACCGTCGGGCCGGACAAAAGGCAAAGCCCTTGACGCGCAGAGATCAAGGCATCGATGCGGGTCGGCGAAACCTTCGTGTTCAACGGGTGCGCCGACGGTGGCCCCAGTGAATTTCGATAGGCATGGCGAGCTGCCGAATGCCGGTGACGCGTTCACCAGCTACCGGAAGGATCGCGGCAAGTTCCGTGGCCACGGCAGCTTCACGGCACCATTCGATGGTTCGCACGGCCGGTACGTGAAGAACAAGGGCAGCGAGCCGGTCACCGTCACGTTGACCATCAGTAGCTGGTTTGAACGGTTGTATATGCCATGAACATAGACGAGATGAAATCTCATTGGGACCAGGTGTACTTGACCAAGGCCAGCGAGGCAGTGAGCTGGTATCAACCGCATGCCAGCGTTTCGCTGAGCCTGATCCGCGAAACCGGCATCAATCTCGGTGCGGCGATCATCGACGTTGGCGGCGGCGCGTCGACCCTCGTCGACGATCTGCTTGAACTCGGTTACAGCACACTGTCGGTCCTCGATCTCTCGGAAGCGGCGCTGGATACGACGGCAAGTCGACTCGGTGCGCGGGGCGATGGGGTTCGATGGCTGGAAGCCGACATCACCCGAACCACGTTTCCGGATGCGAGCGTCGAGCTGTGGCATGACCGCGCCGTCTTCCACTTTCTGAACGAGGCGGAAGATCGGGCTGCTTATATTCGAACGCTCGTGCAGGCAGTCAAACCGGGTGGCCATCTGATCATCGGTACCTTCGCTGAGAACGGACCTGAAAAATGCAGCGGGCTACCGGTGCAGCGCTACTCGGCGCAAGGTCTGTATTCGCAGTTCAGCGTGGCTTTCGAACTGGTGAAGACGACGACGGAGGCGCACCGCACGCCGTCAGGTTCGATTCAGGCGTTCGTCTACTGCTGGTGCCGGAGGCGGATCGCATGAAGTCCCTGCTTGCCGAGAGATTGAACAACCGATGAGTCGGCTCAACCGCCTTTATCGCCGCCCGGAATCGCCCGGGGTGGCCGCCGCCCTGATCGCCGCGCTGCTGTTCGGCGCGGGCACGCCGCTGGCGAAAATGCTGCTCGATGGCCTCAGTCCCTGGTTGCTCGCCGGACTGCTGTACCTCGGTTCCGGCGTCGGCATGGCGCTGTATCGGCTGGCGACACAGGCTCCGGCGGCGCATCTGACCCGCCGTGAGTGGCCGTGGCTGGCCGGTGCCATTCTGAGCGGCGGGGTGCTGGCGCCAGTGCTGCTGATGGTCGGTCTGACAGGCATGCCGGCAACCGGCGCCTCGTTGCTGCTGAACGCCGAAGGGGTCTTCACCGCCCTGCTGGCCTGGTTCGCGTTCCGGGAGAACTTCGACCGCCGGATCGCGCTGGGCATGGCGTCCATCCTGGCTGGTGCGCTGATCCTGAGCTGGCCACAGCAGGTGAGCTTTGCCGGTGCGATGCCGGCGCTTGCCATCCTCGGGGCCTGTCTGGCCTGGGGCATCGACAACAACCTGACCCGCAAGGTGTCGTTGACGGACGCCACCTGGATCGCCGCGGTAAAAGGACTGGTCGCCGGCACCGTCAATCTGGCGCTCGCATTTTCACTCGGGGCAGCGCTACCAACGATTGGTACCACCGGCGATGCGATGCTGGTGGGCTTCCTGTCCTATGGGGTCAGTCTGGCGCTGTTCGTGGTCGCCTTGCGCCACCTCGGTACCGCGCGTACCGGCGCCTATTTTTCGATCGCACCATTCTTCGGCGCACTGCTGGCGCTGCTGCTCGGCGAGCCGCTGACGCTGACACTGGTGATTGCAGGAAGCCTGATGGCCCACGGCATCTGGCTGCATCTGGCCGAACACCATGAGCACCAGCACAGCCATGTCCCGATCGAGCACGAGCATGGGCACGTCCACGACGAGCACCATCAGCACGAGCACGACGCCGCGGGCATACCCACCGGGCGCCACTTCCATCGTCACCAGCACCCGGCTTTGACGCATAGCCATAGCCATTTTCCGGATGCTCATCATGAGCACGACCACCGGTGAACCGTTGATTGCTTCGTCTTCAGCAATCAGCGCTTTGCTGGATTGGCGCACACTTCACGGTGCCGAAGGAGCAGGACAAGCAGCCATCGCGGCAGGTGCCATTTCCCCTTGAGTGACTGTGAATGCACCCAGCCGGAGTATTCGATCAAGGGCGCCGCCCAGATCGAAATCCGAGTTGAGGTTGAGCGCCGCTTCGACAGCCTCTTTCAGCGAGCCACCCGCAGATAGCGTTGACTGGAAGGCCCAGTCGTCGGAACTCAGCTCGATCACTCGCAGTTCGTCGTGACAGACCAGCAGCAGGCGGTCACCCTGCTCGTGCTGAACGCCATCGGCGTCGCTCCAGGTGGCCAGCACTGGATGATCTGATCCGAACAATGCCGCTCGTGGTCCAAGCGCCAGGTTCAAACTGGACAGTTGATCGGGCGGGATGGCCGCCAGCTTCTCGTAATCAAACACAGGCTTTTCCGGCGCGCGCGTAAGCTGGGCGACGAGCCATTCGAACCGCGCGAGATCGGGCGCGACGCGCGGAATATCGGCGAGCGGCAGTCGTCCCAGAAAATCGCCAAAATCCCCACCGTAGACCTCCAGATCACCGCTTCGTGACGGAGTTGTCGCGCGGTAGTCGACGATAAGCTGCGCGAAAGCTATGTCACCCAAGATCCGCGCAGTCGCCGGATAGCTCAGCGTCAGGGTCTGTTCGAGAATGGCAGCCGTTGCGTGCCGGTAGATCGCGAGCTGATCTTCTGCACCAAGGCCTGAGCGCAGGCGCACTAGCCGGAGAAGTGTCGGCTCCGGTGGTTCTCCGAAAACGGCCGCCATCATCCGGCTTTGCAGACAAGCCAGCGAGAGCGCCTCGCATTGCGAATCAGTGATCTCGATCGATGACATGGCATGTTGCAAAAGCATCCGCGCGCCGCATTTCGATGAGCAGATCCGCCAGTGGCGGAATATCGGCGTCCCGTTCGATCAAAGCTGGACGCCAACCGATGACCTCAAGGGCTTGCTCGTATAGCGCCCACACCGCAGCCGGTACCGGCCGGCTGTGCGTGTCGATCAAGGTATGGCCGCGGTCTTCGCCACCTGCGAGGTGATAGGCGACAACGAGCGCCGCCGGGATCTCGGCGATTGTCTGAGTCGCATCAGCACCATGATTGATCTGATTGACGTACAGGTTGTTCAAGTCGAGCAGGAGGCCGCAGCCGCTGCGCTCGGCGACCTCCGCAAGAAAACCGGCTTCGGTGTATTCGGCTCCCGCAAATTCGAGATAGGTGGATACGTTTTCCAACGCGATCCTTCGCCCCAGGCTGTCCTGTACCTGCTCGATATGGCGGCTGAGCACGCCGACCGCTTCCCGGGTTCTTGGCAACGGCAGCAGGTTGTTGCTGTGCAGCCCGCCGATGCTGCCCCAGCAGGCATGTTCGGATACGAGCCAAGGCTCGTACCGGTCAACCAGAACAGCCAAAGCGGCGATATGCACCGAGTCAGGCGGATCGACCGATCCCAACGACAGGCCGACACCGTGCAGGCTCAGCGGGTAATCGGCGCGCAGTCGTCGTAGCAGTGCGTGCCGATGGCGGTCGTGACCGAAATAGTTTTCGCTGTGAACTTCCAGCCAGCCAATTGCGGGCCGTGTACCGTCGATCTCTGCCGCGTGCGGATCGCGCAAACCGATGCCGGCTCTCGCCGGCATCGGTTGTCCATACGGAATTCGCCGCACTGAATCGATAGGAACGATCAGGACTTCGAGGTCAGCGAGCCGCCGGCCTTTTCACAGCTTCCGGTCGGGACCATCTTCCAGTCATCCGGCGCATTGTCGGCTTTCGCTTGTCCAGCGCAGGAATGTTTGGACGTACCGCAACCGTTCTGTCCGGCCTTGGCAATGCCGAAGCATTTTTCTTCAGCCTTCTTGTCGGCGGCCACCGCCGTGGTGGACAGCAACAGGCTGGCAACCGCGCCTGCGATCAGCTTCGAAGTGTCAAACGATTTCATCGTGGTGTTCTCCATTAAACGTCAATGAGGGTCAAGCACCGGGCACCGCAGGCGATGAGCTTTGCCTTCGGTACCCGGCGATCGTGTAAATCAGGCAGCTCTTCGACTTATCGCGCGCAGATCAGTTCCGCTACAGGCTGTGCCGGTGCGGTTGCGTAGAGGTAGGCTTGTTTGCCTCGAAGCCAGGCATGCGCCGAATCGTTACTCTGGCGATGGGTAGCCACCTCCAACGGCGCGTTTGTCGATCGGTCAGATACCTGAAGCGCTGGATACTTGGCCGCTTTCCACGCGCTGACCGACGCGATTGGGGAGACTGACTCATCCGCGGTTGGCGACGCCACTTCACAGGCGGTCGTGTGCTGCAGCCAGGGAAACTTGGTTTGCATCCAGGTATTCGGTGCCGTCTCCGATCGCTCCGCTTGCGGAGATGAGGCCTGTACTTTGCGGCTATCGCGCGGATCACCATCGGCATTGACAACGGAGACGGTCAGCAGACTGGTGACAGCGAAGCTAATGGCGGCAATGTGCCGGGTATTGAGGATAGACATGGAAGTTCTCGCAGACAGAAAAGGGCTTGACGGGGCCTTGCGACGAGGTCGTCGGCAAGGCTTGCAGCTAGAAGCGGTGAGGCGCGGAGCGCGCCTCAAGCTCATAGCCGCAATCGAGCGGTCCGGAGATACAGCGGGCGACAGAACGAAACCAATGGCGGAATTGCCGCCGTCAGAAAGCGGATGGCGTGAGCGGATGCTGGCAGCACCGCCGCTGATGGCCGCCCGGCAAGATGCTGATCACCGTCGAACTCGGGATGGCGATCGTCTGTTTTCAGTGGCCGAATCAGAACTTGTCGAGTGTCGGCCGGAACGCTGACTCGGCCGAACTCGGCTGCCATGCCGAGGCAACTCGCTGGCGCGTCCTGGTGTGGCAATGCCCCGCAGTCTGTAGACGCAGGCATGGCACTGCCCGAGCAACACCAGGCGAGGCTTACCGGCAGCAGCAACAGGACCAAGGTCAGCAGGCCGACAATACCGGTACGGATCGTTCTGCCGAGCATCGTCATGGCGAAGGCGGGGTTCATGACTGCGCCCGCCGACGCTTGCCGGTCGTCCCCGATGCGGCCGTCGACCGCTGCGCCGCACAGGAATCAGCGGGCTCCAGCACCGACTCGATGATCGGGCACCCGGCGACGCTGCCGTGGCCGTCGCAGTCATTGACCAACTTCGCCAGCGATTCCCGCATGGCGATCAGATCGGCGATCCGCGAGTCGATCTCGGCCAGCCGGCCCGAGGCCAGCGCTCTGACATCGGCGCGGTTGCCGCCATGGCTCAAGCTCAGCAGCTCAGCGATCTGCTCCAAGGTGAAGCCGAGTGACTTGGCGCGACGGATGAAGCGCAGACGGTCGATCTCGCTCGGCGCGTACAGGCGATAGCCTGACAAGGAGCGTAAAGGCTGGCCGAGCAGACCTGAACGCTCATAGAAGCGCACCGTGTCTATGCCGACACCCGCCGCTTGCGCCAGCTTGCCGATGGTCATCGAGGCAGGGGTGTTCATGGGCTTTGCATTCAACATGGCTGCAGCTTAAACCTTGGACTACGGTCCGGAGTCAAGCGCTTCCGGCGTATCAAGTTGCAAAAGCCTGAGCCGGAGCGCATCGGCGATCACCGAGAACGACGGCAGACCCATCAGCGCACTGGCGATCATCGGCGTCAGCAGCCAGCCGAACACCGGACACAGCACGCCGACTGCAATCTGCACGCCGATAAGACTGTAGATAAAGGCGAAGAGCAGGTTCTGACGGATGTTGCGAAGCGTTGCCCGAGACGGCGTGATCGCCTGATGAATGCCGGGGGATGCTTTCAACGCGCCGCAACACTCACAGTCAAAATCGCTCGATTCGACTATAATCGAGCGAAATATCCGGAGGTCGTCATGAGCGCCAAGAGAACCGTTCCCACCGTTGTCGACGCCACAACCCTGAAAATGAGCCTCGGGTCGATCGGCGAGCGCGTGCGCACTGCGGACCTTCAGATCAACAAGCACGGCACACCCCAGGCCGTGGTCATCTCGGTCGATCGCTACCACCGGCTGACCCGCCTTGAGCCCGTCGATCCGTCTTCTCTGGAGGCGCTCCAGCAGGAATTCGACGACAAGTTGGCCCGTATGCAGTCAGCTCAGCAAGGGGGGGTTATGAATCGGCTGATGGACGCTGATGAGGACGACATCAACCAGTTCCTGAACCAGCACTATGACCAGAATCCGGTTCCGCCGATGGTCAAGCCAACCGAAGCGTTTACTACCGGCAGCAAGAGAGTTGTCAGATCCAAGCCCTTCAACGCGATTCAGGTCCTGACTATCCCTGCGCTCAACGCCAAGCGCCCCATCTCGGAGCGGCTCACGGTCGTTGAGACCAAACCGCGCAAACAGGGTGGATCTGCATCAGGTGCCGTGATTCATCACAAAGCCGGCAAGATCCTGTCTGTAGCAGCTTCGGCTGCTACGGAAACCAAGCCTAGGAAGAGGGCCAAATGATGGCTCGAGGTAAGGGCCACGTCCTTGTCGGCGCAGGAACCAATGGTGCCGGGAAAAGCACCATTGTTCAGCCCTTTCTGTCCCAGGATGGGGAGTACTTCAATCCGGACGAGCACACTCGCGCACTCGTCGCGCTGGGCATGCCACTAACGGAAGCCAATTCCCGTGCCTGGCAGACCGGATTCGACGCCCTGCAGCAGGCTATCGACGAAGGAAGGCGCTACGCCTTCGAGACCACCCTCGGCGCCACGAGCGTGCCATTTGAGCTGATGCGGGCGCTCGCCATGGGGTGCCAACTGGATTTTTTCTTCGTCGGGCTGGCAAGTCCCGAGTTGCACATCCAGCGGGTCGCTGAGCGCGTTCGCCGGGGTGGCCACGACATCCCGGAAACCAAAATCCGGGAGCGCTACGAAAACAGCCGCAAGAACCTGCTTCGGTTCATCGGTACCGCCGCAAATCTGCGCGTCTGGGACAACAGCACCCAGACCTCGGACGGCCGCCCGTCGCCCTTCGAGGTCTTTTCGATCAGGGACCGTCGACTACGCCTTGGCGGCAAGATGGCCCTCGACCGGGTTCCCGCCTGGTCCAAGCCTCTGCTGGCCCGCGCGATCAAGATGGTGGAAAGCGACTTCAGCACCTGAGGCGTTGTGGTCGCTCGTCACTCTTCTCGGCCAGCTGTCACCATCAAAAGCCAAGGGTTCATCGCGCGCTGCGGAGCCTCAATGCGTTGCCAACCACCGACGCCGAGCTGAGACTCATGGCCAGTGCCGCCAGCATCGGCGACAGCAGGATGCCGAACGCCGGGAACAGCAGGCCAGCGGCAATCGGCACGCCGAGGCCGTTGTAGATCAGCGCGAAGCCGAGGTTCTGCTTCATATTCCGCACGGTCGCTTGGGAGATCTCGACCGCTCGCGCAATGCCCAGCAGATCGCCCTTGACCAGGGTGACGTGGGCGCTGTTCATGGCGACATCGGTGCCGGTGCCCATCGCGATGCCGACATCGGCACCGGCCAGCGCCGGGGCGTCGTTGATGCCGTCCCCGGCCATCGCGACGCGGCGCCCTTGCGCCTTGAAATCGGCCACCAGTTTCGCCTTGCCCTCGGGGCGGATTTCGCCGTAGACCTCGTCAATGCCAAGGCGCTTGGCGACCGCCTTCGCGGTGGTGAGTCCGTCTCCGGTCGCCATGACCACGTGGATGCCAAGCGTTCTCAGCTTGTCGAGCGCTTCCGGGGTCGAGGTCTTGATCGGATCGGACACCGTCACCAGACCGGCGACCTTGCCGTCGATGGCCAGGAACATGACGCTGCCCCCTTCGGCGCGCAAAGTCTCAGCCGCTTTCACCAGGCCGGCAACGTCCGCGCCCACTTCCTGCATCAGGGCCGTGTTACCCAGGTATAGACGACGGCCTTCCACCATGCCGCGCACGCCGATGCCGGTGACCGACTCAAACTGCTGCACGGGCAACAAGACCTGATTCTGACGACGAGCCTCCGCGACGATGGCTTCAGCCAGAGGATGCTCGCTGCCCTGATCCAGGCTTGCGGCGAACTGCAGCACCTGCTCGGGGGAATACCCCTCGGCGGCCTGCACGCTGTGAAAGGCCGGCTTGCCCGCAGTCAGCGTGCCGGTCTTGTCGA
>JAUXYM010000008.1 GCA_030694365.1 Nevskia sp. | reverse complement strand
ATTGTGGACGGTGACCAGCTTGGTGCCGTCCGGAAACGTCGCTTCGACCTGGACGTCCGGAATCATTTCGGCGATGCCGTCCATGACCTCGTCGCGGCTCAGCAGGGTGGTGCCGTAGCTCATCAGCTCGGCGACCGATTTGCCGTCGCGCGCGCCTTCGAGGATCGCGGCCGAGATGTAGGCGATCGCTTCCGGGTAGTTCAATTTCACGCCGCGCGCCTTGCGCCGTTCGGCGACCAGGCCGGCAGTGAAGATCAGCAGCTTGTCCTTCTCGCGGGGACTCAGTTCCATGCTTGGTTTCCGGTATTCAGGTGGCCCAGATGCGCGGCAGCACCGCGTCGCGCTGCATCAGCCGGGGGCGCAGGGTTTGCCACAGATGCACCAAGCTTCGCATCGCCGCGTCGGTCTGTCGCGCCAGCACGCGGCCGATCAGCACGCCATCGACGAGGCTGATGCCGATGGTCACATCATCATGACTGGCGACTGACTCGCGCGCCGCATCGACGTCCGCCGAGCTTGCCGGACAGGCGACGAAGGTGCCGAGCACCGGCAGATCGGCCAGGCCCCAGGCGGCCTTGAACGCCCCTCCGCCGCCGGCCAGCCGCAGACGATCGATCAGCAGCGGACGATCGTCACGCCACAGCTCCAGGCCCTGGTGGCTGACGCCGCTGTCGAAACGCTCGCCGCGCGCGGCCAGGCCATAAGCACCGAGATCCCAGCCGATGTAGCGCGAAGCGGCATCGAGCCGGATCACCGTCTGCTGGCGGACGACGGCGCCCGGGTAGTAGATGGTTTCCTGCGGCAGCCATTCGAGTGCTGCCGCATTGAGGCGGATGTCGATCTTCTGCCGCGCTTCAGGCCCGGCGCTGCGATAGAACTTGCCGGCGGCCGGTGTCGTCAGCAGCGCATGGGCACCGGCGCTGGCGTTGAAGCGCAGGTCCAGCCGATCACCGCCGACGACACCACCCGGCGGATGGACGACATAGACATTGCAGACCGGCCCATCCGGATAGAACGGCCGCTGCACTCGCAGCGGGCCGAGATGATGACGGTGGGCGAGGGTGGTGCGTGTTGCACCGCCGACAAAGCCGAGCTCGAGTTCGGCCTGCCAGCCACGAACAGCCAGCGGAACGGTCATCTCCGGGATCGCGGCGGTCATGGCCCGCCGTAGGGGGGGATAGCAGTTTCATCGCGTATCCCACCATGACCTAGGCGCAATGCTGCAAGCCAATCACTTGCTGCCTGACATCGCGGGATACGCCTGCGGCTTTCCCGCCCTACGATTTCTGCGTTCATTACCCGATGATCACACGGTCAAATGCTGCTTCACCATCTCATCGGTCAGCTCGCCGATCGCGCCCTTGGCCACGGCGCGGCCCTTGTCGAGAATCACGAAATCGCTGGCGACGCGGCGGGCGAACGGCAGCTTCTGTTCGACCAGCAGGACCGTCAGGCCCAGGTCCTTGTTCAGCCGCAGGATCAGATCGCCGATGTCGGCCACGATGTTCGGCTGAATGCCTTCGCAGGGTTCGTCGAGGATCAGCAGCTTCGGTTCCAGGGTCAGCGCACGGCCGATCGCCAGCTGCTGCTGCTGACCGCCGGACAAGTCACCGCCGCGGCGCTGGCTCATCTGCTTCAAGACCGGAAACAGGCTGTGCACGTAGTCGGTCAGCTCCTTTTTCTTCGCGGTCTTCAGGCCACGGGCTTCGAGGCCGACTCGAAGATTTTCCTCGACGGTCAACTGCGAAAAGATCTCCCGGCCCTGCGGCACGTAGCCAATGCCCATGCCGGCGCGCTTGTCGGCAGCGACGCCGCGCAGTTCCTTGCCGCCGTCGTAGCTGATGCTGCCGGACGCGGTCGGAATCAGGCCCATCAGGCATTTCAGCATCGTCGTCTTGCCCATGCCGTTGCGGCCCATCAGGCACATGCGCGAGCCTTTAGGTACGTCGACATCAAGATCCCACAAGGTGTGGCTGCCACCGTAGAACTGGTTGAGGTTGCGGATCTTGATCATGGCTTGCAAAACCAGAAGTCTGAGAACTCCCTCCCTCGCGATAGCGGGGGAGGGTTGGGGAGGGGGCGGTTGGGGGTGGCGCTGAAGTCGAACGCCCCCATCCCGGCCTTCCCCCGCTCGCGGGGGAAGGAGCAAAGCGGCGCGGGCCTTGAGTTACTCACCTAGATACACCCGCTTGACCTGCGGATCGTTCTGCACTTCGTCCATCGTGCCTTCGGCGAGCACATGGCCTTCGTGCAGCACCGTGACCTTGCGGGCGATGGAACGGACGAAGTTCATGTCGTGCTCGACCACCACCACCGAATGCTTGCCGGCCAGGCTGACCAGCAGCTCGGCGGTGCGTTCGGTTTCCTGCGGCGTCATGCCGGCCACCGGTTCGTCGACCAGCAGCACCAGCGGGTCCTGCATCAGCAGCATGCCGATCTCCAGCCACTGCTTCTGGCCGTGAGACAGCGCACCGGCCTTGGCCGTTCGCTGATCCTTCAGGCCGATGATGCCGAGCACTTCGTCGATGCGTTCGCGCTGCACGGCATTGAGCTTGGCGAACAGGATTTTCCACACCGACTTGTCGCAGGCCATCGCCAGTTCGAGGTTCTCGAACACGCTGTGCTCGGGAAACACGGTCGGCTTCTGGAACTTGCGGCCGATGCCGGCCTGGGCGATTTCCGGTTCGCTCAAGCCGAGCAGATCGATGGTCTGGCCGAACCAGACCGAGCCGGTATCGGGCTGGGTCTTGCCGGTGATGACATCCATCATCGTGGTCTTGCCGGCGCCGTTCGGGCCGATCACGCAACGCAGTTCGCCGGTCTCGATGTACAGACTGAGATCGTTGAGCGCCTTGAAGCCATCGAAGCTTTTGGTCACGCCTTCGACGTACAGGATGATGTTGTGGCTCAGATCCGGGCTGGGCGCATTGGTGCTGCGGCGCTTGCCGGTCGGCTTCATGCGCAGGCCGACGGGCCCGGTGACGGCAGGCGAGGTACTCATGCGGTCTTCTCCCGTCGAGCCGGAATCAGGCCGACGACACCTTTCGGCAGGAACAAGGTCGCCCCGACGAACAGCGCGCCGAGCGCATACAGCCAGATCTCCGGGAACGCGGCGGTGAACCAGGTCTTCGCGTAGTTGACCAGCACCGCGCCGGCCACTGCGCCGTACAAGGTGCCGCGTCCGCCGACGGCCACCCAGATCACCACTTCGATCGAGTTGATCGGCGCGAATTCACCCGGGTTGATGATGCCGACCTGCGGCACGTACAGCGCCCCGGCGATACCGGCGAGCGCGGCCGAGAACACCCAGATCCACAGCTTGTAGGACTCCACCTGATAGCCGATGAAGCGGGTGCGGCCTTCGGCATCACGGATGCCCTGCACGACTCGGCCGAGCCTTGAGGCGATCACGTAGCGGCAGCCGATGTAGCCAACGGCGAGTGCGACCACCGTGGTGATGAACAAGGCCACGCGCATGCCGGGAGTCTTCAGATCAAAGCCGAGCAGTTCCTTGAAATCGGTCAGGCCGTTGTTGCCGCCGAAGCCCATCTCGTTGCGGAAGAAGGCCAGCAGCAGGGCGAAGGTCAGCGCCTGGGTCATGATCGACAGATAGACGCCGGTGACCCTCGAGCGGAACGCCAGCCAGCCGAAGCCGAGCGCCAGCAGACCCGGGATCAGCACCACCATCAGCAGTGCCACCGGGAAGTGGTTCATGCCTTCCCAGAACCAGGGCAGCTCGGTCCAGTTCAGGAACACCATGAAGTCCGGCAGGATCGGGTTGCCGTAGACGCCGCGCGGGCCGATCTGGCGCATCAGATACATGCCGATCGCATAGCCGCCGAGCGCGAAGAACGCCGTATGGCCCAGGCTCAGAATTCCGCAGTAGCCCCAGACCAGATCGACCGCGATCGCCAGCAGCCCGTAGCACAGGTACTTGCCGAACAGGGTCACCGTATAGGTCGACAGGTGGAAGAACGAGCCTTCCGGAATCATCAGATTGAAGATTGGCACCACCACCGCCGCGATCAGCAGCAGCGCCAGCAGCACCTGGCCGCCACGGTCGGCCTTCAGTGCCGGAATCAGTACGCCTTGCCCAGTCATGGATTGAGTGCTCATCAATGTCCCTCCGCCGCACGGCCTTTCTGGGGAAACAGACCCTGTTTGCGGCGCTGGATGAACAGGATGATGAACACCAGCATCGCGATCTTGGCCATCACCGCACCGACTGCCGGTTCCAGCAGCTTGCCGGCCACGCCCAGGGTCATGCCGCCGATCACCGTGCCCCACAGATTGCCGACACCGCCGAAGACCACGACCATGAACGAATCGATGATGTAGCTCTGGCCGAGGTTGGGGCCGACATTGGTCAACTGCGAAAGCGCCACGCCGGCAACACCGGCGATGCCGGAGCCGAGGCCGAAGGTGATGGCGTCGACGCGATCCGAGTTGATGCCCATCGAACGGGCCATCGCCCGGTTCTGCGACACCGCGCGCACCTTCAGGCCCAGCGAGGTGCGGCGCAGGATCAATTGCAGTGCCGCGAACACGATCATCGTGAACACGACGATGTAGATGCGGTTCCAGGTCAGCGACAGCGCATCGTTGATCACCCACTGGCCGCTCATGAATTCCGGCGTTGCCACCGAGCGATTGAGCGGCGAAAAGATCGAGCGCACCAGCTGCTGCAGGAACAGGCTGATGCCGAAAGTCGCCAGCAGGGTTTCCAGCGGCCGGCCGTACAGGAAGCGGACCACGCCGCGTTCGATGGCGATACCGACCAGGCCGGAAACCACGAAGGCCGCCGGTATCGAGATCAGGATCGAGGCTGCCAGATGCGTCGGCATGATCTGCTGCACGACGTAAGCGGTGTAGGCGCCGATCATCATCAGCTCGCCGTGCGCCATGTTGATCACGCCCATCACGCCGAAGGTGATCGCCAGACCAATCGCCGCCAGCACCAGCACCGAGCCGAGGCTCAGGCCGAAGAACAGGGTTTCGATCGCGCTGTAGAGCTTGCGCTTCAGGGCGATCGACGAGATCGCCACCGAGGCGGCATTGCGGACTCGTTCATCCGGCTCATTGGCCTCTTCGCGCAGCGCTTCGAGCTTGGCCAGGCTTTCGCCATCGAGCGCACCGGAAAGCACTTTCACCGCAGCCAGACGGGTATCGGCGCTGTCCGAAGTCAGATCGGCGTAGGCCTGGCCGGCAGCGATCGCTTTCAGCACGGCCGGATCCTGCTCGGCTTCCGCGTGTTCGCGGAGCATGGTCAGGGTCAGCTCGTCCGGCGCGCGGAGCATTTCCTGCACGGCGGCGAGGCGCACGGCGGCTTCGGGGCTACCGAGCTTGAACGAGGCCACGGCGCTGCGCAGCAGCTTGCGCAGGCTGTTGTTGCTGCCGACCTTGCTGAAGCCTTCGGCCGGTTCGCTGCCGGCGCTAGCCAGGGTCAGCGGATCGGTCAAGGCCAACTGAGTGTCGGCTTCGGCAGTGATGAACACGGCACCATCGGCGTCGCGCACATGCAGGTGATCTTCGAGCCAGGCCGTCAATACAGCGACCGAGTTCGGGTGCTTGGTGGCCAGCAACGCTTCGAGCAGCGCGGTGCGCTCGCTCAGGGATGCGGTACCGAGTGCGTGGACGATGTCCGGGAATGTCGTCGGCGCTGCGGGCGTAGCTTCGGCGGTGGTCTCGGCGGCAGCGTCCGCAGCAGGTGCGACGGGATCGTCTGCCTGCAGCGGCAGGCTCACGGCAACGACTGCCGCCAGCAGGCATCGTCGCAGCGGCAGTCGCAGGAATTTCCGGAGAAATGGGGGTAGCGGAATCATCGCGGGGATGCTCCTGGAATAAGGGTGACGACAGGGATGCAAAGCAAGCTCCGGGCCGGGCCATTTCCGGCCCGGAGGCTTGCCCCCCGCTGGTGCTGCTTGCTTGGTACTGAAAAGCCGTTCTCACGAGAAGGCGCAGGGGAAAGCCAGAAGCAAAAATCCATCCGTCATCCCCGCGCAGGCGGGGATCCAGTTCTCCGTTGCCAGCGGTGCGCTGACCCGAAACTGGATTCCCGCCTTCGCGGGAATGACGATTGAAGGTTCTCGCCGTTCTCTGCGTGCTCCGCGTGAGCAATGCTTTTCGCCTGAAGCTCAGGCGTGCCTCAGTTCGAGCACTTCTTCAGCTTGGTGTTGTAGTTGCCGCACTTCAGCGTCACCCAATCGGATTCCAGATCCTTCGAGCCGTCGAGGAAGTCGGACCAGGCGTCGCCCGGCACCGTGCCCTTGGTCTGCCACACGGTTTCGAACTGGCCGTCTTCCTTGATCTCGCCGATGTAGACCGGCTTGGTGATGTGGTGATTCGGCAGCAGCTTGGCGATGCCGCCGGTCAGGTTCGGCACTTCCAGGCCCGGCAAGGTGTCGATGACTTTCGTGGTGTCGGTGGTGCCAGCCTTCTCGACGGCCTTCACCCACAGGTTGAAGCCGATGTAGGTCGCTTCCATCGGATCGTTGGTGGTGCGCTTCGGGTTCTTGATGTAGGTCTGCCAGGCCTTGATGAACGCAGTGTTGGCTGGGCTCTTGACGCTCTCGAAGTAGTTCCAGGCGGCGAGATGGCCCACCAGCGGCTTGGTGTCGATACCCGACAGTTCTTCTTCACCGACCGAGAACGCGACCACCGGAATGTCTTCGGCGGAAATCTTCTGATTGCCGAGTTCCTTGTAGAACGGAACATTGGCGTCGCCGTTGATGGTGGAAACGACAGCAGTCTTTTTACCAGCCGAACCGAAGGCCTTGATCTTCGATACTTCGCTCTGCCAATCGCTGAAGCCGAACGGCGTGTAGTTGACGATGATGTCTTCGGCCTTGACACCCTTGGCCTTCAGATAGGCCTCGAGAATCTTGTTGGTGGTGCGCGGATAAACGTAGTCGGTGCCTTCGAGCACCCAGCGCTTCACCTTGAGATCCTTCATCAGGTAATCCACTGCCGGTATCGCTTGCTGATTCGGCGCGGCACCGGTGTAGATCACGTTCTTCGAGGATTCTTCACCCTCGTACTGCACCGGGTAGAACAGCAGCGAATTGGACTTCTCGAACACCGGCAGCACCGACTTGCGCGACACCGAGGTCCAGCAACCGAAGACCACCGAAACCTTTTCCTTGTCGATCAGCTCGGAAGCCTTTTCGGCGAACAGCGGCCAGTTCGACGCCGGATCGACAACCACGGCTTCAAGCTTCTTGCCGAGCACGCCGCCCTTCTTGTTCTGCTCCTCGATCAGCATCAGGACGGTGTCCTTCAGCGTGGTTTCGGAGATCGCCATGGTGCCGGACAGCGAATGCAGCACGCCGACCTTGATGGTGTCGTCGGCCGCTTGTGCGGAAAAGCTCAGCGCGGCGGCGGCGGTGGCCAGCAGCGCGGTCTTGATCAGATTCATCTTCATCGGATTACCCTCTTGTTGCGTGATGGAGTGACGTTGTGAAGTGGAGTGATGAGCGCGCGACTAGATCTGGATCTGGACCTGGACGCCGAACTGCGAGGTATCGGCCAAGCCATCGGACAGCGAAGTGTCGAGATAGAACAGACCGACGCGGGCGTTGAAGTCCTTGATGATGTAGTTCAGGTCGACTTCGGTGGTCTTCTGGTTGAAGTCGTTGAAGGCGGTGTAATCGGCCTGGCCGTACTTGCCGAGCACCTGCACCTTGCCGACGCCGATCACCTGCGGGAACAGGTAGCTGGCGAGCACGTAGTAGCCATCGCTCTTGGTGAACGCGGCACCGGCGGCGTTGTAGCCACCGAAGCCGTCGTAGCTCGCGTACTCGGCTTCGACCGTGGCGACGCCCGCATTGCCGAGTTTCTTTTCAAGCAGGAAATCGCCGGTGACGGCGGTGTTGCCATCGGTGCTCTGCGCGGCGACGCCGAGCGCCAGCAGATCCTTGGCGCCGTAGTAGGTGCCGTTCAGGTAATAGCCACCTTCCTTGTCCCAGAAGTCGTACTGGACGCGGCCGGCCAGCACCACGTTGTCGCCATCAGGGCCGCCGACCGTCGATGGCACATCGAACACGCCGGCGGAGATGCTCAACTTGTCGAAGTCGCCCCAGTAGGCAACGCCGTTGGCGCGGCCAGCGGCGTAGGCCGGGAAGCCGTCCTGCACGCCGTCGGTGTAGACCTGCGAGTTGTTCGCGTAGTACGGGCCGTAGAGGTTGGAGCGGTCGCTCGGCGGCAGGAAGCGGCCGGCCCAGATGTTCAGTTCCGGCGAGAACTCGAAGCGGGCGATGGCGTCGATCACCTGCACGCTGCCGCTGCCCGGGCTGCCGTTGGCACCGACGTACTCGGTGTTGAAGGTCAGCTTGATTTCCTTGGTGACCGCACCGCCGAGATAGATACGGGCGCTGTTCAAGGTGAAGTCGTTGGCGTCCTTGCTCGGCGATGCGTTGTCGACATGCGCGAAGCTGGAACGTACGCCGGCGCCGATCGAAATCGGCGGCAACTTGAAGTCGTCGGCCTTGACCGGCGTGGCGCCGAGCGTGGCCGCTGCGGCGAGTGCGCCGACGGCGCCGAGCTTGAGCATCGTGTTGCCGCCCATTCCCTGTTGCTGGCCCTTGTTGTTGGTTGTTGCTTTCATCGTGTAGCTCCCCTGGTGAGTGATTGAACTGGGTGATTGCCTGTGTCGAATCGCGGACATAGCTCCGCCCTGCCGGGTCGACGTGACCCCGCCTTGCCGCTTGCCTCAAGCCTGCTTGCCCTGATCCGGTGCGTCTGCTGTGCGCTTGCGAGTACCGCGCACCGTGTTGTTGCCGCTCCTTTTTCTGGTTTCTGCCGAGTCTTGGTCGCCCTCAGGTCGGTACTACGCCCAGCCGGCTGCGGTTCAGCGCGACGGTGGCTGCAGCCGTCCGCGTTTCCACAGCGAGCTTGGTGAAGATGTGTTCGAGATGCTTGTTGACCGTGCGCGGGCTCATTTCCAGCACGCCGGCAATTTCCGGATTGGTCTTGCCGAGCACCACCCAGTAGAGAACCTCGGCCTCGCGGGCGGTCAGCGGCAGCAGGCGCATCAGCGCTTCCGGCTCGGGCACCGCTTCATGGCGCTGTACCAGCAGGCGACGTTCGCCGAGCTTCGAGAACGCCAGCCGCTGGCCATTGCCCTGCAGGCTGAAGTTCGGCGAGCCGCCTTCGCCGATCGCCAGCCAGCGCAGCAGTGCATCGGGCAGACGATGATCGCCCGTGCAGACGCCGGCCAGCCAGCTGCGCGCCAGCGGCGTCGCCCAGTTGACCCGGCCGACATCGTCGATCGACACGATCGCATCGCCGGCGGCATCGGAAGCCGCCTGGGTCTCGGCGACCAGCCGGGCATTGCGCAGATGCGAAGCGATGCGGGCGATCACTTCCTGAGGCCGGATCGGTTTGGTGATGTAGTCGATGCCGCCGGCCTGGAAGCCGCGGACGACGTGATCGGTATCGGTGAGCCCGGTCATGAACACGATCGGGATCGGCCGGGTGGCGAGATCGGCCTTGAGGCGGCGGCAGGTCTCGAAGCCATCGACGCCGGGCATCATCGCGTCGAGCAGGATCAGGTCCGGCGGCTGCAGGCGGGCGCTGTCCAGCGCGGCAAGACCGCTGGTGGCAACGCGCACTCGATAGCCGGCACCGTCGAGCGCGTCATGGGCCACGGCGAGATTTTCCGCCACGTCGTCGACGATCAGGATCGTGGCCATCACGGGACTGTTCACTTTCATTTCGCCGTCGCTCCGAGCGCGCGCAGGTAGTCGCTGAGCTGGAAGGCTTTCACTGAAGCGCGCAGGCGTTCGGTCTGCTGGCGATAGCGGGTGTCGATGCGATCGATCTCGTCGAGCTTGTCGAGAATGCCGCGCACGTGACCGAGGGCCCCGAGATCGCGCAATGGCTGCATCAGGTGCTCGGGGAGCGGCGGCTCGTTGCCGTCGACGCTCGGCGCGCCGGCAATCCAGACCAGATTCAGCGCGGCGCGAATGCGACCGAGCAGGGTGGTGACGCTGACCGGCTTGAGCAGATAGTCGCGCGGCGCGATGCCGGCGCCAGCATCGCGGCCGGATTCGAAGGCGTCGGCCGAGATGACGATGATCGGCAGCTGCGGCTCGTCACGGCTTTCGTGATGGGCGCGCAGCAGGCGCGCGGTTTCCCAGCCATCGATGCCCGGCATGCCGATGTCGAGCAGCACCAGGTCCGGCCGCACGTGCGGCACCATGCGCAGCGCCTCAATGCCGGACGCCGCTTCGCTGAGTTCGAAACCGAGCGGTTCCAGCACGTTGAACAGGAAGCGGCGATCGACCGCTTCGTTGTCGACCACCAGGATCTTCCGGCGCGGGCCAGCATAGCCGTTGATCTCCGGCATCGTCGCCGGCAGTGCGGCGCGCGGTTCGCGCACTTCGGGCAGGAACAGGCGAATCTCGAAGCGGCTGCCGGTGCCGGGCGTCGATTCCACGGTCATCTCGCCGCCCATCAAGCTGGTCAGCATCTTGGCGATGGTAAGCCCCAGGCCGGTGCCGGTTTCGCCACGCGCCGAAGCCATGCTGCCGCGCTCGAACGGCTGGAAGATGCGATCGATCTCGTCGGCCGGAATGCCGATGCCGGAGTCACGTATTTCAAACGTCGCGATGTCGCCGCGCCAGCGCAGCCGGAAGTTGACGCCGCCGGTTTCGGTGAACTTCACCGCGTTGCCGACGATGTTGATCAGGATCTGGCCGAGGCGCTTCTTGTCGGCGCGGACCACGGCCGGCACCTTGCCCTGTTCGTCGTAAGCGAAGTTGATGCCCTTGTTGTGCGCCTGCAGCCGGAACATGCCGACCGTCTGGTTGAGGAATTCCGGGAAGCGCAGCTCGTCGACTTCCAGCGCCAGCTTGCCGCTTTCGATACGAGCGATGTCGAGCAGGCCATCGACCAGCGACAGCAGGTGATCGCCGCTGCGGCGGATCACCGCGACGGCATCGCGGCGGTGCACCGGAATCGAGGGATCATGATCGAGCATCTCGGCATAGCCGAGGATCGAGTTCAGTGGCGTGCGCAGCTCGTGGCTGATGCCGGTGACATAGCGGCTCTTGGCCTGGTTGGCGCGATCGGCGGCGAGCTTGGCCGCCTGCAGTTCGATATCGGTCTTGCGATGGGCGTCGATCTCGTGCATCAGCAGCGAGGTCTGGCGGTTCGATTCTTCCTGCGCCACGCGCCGGCTTTCGCCGTTCAGCACCAGCCACCAGCAGAGCACCGCGGCGATCACTACCAGCACCGCGTAGAGCTTCAGAAAGCCCGAACTCAGGGCTTCGTGCAGCGCCAGGTTGCTGGCCACCAGCAGCGAGGATTCCTGCACCCAGATCAGCGCCAGCGCGCCGGTCAGCACGCCGGTGACGATGGTCAACAGCAACAGATAGTGGCCGAGCCGCGAGTCCAGCCGCGCCGAGACGACCTTCGGCAACAGCTTGGCCAAGGTCGCCGCGATCTGCTCGCGCAGGCTTGCGCCAGGCTTGCAGGCGTCATGGCAGCGGGCGTCGAGCGAACAGCACAGCGAGCAGATGTTGCCGCGATAGGCCGGGCACAGCGCCATGTCCTCGCGCTCGTAAACCTTTTCGCAGATCACGCAGCGGTGCTCGGCGGCGGCCTTCAGCGACGCATCCGGCTGGCGGGCGAGGTAGTAGTGGCCCTTCGTCGCATAGGCGATCAAAGGGGCGCAGACAAAGGCGGTGACCAGCGCGATGAACGAGGAGAAGGCCTGCGCCAGCGGCCCGAACACGCCGGTGAACGCGGTGATCGACAGCACCGACGCGATCAGCATGCTGCCGACGCCGACCGGATTGATGTCGTACAGGTGCGCCCGCTTGAACTCGATGCCCGGCGGGCTCAGACCCAGCGGCTTGTTGATGACCAGATCGGCGACGATCGCGCCGACCCAGGCGATGGCGACATTGGAATAGAGGCCGAGCACCTGCTCCAGCGCCTTGAACACGCCGAGCTGCATCAGGATCAGCGCGATCGCGACATTGAACACCACCCAGACCACCCGGCCCGGATGGCTGTGGGTGACGCGGGCAAAGAAGTTCGACCAGGCCAGCGAGCCGGCGTAGGCGTTGGTGACGTTGATCTTGAGCTGTGACAGCACCACCAGCAGGGTCATCGCGCCGAGTGCGACGGCCGGTGAATCGAACACGTAGCCGAAGCCGATGCGGTACATCTCGGTCGGTTCCAGCGCGCTGGCCTGCGGCACGCCCGCGCGCAGCGCGATGAACGCCAGGAAGGCACCGCCGATCAGGCGGATGGCGCCCATGCCGATCCAGCCCGGGCCGGCGAAGATCAGGCTCGCCATCCAGCGCTTGCGGTTGTGCTGGGTCTTCTCGGGCAGGAAGCGCAGGAAATCCACCTGTTCGCCAATTTGCGTGATCATCGCCAGCAGCACGCTGGCGGCCGCACCAAACTGGATCAGAGAAAACGCCGTGCTCCCACCTGGTGCAGCAAAATCGGGCAGCTCGCGAGCCAGCTCCGGTGCCTTGACCATCACGAAGATGAATGGCAGCACCAGCAGCACCAGCCACAGCGGCTGGGTCCAGGCCTGCAGACGCGAAATCAGCGTGATGCCGTGGGTCACCAAGGGAATCACGACCAGCGCGCAGATCAGATAGGCCGGCGTCAGCGGAATGCCGAAACAGAGCTTCAGGGCCAACGCCATGATCGTCGCTTCGAGGGCGAAGAACAGGAAGGTGAACGAGGCGTAGATCAAGGACGTGATCGTCGAGCCGATGTAGCCGAAGCCCGCGCCTCGGGTCAGCAGATCCATGTCGACGCCGTACTTGGCGGCGTACCAGCTGATCGGCAGGCCGGTCAGGAAGATCACCATCGACACCGCGGCGATCGCCCAGACGGTATTGGTGAAGCCGTAGGACACCAGCAGCGAGCCGCCGATCGCTTCCAACAATAAAAAGGAAATAGCGCCGAAGGCGGTATTGGCCACCCGGAACTCGCTCCACTTGCGCGCCGAGCGCGCGGTGAAGCGCAGCGCGTAGTCCTCCAGCGTTTCGTTGGCCACCCAGGTGTTGTAGTCGCGACGGATCTTGATGATCCGCTGCTCCTGCGGTGCTGCACTGGTGGTGGGCTTGGCGCTCATGGCCCGAATACGGGCGCAAGAACCGAGCCTTGGAACGGGCAGGTGAGTACGTCAGATGACGTAGCTTGGTGCTGGTCTCCTTCCCCCGCTTGCGGGGGAAGGTCGGGATGGGGGCGTTTGGCCGTAGCGCAACGTCAGCCGCCCCCTCCCAGGGCTGCCGCCCGTCTTCAGCGTGCTCGGAAGTGCCATCCGAGGCACTTCCGAAAGCGCACACGCTGCAGACCCCTCGCTAGCGGGAGAAGGAACCATGGCGACGGACTTCGTGCTGCCTTGGCACATGGCTTGCGAGCCCATGTACACTTACTTGTATACAACAAACCGGCAGGCGACCGTGGCAGTTAAGGCGACATCGGATGCGACAGCAGACGTGACCAGCGATACCCCAACTTCGCCCAAGCTTTCGGCAGCGGACGTACACGCCGAGCTGCGTGCCGGCTCACAGAGCGTCGTTACCTTGACCCTGCGGCTGCTGGCTCAGCGCGAAACGCTGGCCCGTCCCGAAATCTGGATTTCGCAGCCGTCCGACCAAGCGCTGCTCAGCGAAGCCGCGCGGCTCGACGCGCTGTGGGCCGAGGAAGGCGCGGCGATCCTCGATCGTCTGCCGCTGTTCGGGCTGCCGTTCGCGGTCAAGGACAATATTGATGTCGCAGGCCATGCGACCACCGCCGCCTGTCCCGCGTTTGCCTACACGCCGGACCGCTCGGCCACCGCCGTCGAACGCCTGCTGGCCGCCGGTGCGTTGTATGTCGGCAAGACCAATCTCGACCAGTTCGCGACCGGCCTGGTCGGCACCCGCTCGCCGTATGGCGCGGTGCGCAATGCGGTCGATCCTGAATACGTGTCGGGCGGATCGAGTTCCGGTTCGGCGGTTGCCGTGGCGCTCGGCCTGGCGGTGTTCGCGCTCGGCACCGATACCGCCGGCTCCGGCCGGGTGCCGGCCGGCTTCAACGGCATCGTCGGCTTGAAGCCGAGCATTGGCCTGGTGTCGACGGCTGGCGTGGTGCCGGCCTGCCGCAGTCTCGATTGCGTCTCGGTGTTTGCAGGCAGCGTCGCCGATGCCTGGCAGGCGCTGGCGGTGATCGCCGGTGCGGATGCCAGCGACTCGCGCTCGCGCAGCCTGCCGATGGCCGCGCCCTTGCCGCGCGGCGTGCGCATCGGTCTCGACGCGCGGCCGGAATTCTTTGGTGATGCCCAGGCGGCTGCGGCCTATCAAAAAGCGCTGGGCGCGCTGCGCACCGATACCGCGATCGGCCAGGTCGATCTCGATCTGAGCCCGCTGACCGCCGCCGCCGAACTCCTCTATTCAGGCCCATGGATCGCCGAGCGGCGTCTCGCCGTTGGCGGCTTGCTGCAGACGCAGCCGGAGGCGATCGACCCGGTGGTCCGCGGGGTCATTGCCGACGGCGCGACGTTCAGCGCCGAGGACCTGTTCGCGGCTTCGTACCGCATGGCCGACTATCGCGCAGCAGCGGTGCGGATGTTCGACAGCATCGACGCGCTGCTGGTGCCGACCGCGCCCAACCATCCGCGCATCGCCGAGGTGCAGGCCGATCCGATCGGCCGCAACAGCCAGCTCGGTTACTACACCAACTTCGTCAACCTGCTCGATCTCGCCGCGATCGCGATTCCGGCCGGCAACCGGGCCGATGGTCTGCCGTTCGGCCTGACCCTGATCGGCCCGGCCGGCAGCGATCATCGGCTGGCGGTGCTGGCGCTGCGGCTGCAGCAGACGCTGGGTCAAGCAGCGGATGGTGCTGCGCTGAATCTTGCAGCCGATCCGCTGCCGTTCGCCGAACCGACGATCGCGGTCGCTGTGGTCGGCGCGCATCTTGCCGGTCAACCGTTGAACTGGCAGTTGATCGAATGCGGCGCGCGCTGCACGGCGCTGACCCGGACTTCGTCGCGCTATCGCCTGTACGCGCTCGCCAACACGACGCCGGCCAAGCCCGGCCTGGTGCGGGTCGACGAGGACGGTGCAGCGATCGAGGTCGAAGTCTGGGAAATGCCGCAGCGGCAGTTCGGCCGGCTGATGGCCCAGGTCGGCGCGCCGCTCGGCATCGGCTCGCTGGAGCTGGCCGACGGCCGTTGGGTCAAGGGTTTCATCTGCGAGCCGATTGCGGTCAGAGGCGCGGTCGACATCACGCATCACGGCGGCTGGCGCCTCTATCTTGCGGCCAACCGGGCCGCCTGAACTCAATCATCGACAAGGATGTAAGCACCATGACTTTCCAGACCGTTGTCGCCGAACCCTACGCCTGGCCCTGGAACGGTGATTTCACGCCGGCCAATACCGCGCTGATCGTCATCGACATGCAGACCGATTTCTGCGGCATCGGCGGCTATGTCGACAGCATGGGCTATGACCTGTCGCTGACCCGCGCGCCGATCGCGCCGATCAAGATGCTGCTGACCCGGATGCGCGCGCTCGGCTTCACCATCATCCACACCCGCGAAGGCCACCGGCCGGATCTGTCCGACCTGCCGGCCAACAAGCGCTGGCGTTCGCGACAGATGGGTGCCGGCATCGGCGATCCCGGCCCCTGCGGCAAGATCCTGGTTCGCGGCGAACCGGGCTGGGACATCATCCCGGAGCTGTATCCGGAGCCCGGCGAGATCGTTCTCGACAAGCCGGGCAAGGGCAGCTTCTGCGCCACCGATCTGGAACTGATCCTGCGCACCCAGGGCATCGTCAACATCGTGCTGACCGGCATCACCACCGATGTCTGCGTGCACACGACGATGCGCGAAGGCAACGACCGCGGCTTCGAATGCATCCTGATCGAGGACTGCTGCGGTGCCACCGATCACGGCAATCATCTGGCGGCACTGAAGATGGTCAAGATGCAGGGCGGCGTGTTCGGCGCGGTGGCCACTTCATCGGCGTTCCTGGCGGCGCTCGGGTAGGGTGGGCAAGCGGTATCTGCCCACCGATTCGCAGCCATCAGACTTTGGCGCACGGTGGGCAGATGAAGCTTGCCCACCCTACTTACGAACGCATGGAACCTGACCCGATCAACCGCCCCGAGGTGCTGGCATCGCTGCGCGCCGCATTCGATGCCTACGAAGCCGCGCTGCTGCGTCACGATGTCGCAGCACTGAATGCCTGCTTCGATGACGGTCCGCAGACCGTGCGTTACGGCGTTGCCGAGCTCGGCTACGGCATCGAAGCGATCCGCCGCTATCGCGCGACGGCAGCCCCGGTGCATCCCGGACGCCGCCTGCGCAACATCGTGATCGGCAGCTACGGCCAGGACTTCGGCAGCGCCTGCTGCGAATTCCTGACACCGGATACCGCGATGATCGGCCGCCAGACCCAGACCTGGGTGCGCATCGCCGGTACCTGGCGGATCGTCGCGGCGCACGTCAGCTTGCTGGACCCCGAGGCTGTGCTGCCAAGCTAGACTGCGGCCGACCCCGCTTACTCCACCTGCACGAATATGGCGCAGCAGCCCGCCAATCCACTGGCCGAACAGGTCTACATCCGGATCAAGGACGAAATCTTCGATTTCCACTTGCTGCCGGGCGATCGCTTCACCGAAACCGATCTGTCGTTGCGCCTCGGCGTCTCACGCACGCCGGTCCGCGATGCGCTGTACCGCCTGCGTCGCGAGGGTTATCTGGAAGTGGGCTACCGCAGCGGCTGGAGCGTCGTGCCCTTCGATTTCGAGCGCTTCGACGAGCTCTATGACCTGCGCATCATGCTCGAGGAAACGGCGATCGAACGGCTTTGCCAGGTCGAAGGCGAGCAGCCGCTCGCTGGCCTGAAGGCCGTCTGGCTGGTCGCCGAGGATCAGCGCGAAACCGATTCGCACAAGATGGCTACGCTCGACGAAGCCTTTCACTGCACCCTGGTGGAAGCGGCCGGCAACCGCGAGATGCTGCGCGTGCATCGCGAGCTGACCGAAAAGATCCGCATCATCCGCCGGCTCGATTTCCTCAAGGACAACCGCATCTCGGCGACCTACGACGAACACGCCAAGATCCTGCGCCTGATCCTGCGCCGCAAGAGCACCGAGGCCGCGATCCTGCTTCGCTCGCACATCACCCAGAGCAAGAGCGAAGTCCGCAAGATCACCTTGCACATGCTCCATGAAGCGCGTGGCGCGATGCAGCGTGGCAGCGAGATGGCGTCTGCTCGATAGCAGGCTTTTCCTTGTTGATTTATTGAGGCGGCCCTCAAAATATTGAACAAGCAAGCCGACGATGGCAGGAAGTGATTCAGGGTTGTAGACCGTGCCGGCCGCCTCAGTAACAAAAAACATATTGATTTTATTATTGATTCGGCCACGTGCCGACCTCGCTGGGAAGATCAGGCGTCAAATTCAGACGTATCACCTTTGTTCAACTATTTCGTGGCCGAATCAATAATCCGCGGCGCCGACGTGCGCCAGCGTGCAGCGAGCCGCACCAGGCTAGGGCGGTTCGCTGGCGGTTCTGCGCCGTCGCGGGTCGACGAGCGTGAAAGCCCGCTCCCTCCGAGAGAGGCCAGGATGAAGGACCACTCTCATCGAACGGGACTTCCGTTTCTTCTGGCCGTGCCCCTCACCCCAACCCCTCTCCCGGTGGGAGAGGGGCTAACTCGCTGATCAGCCGGGGTTTCTAGTTGATCGCGGTGGGCCAGCATTTCAGTCCTTCCCCTTATCAAATCGCCAGGGCGACGCATCGCGCCGCACTTGGCACGAGCTGTGCTCTAGGAAAAATACAAACTTGCATACAAATAAGAATTCAACATCGGCGATCGATGTTGCCTGAGCCTCGGAGGGGAGGCGTCCGCTGACAGCGCATCGTCAGGCGGCGGGCAACGCGGAGCCGGTTCATCCATAGAAGCCGGATATACGGGGAGCACGCGATGCGCAGACAGATTCGGGGAGCAGTAACTGTATTGGCAGGTGGCTTGCTGGCTTTGGCATCTCTGGCATCTCTGGCAGCCCAGGCGGCCGATGCCGCGCCGGGATCGGCGATCCACGGCTTTGGCGACATGACGTTCAAGAACGACTACATCACGCCGCGCGGTCTGCTGGTGACCAATCAGGGTGTGACCACGCAGATCCTGGGCGGCCTGGTGTTTCTGACGCCGGGCAATACTTCGATCGTCGTTGGCGCCTGGAACGACATCAATTCCGATCCGGCCAAGTATGTCGGGCCGTCCAAGACCGGCGCCTGGAACGAGTTCGACTACTTCGTCGGTCTCAACTGGCAGGCCACCCAGAACCTGAAGCTGGGCGTCAGCTACGTGGTGTTCCTGAGCCCGCCGGATGCGTTCCAGACCGAGCACAACGTCGAGTTCAGCGCTAGCTACAAGGACCCGTATTCGCTGAACCCCTACGTGAAAGTGTTCTGGGCGGTCGGCGGTGATTCCACCGTGGTGCTTGGCCGCAGGGGCGACACCTTCGATGTCGAGATCGGTGCGGTGCCGAGCTACACCTTCAAGTCATCCGGCGTGACCATTTCCGCACCGACCTGGATCACCGTCGGCCCGTCGAGCTACTGGTGTGATTCGAATGCCGGCGCGGCGATGTTCGCGGCGAGCATCAAGGGCCGTGGTTGTGCCGACAGCAACTTCGGCGTGTTTTCCACCGGCCTGAAAGCCTCGATACCGATCACCGCGATCGGCCCGCAGTACGGTTCCTGGTCGTTCAACACCGGCGTGCAGTACTACAACGTGCTGAACGGTTCGCTGGTCGACGCACAGGCGCTGACGGTCAACTCGCCGAAGGGCTACCGCAACGTGATCGTGCCGTTCGCCGGCTTCGGTTTCGGCTTCTAAAGATCGAACGCGCTCCTGCCCCGACTTTTGCAAGGCGATCGTCCATGAACGCACCAGCCATCGAAATTGCCGCCGAGCCGTATCCGTTCCTGTTCGACCCGGCGGTGTGCGCGCTGCTGATCATCGACATGCAGCGGGATTTCCTCGAGCCCGGCGGCTTCGGCGAGATGCTCGGCAACGATGTTTCGCAATTGCGGCGAACCATCGAGCCGAACCGTCGGCTGCTCGCCGCCTGGCGTGAGGCGGGCTTGCTGGCGATGCACACCCGCGAAGGGCATCGGGCCGATCTGGCCGATCTGCCGCCGTGCAAGAAGATACGTGGCCGCGCGGCGCAGAGCATCGGCGACAGCGGCCCGATGGGGCGGATCCTGATTCGCGGCGAAGCGGGGCAGGACATCATTTCCGAGTTGTATCCGCTGCCCGGCGAGCCGGTGATCGACAAGCCCGGCAAGGGCGCGTTCTGGGCGACGGACCTGCACGCGATCCTGCAGCACAAGGGCATCAAGCAACTGGTGGTCACCGGCGTCACCACCGAGGTTTGCGTCAACACCACGGTCCGCGAAGCCAACGATCGCGGCTACGACTGCTACGTGCCGGAAGACTGCGTCGGCAGCTACTACCCCGAATTCCAGGATTACGGCCTGCGGATGATCAAGGCGCAGGGCGGCATCTTCGGCTGGGTCGGGCGCTCGGACACCTTGATCGCAGCATTGAAACCCATCTGATTTCCGAACTGTTTTCAGGGCTCAACAAGCAATACGAGGGCATCGACATGGCAAGCACCGCGACACCGTCCAGCTTCAAGCCCGCACTCTGGGTTCCGGGTGACTGGAACGCGTTCTTCGGCTTCGGCACCAACATCCTGGTCAACATGCTGACCTTAACGGCGCTGCTGCGCTATGTGCTGAAGCTGCCGGACGATCTGATCTTCGGCCGCATCCTGCCGGCTACCGGCCTGATGCTGTTCCTGTCGACCATGTACTACGCCTGGCTCGGTTACGGCCTGGCCAAGAAGGAAGGCCGCAACACGGTCTGCGCGCTGCCTTCGGGCATCAGCGTGCCGCACATGTTCGTGGTGGTGTTCGTGATCATGTTGCCGATCGCATCAACGACCGGCGATCCGATCAAGGGCTGGGAAGCGGGCCTGACCTGGGTGTTCGTGCAGAGCTTCGTGCTGATGGCCGGTGGCTACATCGCCCCGTACATCAAGATGATCACGCCGCGTGCTGCACTGCTCGGCGCGCTGGCCGGGGTCTCGATCGCCTTCATCTCGATGCGTCCGGCGCTGGAGATGTACACCGACCCGGTGATCGGCATCGTCTGCTTCGCGATCCTGCTGGCCAGCTGGTTCGGCGGCGTGCGCTACTTCAAGGGGCTGCCGGCGGGATTGGTCGCCATTGCCGTCGGCTCGCTGATCGCCTGGGGTGGGCTGGCCTTCGGTTTCAACTTCGGCGGCATGAGTGTCGCCAAGCTCGGTGACTCGTTCGCCAGCTTCGGCTTCTCGGTGCCACTGCCGGTGTTCGGCCACATCTTCTCCGGCTTTGAATTCATCGCCGTGATTCTGGTCACCGCAATTCCCTTCGGCATCTACGACCTGGTCGAAGCGATGGACAACGTCGAATCCGCCGAAGCCGGCGGCGACAAGTTCCCGACCACGCGGGTGATCACCGCCGACGGCGTCATCAGCCTGATCGGCTGCTGCCTCGGCAATCCGTTCATCAACGCGGTGTACATCGGCCATCCGGGCTGGAAGGCGATCGGCGGCCGGCTTGGCTATTCGGCGGCGACCGGCGTCATGGTGCTGGTATTGAGCTGGTTCGGCATCCTGGCCTTGATGAGCGCGATGATTCCGCTGGTGGCGATCTCGCCGATCCTGCTCTACATCGGCATGCTGATCGGCGCCCAGGCGTTCCAGGAAACGCCGCGCAGCCACGCGCCGGCGGTGATCATCTCGCTGATTCCGCAGGTCGCTGGCTGGGGCAAGCTGATGATCGACAACGCCCTCGGCGCAGCCGGCACCAATGCGGCAACGGTGGGCCTCGACAAGCTCGCCGGCACCGGCGTGCTCTATCACGGCCTGGAAATCCTCGGCAGCGGCGCGATCCTGACCAGCCTGATCCTCGCCGGCCTCACCGCCTGCATGATCGACCGCAGCTTCGCCAAGGCCGCGATGTTCTCGCTGGCCGGTGCGGTGATGACCTTCTTCGGCTTCATGCACAGCGAAGCGATCGGCATCGCCAAGACCCCGGCGGTGGCGATCGCCTATCTCGGCGTGGCGGCGATTCTCTACGGCTGCGCCAAGTACTCGGGCGTCAAGGCGCGGGAGCCGGAGCCGGTGCATGGCGATGAAGCGGTAGCGCACTGAAGTTGCTTTGCTCCTTCCCCCGCTTCGCGGGGGAAGGTCGGGATGGGGCGGTTGGCTTGGGCGCTACTGTCAAACGCCCCGTCCAGGGCTTCCGCCCGTCGTCAGCGTGCTCGGAAGTGCCATCCGAGGCACTTCCGAAAGCGCACACGCTGCCGGCCCCCAACCCTCCCCCGCGAAGCGGGGGAGGGAGCAGTTTGCGTTGCTATTGGGGCAGCGCAATCCAGCGCAGCACCGATCCCGCCGGAACCGTCTCATCCCCGGATTCAACCCAGACCAGCACGTCGGCCCTGCCGAGATTGCTGAGCATGTGCGAATCCTGATGCGGCAGCGGGTTCAGACGGGCCACGCCCTGAGCATCGTGGCGCAAGCCCATGCGGACCAGGCGGGCGCGTTCCTTGTCGCGCTCGACTGCCGAATCGAGCACGCCAGCCGTCCAGCCGAGATCCGGCAGCGGCTCGCCGTCGAGATGGGTCAGCACCAGACGCGCGTGCAGCACCATGCCGATCAGCACCGCGCCGGGATTGCCGGGCAGCGCCAGCACCACCCGCTGCTGTGTGGCGTCTTCGCGGATGCCGAAGAACATCGGCTTCGCTGGCTTCTGGGCGACTTTCCAGAACACTCTTTGCATGCCGAGTGATTCCGCAGCGGCCGGCAGGAAATCCTTGTCGCCGACCGAAGCGCCGCCGGCGGTGATGACCAGATCGGCTTCATCGAACGCTTTCGCGAGTGCGGCGCGGACGGCGGCTGGATCGTCCGGCAGATGCTCCGCAGCCGGTGCTTGGTAGCCCCAGCTATGCAGTAAGGCTGCGATCAGCGGACCGTTGGAATCGTGGATCTCACCCGGCTTCAATGCACTGCCGGCGGGGCGCACTTCATCGCCGGTGACGAACACCCGGATGCGCGGCCGGCGATGGACGCGGACGGTCTGCACTTCGGCGTTGACCAGCGAAGCGAGCAGGCCGGGCCCGATGCGGTTGCCGGCGCCGGCGAGCACGGTGTCCTTGGCGAGTTCTTCGGCTTGCAGGCGGACATTACGGCCGGCGCTGAAGAGTGATGTGAAGACCAGCGCATCGCCGTCCCGCGTGGCGCGCTCCTGGGCAATCATCGCGTCGGCACCGAGTGGCATCATCGCGCCGGTGAAGATGCGCGCCGCGCAGCCCGGCGGCAGCTCCGGCTGCACCGGCTGCGCGCTGGCGGCGACCTGCAGCACGATCGGCAGCCGGACCGGATTGGCCGGCGTTGCTGCCGCGACATCCGTCGAGCGCAGCGCGTAGCCATCGAGCGCGCTTTGCGCAAAGCGCGGCAGATCGGTCTGTGCGCTTGCAGCCTCGGCAAGCACCGCGCCGAGCGCGGCCAGTGTCGACACCGTTTCAACTGGCAGCGGACGCAGCGTGCGGCCATAGGCGGCGAGGGCGTCTTCGAGCGGGATCATCGTTTGCGTCCTCGGTTACAGACCGCTGTCGAGGGTATCGGCCAGGCGCAGTTCGGCGTTCTGCCATTCCTCCGGCGTGTTGGCGCTCCAGGCCCAGCGTGGCCATTCCGGAAACGCGGCGATTGCCGTCGCATGGCGAGCGAACCACTCGCGCGGCGTGCGGCCGCCGCTGGCGAGATAGGCGAGCAGATCGTCGAGCAGCGCGCGCGGCACCAGGCAGCACAGCGGCTGCGGGCCGAGGCCGTCGTCGGCGTAGGCGATCATCGCCTTGCTGGATCGGCGGGCGGCATCGAGGCGCGCGGCGAGATCGTCCGGCAGCAGGGGCGCATCGCCGGGTACGCAGAGCAGATCGTCGCTGCTGCTGGCGGCGAGCCCGGCGGCGAGTCCGGCCAGCGGGCCGCAGTCGGCGTAGGCACTGTCGTCGACCACCGTCAGGCCGTAGGCTGCGTACTGCGCGAAATTGCGATTGGCGCTGATCAGGATCTCGCCGGCCTGCGGCGCGATCCGTTCGAGCACGCGCTCGATCAGCAAGCGGCCGGCCAGCGGCTGCAGCGGTTTGTCGATCCCCCCGAGGCGGCTGCCGGCACCGCCGCAGAGCAGCAGTGCGCTGACCATGTCAGGGCGTCAGCACGGTAGCCGACGCCACCGCATCGGTGGCCGGAAAATCGAGCGTGTAATGCAGGCCGCGGCTTTCCTTGCGAGCGAGCGCGGAGTCGACGATCAGCTCGGCGACAGTCACCAGGTTGCGCAGTTCAATCAGGTGATGGCCGACGCGATAGTGCTGGTAGAACTCGATGATCTCGCGCTTCAGCAGTTGCACGCGGTGGCTGGCGCGCAGCAGGCGCTTGGTGGTGCGGACGATGCCGACGTAGTCCCACATGAAGGTGCGCAGTTCCAGCCAGTTGTGGCTGACCACGACGTCTTCATCGGAATCCGAGACCCGCGATTCGTCCCAGGGCTTCAGTGGCGGTGGTGATGCCATCGCCGGCAGTTCGCGGATCAAGTCGGCTGCGGCGGCTTCAGCGAACACCAGACACTCGAGCAGCGAGTTCGAGGCCAGACGGTTGGCGCCGTGCAGGCCGGTGCTGGCGCATTCGCCGGTCGCGTACAGACCAACGAGATCGGTGCGGGCGTCGAGATCGGTGACGATGCCACCGCAGGTGAAGTGCGCCGACGGCACCACCGGAATCGGCTGCGTGGTGATGTCCAGGCCGAGCTTCAGGCAGTGGGCGTGGATCGACGGGAAATGCTCGCGGACGAAGCTGGCCGGCTTGTGCGAGATATCGAGCCAGACGTGCTTGACGCCGAGGCGCTTCATCTCGTGGTCGATCGCCCGGGCGACGATATCGCGCGGTGCCAGTTCGCCGCGCGCATCGAAGCGCGGCATGAACCGTTCGCCGACCGAGCCGTCCGGATTCGGCACGTGCAAGGTGGCACCTTCGCCTCTGAGCGCTTCGGAAATCAGGAAGGAGCGCGAATCGCCGTGGTAGAGCGTGGTCGGATGGAACTGCATGAATTCCATGTTCGACACCCGGCAGCCAGCGCGCCAGGCCATCGCGATGCCATCGCCGCTGGCACCGAACGGGTTCGACGAATACAGGTAGACCTGGTTGGCGCCGCCGGTGGCGAGGATCACCGCTTTCGCCGGCACCGCTTCGATCGCTTTGCTCTTGCGATCGTAGAGGTAGGCACCGTGGACGCGCCGGGCGGCCTTGTCGACGATCAGGTCGACGGCGACGCTGCGCTCGCGGACGGTGATCAGCGGATGCGCTGCGGCCAGCGAGGCGAGGGTGGTTTCGACGGCGTGGCCGGTCGCGTCGGCAGCATGAACGACTCTGCGATGGCTGTGGCCGCCTTCGCTGGTCAGGTGCAGGCGCTGCCCACGCAGCTCGCCATCGGCGTGGGTGAAGACCACGCCCTGGTCGACCAGCCAGGCGATACATTCCGGACCGCGCTCGACGGTGAAACGCACGGCGGCTTCGTCGCAGAGGCCAGCACCGGCGATCAGGGTGTCGCGGACATGGGCCTCGACGGAGTCGTCTTCATCGAGCACGGCGGAGATGCCGCCCTGGGCCCAGAGGGTCGAGCCGCTGGCCAAGGTGCCCTTCGATACGACACAGACCGCGTGGCCCGCCTCGGCGAGGCGTAACGCGGCAGACAGGCCAGCAGCGCCGCTGCCGAGGACCAGCACATCAGTGGCGTTCACGCAGAAAGGGGCCTGGCTTGCTAGAATTTGGGTCATACGACCACGACGAGTCGCGGAGTTTAGCCAGATTTTTAGCCAGATTCCCCGATCACGCGGCGGCGGCACCCGTGTCATCCTCCAGCCGCGCATGAGCCCTGACCTTACCGACGAACAATTGGTTGTCCTTGCGCAACAGGGCGATACGCGCGCGTTCGAAATGCTGGTGCGCAAGTACCAGCACAAGATCGTGCAGCTGGTCAGCCGTCTGGTCGGCGATGGCGATGCCCACGACGTGGCGCAGGAAACGCTGATCAAGGCCTGGCGGGCCTTGAAGGGTTTCCAGGGCAATAGTGCGTTTTATACCTGGCTGTACCGGATCGGCATCAACACGGCGAAGAATCACCTGGTGTCCAGAGGCCGCCGGCCGTCGAATCAGGACATCGATATCGCCGACGCCGAGCTGTACGGCCATACCGAGCAGTTGTCGGACATCGACACGCCGGAATCGCTGCTGCTGTCGGAGGAGATCAAGGAAAAGGTCGGCGAGGTGATCGCCAAGCTGCCGCCGGATCTGCGCCAGGCGATCGTCTTGCGCGAACTCGAAGGCTTGAGCTACGAAGAGATTGCCGAAGCGATGGATTGCCCGATCGGTACGGTGCGTTCGCGCATCTTCCGGGCGCGCGAGGCGATCGATGCGGTGGTCAATCCCTTGATGAATTGATGAGCCATTGTGGTGATTGGACGGTCAAAGCATGGATGGGTCCGCATGGCCAGAAAATTTTGCTGTTCGGTTGCCGGAACTTTTCCGTTCAGCCGTGGTTAATGAACCAGTCATGGTAGGTAGTCCGAGGCCGGAATGAGCGCAATGTCTGAAGAACTGCTGTCAGCCTTGTTGGACGGTGAGTGCACGCCTGCCGAAGCGGAGGCGGTGCTCGCGGCTATCGAGCATTCGCCGGCGCTGAAAGCCCGCTGGAGCCGCCTGTGCCTGACCCGGGACTCTCTGGCCGGCGTCGCCGTCGCCAAGCCCTCGTTCGACTTCGCCGCCGGCGTCATGGCGGCCATTGCCAGCGAAGCGCAGGCCGAGGCCCCAATCGAAGTTAACCCCCGAGTCGTACCGCTGCGCCGCCCAGTCGTCGTGGCCTGGCCGACGCCGGTGGTTCAGCCGCAGCGTGCCGCGGTTCGCCGCCGCCGCTGGCAGCCGATCACCGGTCTGGCCGCTGCAGCGTCGGTTGCGGCCGTTGCCCTGGTCGGTGGCCGCGCATTGCTGAACACGCCGGTCGACGGCGGAACGGCAGTTGCTCCCGCTGCGACGCAGCTTGCTGCGGCAGGCAATCCGGACATCGTCCGGATCAGTGCCGACGGCGAGATTCTTGCTGCTGCTGGCGGTGCCGCATCGCAGGATTCGCGTTGGGCCCAGCTTGATGGTGAAACCGCTCGCCAGCTCAACGACTACCTGCTGGAACACTCGAACTCGCGTGCCGATGCCGGCATGGGCGGTTCGCTCGGTTACGCGCGCCTCGCGGTGCGCACTGCGGACTATCGGCCGGCTGACGGTAGTCGCTGATGCGTCGCCTGCTGCTCTGCGCGGGCGTCGTTTGCGCCAGCACGGCCGTCGCAGCGGATCTCGATCCCGATCTCGATCCTGGGGCGCTGCTGGTGCAGTCCGCCGAAGCCTCGCGGACCAGCAACTACCAGGGCGTGGTGATCTACCGCGGCGATGAGCGCTTCGAAGTGCTGAGAGTCCATCACCGCTTCCAGGACGACAGCGAACGCGAGCGCATGGTGTCGCTGACCGGCGAACCCCGGCAGCTGGTGCGCATCGACAACCGCCTGATCTGCATCCTGCCGAAAGGCCGCGCGATGAGCGTCGAACGGCCGAGCCTGAAAGGCTTTCTCGCCCAGCTGACGCCCGAGCGAGTCGAGAAGCTCAAGGAGTTCTATGAGTTCCGGAGCGAGGGCGAGGGCCGCATCGCCGGCCGGCTCTGCGATGGTGTCACCGTGCGGCCGAAGGATCAGTACCGCTACGGCTATGAAGTGTGGACTGACCAGGAAACCCGTCTGCCGCTGAAGGTCAGCCTGACCGGGCCGAAGGGCGAAGTGCTGGAACAGGTGATGTTCACCGAAGTGTCGTTCCCGAAATCGATTCCCGATGACGCCTTCGAAACCGAAGTCGACATCCGCAAGTTCACCCTGATCACTCGCAATCTGCCGAAGCTCGATCAGCTCCCGGCACCGAGCCAGCACGGCGAGCCGCAGGTGTCGTTCGCGAAACTGCCGCCGGGTTTCAAGGTGGTGTCGCACGACGATCGTCCGTTGCCGGACGGTGCCGGCAATGTCGAGCATCTGCTGTTGTCCGACGGTCTGTCGGCGGTATCGGTGTTTTCCACCGTGCAGTCGCGTCAGGAAAAGGTGTTCAGCGGCGTTTCGCACATGGGCCCGGTGCAGGCCTATGGCCGGGTGGTCGGTAGCTTTCACGTCACCATCGTCGGCGAAGTGCCGGGCTCGGCGATCCGAATGATCGGCGACAACCTGCGAGTGCCGCTGCCGGGGAAAGCGCTTGCCGAGCCGGGGTCGGGCGTGGTGGCGCTGCCGCGCGCCGATTCGCCACAGAACCAGACGATCAACGCGCCGGCCAACCCGCCGTCGATCATTCCGCCGGATCTGGTGCCGGGCGCCAGCCCGCGCTGAGTCCAGCTGTTCGGCGAGGCCGATGACGGGCCTTGTTGCTGCCTCGATGCGGCCCATGTTCAACTGCCGCCATCCAGCCCAACTTTCAATCCGACTGCCCCGCGACCGGCCCGCTGCCGACGGGGCAATCCCTCCGGGAGTTTCAAGATGCGTATCGTCGCCGGCCGCTTGAGCGCCGTGCTGTTCCTGTCGCTGGCTGCCACCAGTCTTCTGACCGCCTGTTCCGCCGAGCATTCCGCCGGCCTGCCGGAACTGGCTGGCCTGGTCGAGAAAGTCAGCCCCTCGGTAGTCAACATCAGCGCCATGCCGGCGGAACCCGAACAGGTCGCCAGCCGCCCCGGCAGCGACGGCCGCCCGGTACCGGACTGGCTGAAGAAGTTCCTCGACGAACACGGCAACCAGACGCCGGGCAGCAGTGCCGATGGGGCGGTGCCTGGCACCAGCCCAGGTACCGCATCAGGCGACAGTCGCAGTGACGGCGAGTCTTCCGAGGAAGGCCCGGACTTGGGCGGCTCGGATGGTGGCCCAGACGGCGGCGCCGATGGTGACTTGGGCGGCGAGCAGTCGCTCGGCTCCGGTTTCATCCTGTGGGCTGACGGTTACATCATCACCAACCACCACGTGGTCAAGAACGCCAAGGAAATCGTCGTTCGCCTGTCCGACCGCCGCCAGTTCCCGGCCGAGCTGGTCGGCAGCGACGAGCGCAGCGATCTGGCGCTGCTGAAGATCGATGCCAAGGATCTGCCGGCGGTGAAGCTTGCCGACAGCCGCAAGACCCGGGTCGGCGATTGGGTGCTGGCGATCGGCTCGCCGTTCGGCTTCGATTACACGGTGACCGCCGGCATCATTTCGGCGAAAGGCCGCAACCTCGATACCGAGCAATACGTGCCGTTCATCCAGACCGACGCGGCGGTCAACCCGGGTAATTCCGGTGGCCCGCTGTTCAATCTGAAAGGCGAAGTGGTCGGCGTCAATTCGCAGATCTACAGCCAGAACGGCGGCTTCCAGGGCGTGGCGTTCGCGATCCCGATGGATGTCGCGGCCAAGGTCGCCACGTCGCTGAAGGAAACCGGCCGCGTGCGCCGCGGCTGGCTCGGCATCGTCATGCAGGAAGTCGATCGCAAGCTGGCCGCTTCGTTCGGCATGGACAAGCCGGGCGGCGCGCTGCTGGCCCGCATCCTGCTGGACAGCCCGGCGCAGCAGGCTGGGCTCAAGGCCGGCGACATCATCGTCAAGTTCAACGATACCGAAGTCACCACCTCGCGGACGCTGAAGCCGCTGGTCGGCGATGTCACGCCAGGCGAAACGGTGACGCTGGAAGTGCTGCGCGACAACCGCCGGGTGACGGTCAAGGTCGAAGTCGGCGAGCTGGCCGAGCAGGACCTCGCCGATGGCAGCAGCGACAGCAAGCCTTCCGATCCCAAAGTGGTGCCGCCGCTGACCGATACCGGCAAGTCGTTCGGCATCAGCGTGCAGACCTTGAGCGAGATCGAACGGCGCAGCGAAAAGGTGGTGTCCGGCGGCGTGCGGGTGGTGACGGTCACCGCCGGCCCGGGCCGCGATGCCGGCCTGCTGACCGGCGACGTGATCCTGTCGATCGCCAGTCAGGAGATCGACAGCAGCGAGCGCTACGCCCAGGTGGTCGAACGGCTGACGCCGGGCCAGACGGTGCCGCTGCTGGTGCAGCGGCAGGGCTCGCCGCTGTTCCTGGCGCTGGCAGTGCCGGCCAAGTAGGCCGTACTCGTTCGATGACGCTGACCTTGCTGAGTCGCGACGGCTGCGGCCTCTGCGAAGAATTTGCCGACGCCTACCGGACGGCGTTTCCGGCGCAGCGGCAGCAACTGGTGATCGCCGATGTCGACAGCCGGCCGGGCTGGCAGGGCCGCTATGGCCTGGTCATCCCGGTACTGCTCGATGACGAAGGCACGGTGATCTGCGAGACCCATTTCGACGAGCCGGCAGTCAGCGCCTGGCTGGCCGCAGTGCTGAAGCGCGCACCAGCATGATCGTCCGGCCACGCCCGCACTGGTTCCGGATGCTGTTCATCTGGCGCGGCTCGGTGCTGCGCAAGCTGGTCGGCCGGCTGCTCAGCATCGGCGCGATCTCGGTGTGCGCGGAACTGATTTATCTGCACGTCGACAACAACTCGCTGACCGGGCTCAACGCCCAGCCGTTCTCCTTGATCGGCCTGGCGCTGGCGATCTTTCTCGGCTTTCGCACCAATGTCAGCCACGCCCGCTACTGGGACGCCCGCAAGCACTGGGGCAGCATCATGAATGCCTCGCGCGCGCTGGCCCGGCAGACGCTGACCCTGACCGAATGGCCGGCGAAGTCCGACGAAGCGCAGCGTTTTGTCCGCACCTTGATCGCCCATGCCCACGCGCTGCGCCACCAGTTGCGCGGCAGCGATGCCGGCGATGACCTGAGTCGTCTGCTTGCTGTCGAAGACCAGCAGCGAGTGTTCGACGCGCGCTGGAAACCGATCGTCATCCTGCAGTTGCTCGGCACCCAGTTGCACAAGGCGCGTCGCAGCGGCGCGTCGCCGGACGTGCTGGCGCTGGCGATGGAGAACAACCTGCAGACACTCGGCGATGCGGTTGGCGGTTGCGAGGCCATCCATGGCACGCCGATTCCGCTGACCTTCTCGGTGCTGGTCCATCGCACCATCTATTTCTACTGCACCCTGCTGCCGTTCGCGCTGGTCGGCACGATCGGCTGGTACACGCCGCTGTTCGCGGTGTTCGTCGCCTACACCTTCATGGCGCTGGAAGCGATCGCCGAAGAGCTGGAATCGCCGTTCGGTACCGACGACAACGACCTGGCGCTGGAAGCGATCTGCCGCTCGATCGAAGCCTCGCTGCTCGAACTGCTCGGCGAGTCTTTGCCGCCGGAACAGCCGCTGCCGGTGGATTTCGTGCTGCACTGAGCAACGCGGGTCTGGCCGAGTGGGCACGGCGCTACAGCTCGGCAACGGCACTATTATTGAGTCGGCATTAAGACATTGAACCGGGATGCGCTCTTGCAACGTCCCACTCCCTTACCAACGAACTGCATGATGCCGACTCAATAATCAAAACATATTGATTTTGTTATTGATTCGGCTGCTGCCGCACTCGTCTGAGCAGACTGCCC
>JAUXYM010000003.1 GCA_030694365.1 Nevskia sp. | reverse complement strand
CAGCCGGTCGATGCCGCAGCGCAGATCGACCGGCTCGATCGCCAGCCACCAACTCGACGGTCGCAGCATCAGCGCAGCCCCGACAGCACTTGCGCCAGCCACCAAGGATCGCAGTCGCGTGGCAGCCGCAACCGGGCGCCGCCAGCGCATTCAAGCAGCAGTGCTTCCGCAGGCGGCTCGACCGAGCGAACCTGCAGCGGCACGAACGCCGGAACTGCTGCCGACTCACTCAACGGCGACGACGACAGCCGACGCCGCCAGTAGTCCAGCGAGTGCACCGCCAGACCATGCCGCCGGCAGTACGCCACCCGCGTCTGTCCACTCGCCTCGAACGCCCGAACCCGCCGCGTCCACAACGCCTCCTTCGACTTCCTCTTCACCGTCTCGCCTCCTCGCCTGTGCGTGAGGCGAAGAATGCAGCTCAGATCAAACGCTCGGTAGATGAGGTGGGCGGACGCTTACCGCCAAGTAGGGCTAGACCAGGTAATGATCGACCAGCAGCGCCGTGAAGATGCCCAGCAGATAGGCGATCGAGTAACCGAAGGTCTTCATCTGCAGCCCTTTGCGCGGGGCGAACTTGATCTGGAACGCCAACTGCAGGAAGCGCCCGCCCAGCACCATCGCAGCGACCAGATACAGCCAGCCGCTCATGCCGACCGCGAACGGCAGGATGGTCACGGCGATCAGCAGGAAGGTGTAGAGCAGCACCTGGGTGGCGGTGTAGTCGACGCCGTGAGTGACCGGCAGCATCGGCACGCCAACCTTGGCGTATTCCTCGCGGCGCTCGATCGCCAGCACCCAGAAATGCGGCGGCGTCCAGATGAAGATGATCAGGAACAGAATCAGCGCATGCGGATCGACGGTGCCGGTGACCGCCGCCCAGCCGAGCACCGGCGGTGCCGCACCGGAAGCGCCGCCGATGACGATGTTCTGCGGCGTCGCCCGCTTCAGGAACAGCGTGTAGACGCCGGCATAGCCGACCAGTGCCAGTTGGGTCAGCACGGCAGTCAGCGGATTGACCAGAAACCACAGCACGACGAAACCAGCGAGGCCGAGGAAGGTCGCGAAAGCGATCGATTCGGTCAGGCTCAGGGTGCCGGTGACCAGCGGCCGGCCGCAGGTGCGTGCCATCCGGGCGTCGATTTCGCGATCGATGATCTGGTTGACCGCCGCCGCGGAAGCCGCCTGCAGCGAAATGCCCAGCGTGCCCCAGATCAGCGCCGCGAACGGCGGCAGGCCTGGCACGGCGAGGAACATGCCGACGATCGCGGTGAACACGATCAGCATCACCACGCGCGGCTTGCACAACTCGTAGTACTCGCGGCCGCGCGACACCGGGGCAGCGGCGGCAATCGCATCGTCACCCGGCACGGCCTGGGCTTTCAGCGACGAGGTGGGGGTTCTGCTCATGATCGGTCGGCTCGTGATTTCAGGACTGCCTCGGACGAGGCGGAGCGCCACGCCAGACCGCGTGATTCAGTGCCAGCACCGCCAGCAGCAGCAGCGCCGCACCGGCGTTGTGGGCATCTGCCAGCCATAGTGGCAGTTGCAGATGGATCAGCCCGATACCGATCAAC
The DNA here is from genome assembly GCA_030694365.1 of Nevskia sp. GTDB lineage: Bacteria > Pseudomonadota > Gammaproteobacteria > Nevskiales > Nevskiaceae > Nevskia. The sequence goes on along the minus strand of JAUXYM010000003.1, from coordinate 44,303 downwards.
ACCTGCAGCGCCAGCGCAGCAAGCAACGCGCACGCAAGCTGCCGGTACGGTGCCCGCTTCAGGCTCAGCAGATAGGCGGCGATGCCGATCAGCACCAGACTCAAGCCCAGCGCCCCATAGCGATGCACGAGATGGATCGTCGCCCGGGCGGCGACATCGAGAATGCCGCCCTCGTAATCGATGCCGAGGCCGTGCCACAGCTTGAAGGCCACGCCGAGCTCGCCCTTCGGCGCGAAGCTGCCGTGGCAGGCCGGGAAGTCCGGACAGGCCAGCGCGGCGTAGTTGGTGCTGGTCCAGCCGCCGAGAAAGATCTGGCCGCAGAGCAGCAGCAGCGCGGCGATCGATAGTGGCTTGAGCAGGTGGGCGCGCCGCAGAGCGGCCTGCGGCTCATTGGCTGGCGCAGTTGATGGCGTGCGCGTGCCCAGCCACATCCAGAACACCAGTGACAAGGTCGTCAAACCCAGCAGCAGATGGGTGGTGACGATGATCGGTTTGACCTTCAAGGTGACCGTCAGCGCCCCGAACACGATCTGCACCAGCACCACGCCGACGGTGGCCGTCGCCAAGCCACGCGGCAAACGACGACTGGCATCACGCCAGGCGAGCACGGCCAGTGCGCCGATCAGCAAGCCGACGATGCCGGCGAGATAGCGATGGACCATCTCCTTCCAGGCTTTCGGCGCTTGCACAGGCCGTTCCGGATACGCGGCTTCGGCGGCGGCGACTTCATGCGCGGCATCCGGCACGCCGATGTGGCCATAGCAGCCCGGCCAGTCCGGGCAGCCAAGCCCGGCATTCGACAGGCGCACATAGGCACCGAGCACGATCAGCACGAAAGTGAGAACCAGGGTCAGCAGGTTCAGGCGATTGAAGGTCGGGAGCATGGGGTGTGGTGTTTCGAGCCGCGCATTTTACTACTGTGGTGACGCTGCGATTTCGCCGCCCGCTGGGTCACGATTCATCCGATCGACGACAGCTTCAACAGCTTCTTCAGATCACTCAGCAAGCCGCGCTGCAGCTTGTCGGCATCGGCCTGATCCTTGTAAGTCATCAACCAGTTGCCGTTGGGATCGATCAGATACACAGCCTGCGGATCGCTCGGTTTGAACACGTCCTCGGCGCGCTGGCCGGCGGCACCGGCATCGGCGACGACGTGCAGAATCCGGTGCGCCGCGCCGAGCTGCGCCACCGCAGCGGCTGCGGCGGCAGCATCCGGCACGATGTAGACCAGTTGCAGCCGTTCCTTGCTGACGCCCGCAGCGCCAAGCGCCAGCCGCACCTGACGACTCAGCACCAGACGATCGCTGCAGGCGCTGTCACAACTAACGCCGCCTAGCTGGACGAGGCTCCAGTGTCCGAGCAGCAGTTCCGGCAAGGGCTCGCCGTCGACATTCCGAACTTCGAGTTTCGGCAACGGCTGGGTCGGCAGCACCAGTTCACCGTAGTTGGTGGTCAGCGACGGGCGCATGCCCGTGCTGTACAGCACCCAGGCAGCGATCAGCGGGCCGATGAACAGCGCCCCGAGCAATACCAGGATCAAACGGGATCGGCGCAGTTTTGCGGCTTGCGGGTTCATGGACGTCGTTTCAGGTTGAGCTTGAGGAAGATCACCAACAGGGTCGCCGCAAAGGCGAACCACTGCGCGGCGTAGCCGTAATGGCGTTGTGGCGGAAAGCGGCGGTCGCCCTGCGACCATTCGCGCAGATAGCCGTCTGGCGCATCCGGTGCCAGCAGCAGCATGCCGGTGGCGGTGTCGGCACCGTACAGACAAACCAGATCAGCCGACGTCGGATACTCGACGATGCGCGGCCACGGCTGATCGGCAGCGGCGCAATTATCGGTCTTCAGCCGCAGCGCCGGTTGCGGCAGCGAGCGCCACAAGCCGCTGAGCATCACCGGTCCTGCTGGCACCGGTAGCTGCGGCAGCACGCGACGATCCGGATTTTGCGGAACCCAGCCACGATTGATCAGCGCGATGCCACCCGACTCCAGCCGGATCGGCGTCAGCACCTGATAGCCGGGCGTGCGGTCGTGTACCTGGTTGTCGAGCAGAATCTGTCGGCTGCCGTCGTATTCGCCGGCCGCCGTGGCGCGCACGGCCTCGGCACCATCCGGCACCAAGCTGTCGACCCGCAAAACCTCCGGCACCTCGGTGGCAGCGCTCAGGTACTGGGCATCGAGCGCCTCGCGCGCCAAGCCGCGATGCCACTGCCACAGGCCAAGCTGGACGGTCAGCGCACAGCCGAGCACGGTGCCGAAAATCGCCCACCACGGCGGGCGGAAACTCCAGCGCGTGGTCACGGCTGGCCCGCCCGGTATCGAAGCTGCGCGCTGGGCTTTAACATTCCGGCAATCCCTTTCCAGACCTTGCCATGCTCGCCAAGCTGATTATCGCCGTGCTGCTGATTGCCATCGTGGTATCGCTGTTCTCGGCCCTGTTCTTCATGCTGAAGGATTCCAGCAAGAGCAAACGCACGGTGCGGGCGCTGACCCTGAGAGTCGGCCTGCAGGTAGCACTGATCGTGTTCCTGCTGATCGCGGCAACGATGGGCTGGATCCATCCGCATGGGCTGATAACGAAGGATGAAGCCGCGCCAGGGACGGCCACCACACAGCCAGCGCCCAAAAGACAAAGCACGCGAACTCTTGTGCGAGTCCGCGTGCTTCGGGTCATCTAAGTCTGGTCTACAGGATGTAGACGAAGATGAACAGACCGACCCAAACCACGTCGACGAAATGCCAGTACCAGGCCACGCCTTCGAAGCCGAAGTGGCTTTCCGGCTTGAAGTGGCCCGACATCAGGCGACCGGTGACCGAGATCATCATGATTGTGCCCAGGGTCACGTGCATGCCGTGGAAGCCGGTCAGCATGAAGAACGTCGAACCGTAGATGCCCGAGCCGAGCGTCAGATTCAGCTCGTGATAGGCCTCGATGTACTCGGTGACCTGGAAGTACAGGAAGGTCGCGCCGAGCGCGATCGTCGCCCACATCCACAGGATCGTCGCCTTGCGATGACCTTCCTTCAGCGCGTGGTGCGCAAAGGTGATGGTCACCGACGAAGTCAGCAGCAGCAGCGTGTTGATCAGCGGCAGATGCCAGGGCGAGATGGTCTTGAACTCGCCACCGATGGCGGCCGGGCCGTTGGTCGGCCAGACATTTTCAAACAGCGGCCACAGGTATTCGTTGGTGCTGACGCGGGCCCCTTCGCCCGACAGCCAGGGCACCGACAGTTCGCGAGCGTAGAACAGCGCGCCGAAGAACGCCGCGAAGAACATCACTTCCGAGAAGATGAACCAGCTCATGCCGAGCCGATAGGTGCGATCGACCTGCGGGCTGTACTGGCCGGTCTCGCTTTCCAGGGCCACGCCGCGGAACCAGGTGAACACGATATAGACGAACAGTGCGCCGCCGAGCACGAACGGAATCGGCCCCGGATGGCGCTCTTCGAGGTACATGCTGACGCTGTACAGGATCGTGCCGAGCGCGATCGTCAGCATGAACGGCCAGGCGCTCGGCGGCGGCACGAAGTAGCGTCGGTTGTGGGAATCGCTTGCTGCGGCATGGGTTGCCATGTCGGGTTCCTTATCTATCTGCTTGGAAATCTGCTTTGAATGGCGGTGCTACTTAGCTTTTCGGTGCAGCGACAACAGCTTGCTTCTGCAACTCCTCGACCGCCTTGCCGCCAGCCAGCGCGGTGGCATCGAAGAACGTGTACGACAGGGTCACCACTTCGACATCGGCCGGCAATTCCGGATCCAGCATGAAACGGACCGGCATGCGCTTCTCTTCATTCGCCGCAAACGGCTGCTGACTGAAGCAGAAACATTCGGTCTTGCGCAGATGACGGGCCGCATTCCACGGCGCGACGCTGGGCACCGCCTGACCGATCACTGCTTCGTCCCGCTCATTGCGCGCCACGAAATCGACCGTATACAGCTTGCCCGGATGCACCTGCACCGATGGCTGCTCGGCGCGAAAGGTGAACACGCGGCCACCGTTGACGGTGGTCACGAACTCGACCTTCACCGTGCGCGTCGTATCTTCGCGCTCGACGACGTCCTTGGCCGACACCAGCATCGCGCTGTCCTTGCCATTGAGGTTCACCAACTGGCAGATCGCGTTGTACATCGGCACCAGCACGAAACCGAAGCAGAACATGCCGGCGACCACGACCAGCAGTTTCCAGGTGCCCCGGCTGTTGCTGAGTCCCGGCTTGTTCATCGCCATCAGCCGCGGTTGCTGACGGCGATGAAGAAACCGGCATAGAAGCCGACAGCGACGAGGGCCAGCAGCACCGCCAGACGCCAGTTGCGGCGCCGGGTCGGTCGTTCAGCGCTGTTGGTCATCGTCGTCATGATCTCGTTTCAGCAGTATTCAGTGCGCAGCGGCAGGCTCATCACCGACATGCGGCGGATCTTCGAAGGTGTGGTAAGGTGCCGGCGACGGCACCGTCCATTCCAGACCCTGCGCGCCTTCCCAGACCTGCGCCGTCGCCGGGACCATGCCCTTCCGCCAGATGGCGCAGCGAAGGAAGTTGTAGATCATGATGAACTGCGCGATGAAGTACAGGAACGCGCCGTAGGTCGAGATGACATTGAAGTCAGTGAACTGCACCGCGTAATCCGGGATGCGGCGCGGCATGCCGGCCAGACCGACGAAATGCTGCGGGAAGAAAGTGACGTTGATGAAAATCGCGCTCAGCCAGAAGTGAATCTTGCCGAGCCGCTCGTCGTACATCACGCCGGTCCACTTCGGAATCCAGTAGTAGATGGCGGCGATGATCGAGAAGATCGCGCCCGGCACCAGCACATAGTGGAAGTGGGCGACCACGAAGTAGCTGTTGTGGTACTGGAAATCGACCGGCGCCAGCGCCAGCATGATTCCCGAGAAGCCGCCGATGGTGAACAGGAACACGAAGCCGATCGCGAACAGCATCGGCGTCTCGTAGGTCATCGAGCCGCGCCACATGGTCGCCAGCCAGTTGAACACCTTCACGCCGGTCGGCACCGCGATCAGCATGGTCGAGAACATGAAGAACAGTTCGCCCGCCAGCGGAATGCCGACGGTGAACATGTGGTGCGCCCAGACGATGAACGACAGGAAGGCGATCGAGGCGACGGCATAGACCATCGAGTCATAGCCAAACAGACGCTTGCGGGCAAAGGTCGGGATGATCGTCGAGACGATGCCGAAGGCCGGGAGGATCATGATGTAGACCTCCGGGTGGCCGAAGAACCAGAAGATGTGTTCGAACATCACCGGGTCGCCGCCACCAGCGGCGTTGAAGAAGCTGGTGCCGAAGTACTTGTCGGTCAGCAGCATGGTCACCGCACCGGCGAGCACCGGCATGACCGCGATCAAGAGATAAGCGGTGATCAGCCAGGTCCAGACGAACAGCGGCATCTTCAGCAGGGTCATGCCCGGCGCGCGCATGTTCATGATCGTGACCACGACGTTGATCGCACCGGTGATCGACGAGATGCCGAGCATGTGGATCGCGAAGATGGTCAGCGGGAACGAGGCACCACCCTGGAGGACCAGCGGCGGATACAGCGTCCAGCCGCCGGCAGGGCCACCGCCCGGCAGGAACAGCGTCGACAGCAGCATCGAGAACGCGAACGGCAGGATCCAGAAGCCCCAGTTGTTGACTCTAGGCAGGGCCAGATCGGAGCAGCCGATCATCATCGGCACCATCCAGTTCGCAAGTCCCACGAAGCCCGGCATGACGCCGCCGAAGATCATCACCAGCGCATGCAGGGTGATCATCTGGTTGTAGAACTCGGGATCGATGAACTGCATGCCCGGCTGGAACAGCTCAGCGCGGATCACCAGCGACATCAGGCCGCCAATGAAGAACATGATGAACGAGAACCACAGATACAAGGTACCGAGGTCCTTGTGATTGGTGGTCTTGATCCAGCGCATCACGCCCTTGTCGGGACCGTGATGTTCGTGGTCGTGGGCGTGATCATGCCCATGGTCGTGATGCGCGTGCGTGTTGGCCATGACTCGGTGCTCCTGACTCAATCTGGATTCTTGAAGGTGACGACGTCAAGCCGCGCGGATCAGCGCAGCTTCTTGACCTGTTCTGCGCTGGCGGTGTCGCCAACCTTGTTGCCGAGGTTGTTGCGCGTGTAGGTCACCACCGCAGCGATATCGGCATCCGACAACTGAGCAAACGGCGGCATCGCGTTCTTGCCCTTCAGCACCTGGGTGATCTGGGCGTCGATCGGACCGGCAACGACTTTCGAACCAGTCAGCGCCGGGAAGGTCGGCGGCAGGCCAGCACCGGTCGCCTGATGGCAGGCGGCGCAGTTGCCGAGGAACAGTTTCTCACCGGCCTTCGCATCGACAGCCGCCGGAGCAGCAGCGGCCGGACTGGAGGCGGCGACTTCAACCGGAGCCGCTTCGGCAGCAGCCGGGGCGACAGGGGCATCGACAGCGGCATCAGTGGCAACAACCGGCGCAGCGGCGGCGACTTCGGCACCACCCTTCTGCTTGGCCAGCCAGGCGGCGTAGTCGGCTGCGCTCATCGCGTGGACGACGATCGGCATGAAGCCGTGGTCACGGCCGCAGAGCACGGTGCACTGGCCGCGATAAATGCCCGGCTCGTTGATCTGGGTCCACATCTCGTTGATGTAGCCCGGGATCGCGTCCTTCTTGATCGCCAGATCCGGCACCCACCAGCCGTGGATGACGTCGTTCGAGGTCAACAGGAAGCGAACCTTCTTGCCGACCGGCAGCACCAGATAGTTGTCGGTGTTGTGCAGGTAGTGCGGCACCGTCTTCGGATCGATGCCGGAGTGCAGCTGGCGCGCATTGTTCGATTCCGGATCGAGCGTCGAGAAGAAGCTGACGCCTTCGCCGACATACTCGTACTGCCACTTCCACTGGTAGCCGGTGATCTTCACCGTCATCTCAGCGTTGCGGGTGTCGTACTGCTTGATCAGCGTGCCGGCAGCCGGCACGGCCAGACCGATCAGGATCACGAACGGGATGATTGTCCAGATGATCTCGACGGTGGTCGAATGATGGAACGTTGCCGGCACCGGATGCTTCGAGCGACGGTGCGCGAAGATCGAATAGAACATCACGCCGAACACCACGATGGCGATCACCACGCAGACCCAGAACGCGGCCATGTGCAGATGCCAGACCTCGTTGCTGATGTCGGTGACGCCCTTCGGCAGGTTCCAGTAGGCGCTTTCCATCGTGTCTGCAGCCCGCGCCGCAAAACTTCCGGCCATGCCGGTCATTGCGAGTGCAAGGCCACGCAGGCCGCGAATCAGGTTCGACATATCCACTCCAGCCCCAAATGTAGAAATTCAGTTGCAGTCCGGCGTCGCGTCTTGTGCCGCCACAGGCGGCCCGGCGCGCCAGCCGGCCAGTATCAGTTCACGCAATCTTGCTGCCAGCCTGTCGCGCTCTTCATCCGTCAGGCATCGGCCCAGTTCCAGACTTCGCGATCCGTTGACCAGCTTGAGCCGGCTTGGATCGTTGCGATGCGGCCCCATTTCCAACAGCACCCGCGTCGCAGACCTGAGCCAGTCCACCGACAGCGCAGCACCTTCCACACTCATGCCGCATTCGACCCGCAGCCGCTGATCGTCGAACCTGATCACTTCCCGATACCGGTTCGCCGCAAACTCAAGCACAGTGCCCAAGCCAGCGCCGCCAGCTCCAGTCCTGCAAACGGCAGAACCGGCCAGAAGCCGTGCCAGGTGAACAAGCCCGCGATGCTTAAGCACACCGTCGCCATCACCAGCATCGCCCCTTGCGCCGCACGTACCGACATCGACGCATTCGGACCGATCACCAGCAAAGTGTCACGCACTGTGGTCACGACGCAGTCCGATCACGTCCTTGGCATTAGCGGGCTTCGCAGCGGGCGGATTGTAGTGGATGAAGCGCCAGCCGCAAAGCCTTGACCTGACTGAGCCGCGCGGCTACCAAGGGCCGCTGTCCCGTTTCTGTCATCGGCTCAGCGATGCCGAGATAACGGTTGATCATTGCCGATGAAGCGATCAGCGCATCGGCAGGGGTTCAGGCACCGCACAGCGCCCTGAGCACGGCGCTGCCATCGATCGCCGCAGCGGCATCACCATCCGGCGGCAGGCAGCCCAGCAGCGGCGCCGGCAATTGCTGTGTCAAGGTCGCCACATTGTCCCGCCAGGCCGGCTGCTCCGGGGGCAGGCGGTTGGCGATCCAGCCGACCAGCGGCACCCGCCGCACAATCGATTCCGCCGTCAGCAGCGCATGGTTCAGGCAGCCGAGCCGCAAACCGACCACCAGCAAGACCGGCCAGCCATGGCCGGCGACCCAGCCGGCGTAACCGGCATGAGCCGCCTGCGCCGACAGCGGCACCCGCCAGCCACCGGCACCTTCAACGACCAGCAGCTCGCAATCCGCCGCCAGCCGCGCATGAGCGGCATCGAGCACCGCGAGGTCGATATCGACGCCAACGGCTGCGGCGGCAAGATGCGGCGCAATCGGCGGCTCGAAGGCGTAGGGATTGACGTCGGCATAAGCCAAGGGCCGGCCGGTCGCGGCGATCAGCGCCAGCGCGTCATCGTTGCGCAGGCCATCGGCCGTATGTTCGCAGCCGCTGGCGATCGGTTTCATGGCACCGACCTTGAGCCCTTGGCCGCGCAAGGCCCGGATCAACGCGCAGGCGGCGTGGGTCTTGCCGACACCGGTGTCGGTACCGGTGACGAAGATCGTGCCTTTCAAAGCAGTGGTCGGTGGTCAGTAGTCAGTGGCCAGAATCGCGGCAGTTCTGGCCACTGACTACTGGACACTGGCCACTGCTTCCAGCAGCCCGTCGATCTGTGCCTCGGTATGCGCCGCCGACAAGGTCACCCGCAGCCGCGAGGTACCGGCCGGCACCGTCGGTGGCCGGATCGCCGCCACCCAGTAGCCGCGCTCGAACAAGGCTCGCGACAGCGCCATCGCCCGTCCGGCGTCGCCGACGATCAGCGGCTGGATCGGCGTCGTCGACGCCATCAACCGGAACGGCAGGTCCTCGCCGAGTGCGGCAATGCCGGCGCGGAAGCGGGCGATGTTGCGGGCCAGTTGCGCCTGATGTTCCGGTTCGCTGCGGACGATCGCCAGTGCAGCACGCGCTGCAGCGGCGATCGCTGGCGGTGGCGCTGTCGAGAACACCCAGGTGCGGGCGCGCTGGATCAGGAATTCGATCAGCGCTTCGGAACCGGCAACGAAAGCACCCGATGCCCCGAGGCTCTTGCCGAGCGTAGCGACATAAACCTCGGGCGCATCGGCACCCGGATAGCGAAGCGCCGGCGACGGCTGCACGCCGAAGCCATGGGCATCGTCGACGATCAGGGTCGCGCCGCTGCGCGTCGCCAGCCGCGCCAGTGCCGGCACCTCGGCTTCATCGCCGTCCATGCTGAAGATCGAATCGCTGACCATGCCGATCTCGCCGCCCTGCTCACGCGCTTCGCTCAGCGCCGCTTCGATCGCCGCGACATCGCCGTGCGGCACGCGCACGTAGCGGGCACCGGACAAGCGCGCGCCATCGATCAGGCTGGCATGGTTCAGTTCGTCGCAGATTAGCGTGTCTTCGCGGCCGAACAGCGCACGCAGCAGGCCGAGATTCGCCGCCCAGCCGCTGGAAAACAGCAGCACGCGCTCGCGGCCGCAGTAGTCGGCCAGCTCTTCCTCAAGCCGCGCGTGCTCGCTGTTGTAGCCGGAGATCAGCGCCGCCGCACCGCTGCCGGTGCCTACCCGGGCCAATGCCGCACGACCGGCTTCGGCGACCCGCGGATCACTGGCCAGGCCGAGGTAATCATTGCTGCAGAAGCTGATGCAGGCCTTGCCGCCTACCAGCAATCGCACGCCGTGGCTGCCGTCGATGACCCGCCGCTGGCGATACAGGTCGGCGGCGCGTAGCCGTTCCAGTTCCGCGCTCAGCCGGGCATCGAGCGCCGATCCCTGGACGGGCAGCCCGGCAACCGGGGCGTTCATTCGTTGCAGCAAGCCGTCTGGGCCTCGGTCGCGGCCGCAGGCTGATGGTCGAGATGGGCCGAGCCATCGACCCGCTGTTCGGTACGCATGCCGAGCTTGGCCAGCAAGGCACGATCGCGGGCGTTCTGCGGGTTGCTGGTGGTCAGCAGGCGCTCGCCGTAGAAGATCGAATTGGCACCGGCGAAGAAGCACAGCGCCTGGGTCTCGTCGCTCATCTGGGTGCGGCCGGCGGACAGGCGCACATAGCTCTCCGGCATCATCAGACGGGCGACGGCGATCATCCGCACGAAGTCCAGCGGATCGAGCGGCTCCGCATTGGCGAGCGGCGTGCCGGGTACGGCGACCAACTCGTTGATCGGCACCGATTCCGGGTGCTGCGGCAGATTGGCCAGCGCGCGCAGGAACTCGACACGATCAGTCTCGGACTCGCCCATGCCGACGATGCCGCCACAGCAGACCTTGACCCCGGCTTCGCGGACATTGGCCAGGGTTTCCAGGCGATCGTCGTAGGTGCGGGTGCTGATGATCTCGCCGTAGAACTCCGGCGAGGTATCGAGATTGTGGTTGTAGTAGTCGAGCCCGGCCTTGGCCAGGTTCTGCGCCTGCGAGGCTTTCAGCATGCCCAGGGTGACGCAGGTTTCCAGACCGAGTGCCTTCACTTCGCGAACCATTTCGGACACTTTTTCGATGTCCTTGTCCTTCGGCGCGCGCCAGGCCGCGCCCATGCAGAAGCGCGTCGCGCCATTGGCCTTGGCATCGTGGGCGGCCTTGATCACTTCGGCGAGCGGCATCAGCGGCTCGGCTTTCAACCCGGTGCTGAAGCGCGCGCTCTGCGGGCAGTAGCCGCAATCCTCGGGGCAGGCGCCGGTCTTGATCGACAGCAGAGTGGAAAGTTGCACCGCATTGGGATCGAAATGCAGGCGATGAACGCTCTGAGCCCGGAACAGCAGATCGTTGAACGGCAGCGCGAACAGCGCTTCGACTTCGGCGCGCGTCCAGTCATTGCGAACGGGAGCGAAGGAAGCACTGACTGGGCTGCTGGGCGACGGCGCGAGGGCAAGCGACATGGGGAAATCCGGACAGTGAAAGAGGCGCGCAGTGTTTCCGCCCGGCCCGACTGTTGTCAACCGAAAAACCATCTTCATGGTTGACGTGATCTCGGCACTGAAGCGCTGGATCGTCCCGTCCGCCTGCCTGCTGTGCGCCGGCCCGGCTGATCCGGGGACGATCTGCGACGGTTGCCGCAGCAGCCTGCCGTGGAACCGCATCGCCTGTCCGGTCTGCGCGCTGCCGCTGAACGGCCCGATCAGCCATGTCTGCGCCAGTTGTGCGGCCGAGCCTCCGCATTTCGACAGCGCGCTGTCGGCGTTCCGCTATCAGGCACCGATCAAGCAGGCGATTGCCGGTCTGAAGTACCACGCGCAGTTCCGGCAATCGCGCTGGCTCGGTGGCGAGATCGCCGCTCTCGTCGCAGCACGCCCCACGCCGTTTCCCGAGTTGCTGATCCCGGTGCCGCTGTACCCGCAGCGGCTGCGCAAGCGCGGCTACAACCAGGCGCTGGAACTGGCGCGCGGCATCAGCCGCTCGCTGGCGATCGACATCGACTGGCAAGCGGCGACACGCACCCGCGAAACCGCCGACCAGATCGGCAAGCGCGCCGTCGAGCGCCGCCGCGAAGTGCGCGGCGCGTTTGCTGTCGAAGCGCGGATCGCCGGCCGCCATATCGCGCTGATCGACGATGTGATGACCACCGGCAGCACCGTCAACGAACTGGCCCGCGTCTGCCGCGAAGCCGGGGCAGCACGGATCGAAGTGTGGACGGTGGCGCGGGTGGCTTGAAACGCCCGAATACCCCATTCAACGCAAGTGACGATCGAGAAAATCAGCACCGCGCTGCACCGCTGCACCATCCATCAGGAAGGCGGCGATATGGCCGAGGCCACGCAGCAGGTAGAGCTCGTTGGCCACGCCCGCTTCGTCAAGCGCCACTTTGTAGTCCAGCGACTGATCGAGCGGCACCAGTGTGTCCCAGGTGCCGTGGTACAGGAACACCGGCGGATCGCCCGCAGTCACGTAGGCCGCCGGCGAGGATTCGCGGAACGCAACCGAATTCTCGCTCCAGCGCTCACCGAGGAAGTTCGGCACCAGGGTGCCGCCGTGGAACTTGCGCAGATCGGCCGGGGTGCCGCCGGCCACCACCACTTTCAGCCGCGCATCCTCGGCATACAGCCGGTCGCCGGGGCTCAAGGCCCCGACCAGCGCGGCCAGATGGGCACCGGCCGAATAGCCCCAGGCGCCGATGCGGGTGGGGTCGACCTGATAGCGATCGGCATTGGCGCGCAGCCAGCGCAGCACCTGCTGCACATCCTCGACCGGCGCCGGAAACAGCGCATCCGGCACCAGCCGGTAAGTGATGTTGACCGCCACATAGCCGCGCTTGGCGACTCGTTCGGCGATCGATTCAACCTGCGCCCGGTCACCGCTTTTCCAGCCGCCGCCGTGGATCACCAGCACCGCCGGCCAGCGCGCGCCGGAAGGCGGCGCACCACTCGGCGTGTAGACATCGGCGAGCAGCGCCTTCGGCCAGTTCGGCGGCGTGAATAGCTGGTCGCGCTGGACGCTGTAGCTGCGTTCGACGCGGGCCGGCTGCGGCACTTCGGGCTTGCCGATGTGGCGGGCGCAGCCGCTGCTGAGCACGGCGACTGGCAGCAGCGCTGCGGATACGAATCTGAGCATTGGGAAATCCGGGTTCAGGGGCTTTCGGCGCGAGTTGCGCCGTCGCTTGCCATTACGGCCGATATAGCGATCGGGATTCCAACGCTTCAGGGACGCAGCCGCTGGTCAAGAAAATCCATCCCGCGCGACAACGCATCCTTGCCAGCGGCGCCGAGCACATGCCCGACCCCGGGGAGCAGCAGCAAGGTATTCGGCACGCCAGCGGCGGTCAGGGCATCGCGGTAGACGATGGCCTGCTCGGGCGGCACGGTGGTGTCGGCATCGCCATGAATCAGGAACACCGGCGGATCGTCCGCCGAAACATGGGCGATCGGCGAAGCGTCGATGAACACCTTCGAACCTTTGCTCCAGCGCTCGCCAAGAAAGCTGGCTAGCGATTTGTTGCCGCCTCCGCCGTCGCGGAAGTCGGTGGGCGTGCCCGCGCCGACCACCGCCTGCACCCGCGCTTCTGGGTCATACAGCGGGTCCCCGGGGCTCAGGCCTGCCGCCAGCACCGCGAGGTGAGCGCCAGCCGACGAACCCCAGAGCGCGATCCGTTTTGGATCGACACCGAGGCTTGCCGCGTTCGCACGCAGGTAGCGCACCGCCTGCTGCACGTCTTGCAGCTGCGCCGGATAGATCGCGTCTGGCACCAGCCGGTAATCGATGGTCAGTGCGACATAACCGCGTGAGGCCAGACGCTTGGCGAAGCCCGCAAGCTTCTGCCGATCGCCCTTGTGCCAGGCACCGCCGTGCAGCGTGACCACGGCGGGCCGGCCGTTTGCCGGCACCTTGCCGTCCGGCGTGAAGAGATCGCCGGATAGCGCTGTTGGCCAATTAGCCGGGGTGTAGACGACCGCGCGCCTTGCAGCCGCGCTGCCGCTGCCCGGGGGGGCCGCTAGCTCGACAGCGTCATCACCATCGTCGGCCTCCTTCGCGTGGGCGCAGGCGATCAGGCCGCATAGGGTCAGCAGGGCCGCAGCAAGCGGCCATCGAAACAAGCGGGTTGCAGGTGCGGGCATCGTGAATCCTCGTTCAGAACGGCGGTAGCGATACGGCGAGCCCCAGAAAGACCAGAGCACCGATACGATTGTTTCCAAGGAACGCAGAAAAACAGGCGGCGCGCTCACGATGCCGCACCTGCCAGAGCTGATGGACCGCGAAGATCGCCGCCAGCAGCAGCCCTGCGTAGTAAGGCCAGGCCAGCGCCACTCGCCAGCCGGCGAACGCCAGCAGCAACAACGCGGCCGCTTGAAGCAGGCCGACGATCAAGCGGTCATGGCGGCCGAACAGGATGGCGCTGGATTTCACGCCGATGCGCAGATCGTCATCGCGATCGACCATCGCATACAGGGTGTCGTAGGCGATCACCCAGCACAGGTTGGCGGCCATCAGGATTGTCGACATGGGCCAGTCGACACTGCCGGAGACGGCAGCGGAAGCCATCGGAATGCCCCATGAAAAGGCGATGCCGAGATGCGCCTGCGGCAGGCTGTGAAAGCGCTTGGCGAACGGATAGCTCGCTGCCAGCACGACCGCCGGCACGGTCAGCCACAGCGCAGCGGCATTCAGCGGCGCGGCCACGGCGAGCGAGATCAGACCGAGCACCAGGAACAGGATCAGCGCTTCCGCAGGCCGCGCCCGGCCCGAGGCCAGCGGCCGCTGGCGGGTGCGCTCGACGTGGCCATCGAACTTGCGGTCGGCAAGGTCATTGATCACGCAGCCGGCACTGCGCATCAGCACGGTGCCGGCGATGAAGATCGCCAGCAGCCCCAGTGGCGGCAGCCCGCCGGCCGCAAACCATAAAGCCCACAAGGTTGGCCACAACAGAAGATAAATGCCGACCGGCTTGTCAAGCCGCATCAGCTGGGCCCAGACCTGCCAGCGTTCCCGTAAACGTTCGCGAATCATCATTCCTACATTCTGCCAGCGCCGCTGTGCCCCATTGCCGACTACAGACCACCGAGGCCGACGGACTTCAGCAGCAGCCGGATCAGGCCGCCGCTCCAGCCGAGCACGCCGGGCGTCTGGCTGAGCGTGATCGCCATCGCCAGGATCACGAACGGGAAGGCGATATAGCCGAACAGCGCCGTCGACACCTTGCCGGCGCGCGGCTGATTGCAGACGATGTTGCTGAGCACGTCGTTGTGCTCGAAGCGCAATGCGTAATGACCGGACAGCAGGCCAACCGTCACCAGCAGCGCCAGGTTCAGCAGCAGGAAAGCGGTCGCGCCGGTGACCGGAAACAGGTACAGGATCGCAACACCCGTGAGCGTCGCCAGGGTCGCGCCCAGGCCGACGAAGCGGAACAGGAACAGCTCGCCGGTGAGGTAGACGAACAGCGCCAGTCGCGGCTGCGGATCGCGCGAATGGCCGCCCGTGAACAGCGCCTTCAGTCCATCAATGATCTGCTCGCGGCGCTGCTCATCGCTCAGCGAACGCGGCCGGTCATGGCCGCGCAGCCGCTGCGCCTCCGCACCACCGCAGTGGCTCCAGGCAGCGACCGGTGTCTGCGGGAACGACAGCGGCGCACCGACGTTCTGCGGCCAGCAGCCGAGACTGCCTTCGGGTGCCTCGGGCGCAGCGCCGTCAGCGCCCAGCACCCGCTGCCGAACGTAGGTGCTGACCGCGAGAATCCGCTTGCCGAGGCTGATCTGCGCGCAGAGCAGCGCCAGCGCCGTCGTCGTCGTGATCGCAAGACAGCTCAGCGCCGCTCGCGAGGCTGCCGGCCCAAACACGGTCTGACTCAGGCCCTCATAACCGATGATCGATACCAGCAGCGCACCGACCAAGGCCAGACCGATCACCAGCAGCGGATCGCGCCAGTGCAGGAAATGCTGATAGGCCTCGGCGACGTCGGCGAAGCTCGAACGCTTGGCATCCGCCATCACCGACTCCGCCGTTTCACCCGCCGCCAGACACAGCAAGGCCGCGTTGCGATTGGTGCGGGCGACGGCGGCGAGGATGGTGGTGAACGCCATCAGGGTCACGGTTGCCGCCAGCACCAGCACCAGTTGATAGGCGAGGCCCGATTCCGGGTCGAGACTCAAGCCAGCGAGCGCCGAGGCATCGATCAGCCCCGGCTGCTGCAGGCCGTCGAGCCGCAGGCTCTCGAAAATCCAGACCGCGAACAGCGCCAGCCACAGGATGAAAGTCCAGGCGGTGCGCGGTGGCGCGTGCTCGCGCGCCGTGGTGTGGACGACGGGACGGATCGCCATGCGGCGCAGGATCGGAATCACGTAGTACAGCAGCGCCACCAGCGCCAGGCAGGTGAGCACGGCGATCAGGCTGTCCAGCGCGCCAGCCGCCAGCAGCAAGGCGGTGATCACGAACGGATAGGCCAGCGCCATGCTGGCAAGCCGGCCCGCCGGCCGCGCGAGCCAGTGCCAGAGCTTCCAGTCGCCATGGGTGGCGAAGTATTCGCAGAGCCACAAGGTGACGATGCCGAGGCTGTAGATCACCGTCAGCAGGCCGACGTGCCTTTGCAGCCAGGCCTGGAGGCCGGTGGCCGACGTTCGGCTGCCGGCCAGCGGGCGCAGCCGGTCATAGCCTACGACGTGCAGCAGCGGCGGCCGTTCGTCGCAGACTGTCCCCGCCGCGACATCGGGACAATTCGCCGCTCCGCGGCCGATCCTTGACACCGCTTTCTGCAGGATCGCCTGGCGATCGGTGGACCAGTTCGAACGCCGCTGATTGCCGTTGCCCGCCTGCCGCTCCAGGCCGGCGGCGTCGCGGCAATACCGGTCGTTGTTCTCCAGGCAATCGAGTTCCGACGAGGCCAGGGTCAGCACGCCCCGGCTGGCATGGGCGAAATCAGGATGGGCGAGCAGGCGATCGGTCTCGAAATCGATCAGCAGCACTCGGGGCAACAGCCTGCGCACCTGATCGAACAGGAAGGCGCGGTCGCGGACATCGGTGGCGACGACGACAACCATCTCCGGCCGGTCGGCCTTGAGCCGGTCGAGCACGTCGGTCAGTTCCAGTTCGACGCTGGCGGCGGTCAGCCGCGATTGCTGACTTTCCGGCAATTCGCTTTCGATATCGCCGGCATCGACGATCGGCAGATGCCGTTCGCTGACCGGCAAGGGCAGCGGGTTGTCGCGGCGCAGCGCATCGGCCTGCTGCTGCGCGCCCTGGCGGATGCTAGAGATGTTCGACGGGAAGCCGATCTGGGTGGCACCGTCGCAGAGCCGCTTTTGATCGTCGCCCAGCAGGTCGTACAGCGTGGTGTTCTTCGCCGGGCAGATGCTGGTGCCGAACACCGTCGATTCACTGAGGAAGGCGATCCGCTCCGGCTGGATATCGAACTGCTTCGCCAACTGCGCCAGCGCCAACATCTTGTGATCGTCGCCAACCGCCAGTTGCTGGAAGCTCAGGCGCGGCGTGCCGCCGTTGCTGCCGAGCACGTCGGCAAGGAAATGATTGCTGCGCGCGGTGGTGCTGCTCGACACCGCGCACAGGCCGGACGGCGCTGCGCCCAAGGCCCAGGCGCGCTGCGCCAGCGCATCGAGCGAGCCGGAGAACAGCGGCCCGAGCACCAGCAACTGATCCGCCGCACAGCCGTGAAAAGCGGCCAACCGAACGCCGGTCGCGCCGGCCAGCGGCTGGCCAACACAGTGTGCGGCGGCGCTCGGAACCTCGCGCAACTGCGCATGGACGCGGGCCAATACGGCATCGACGGCCGGCGCGTGCAAGCCATCGGTCGCGGTTTCCGGCAGCAGGTAAACCGCGCGCAGCGCCGTGCCGGAGCGGATCGGCTGGCCGGCCTGCGGCGGATTGCGCCAGCCATCGTCCCGGAACAGCAGCAGGCCGTAGTCGCTGCTGCGGGTAACGACCTTGTCCTTCGCGGCCAGCCACGGCAGATCGTAGCGATCGAGCACGTAGCCGCCGTCGAGCATGCCCTGGGTGATTGCCGCGATGGCCTGATCGTAGCCACGGCGGTGACGCGGAATGCGCGGGTCCGGCACGGCGGCGGCGAGCAGATCGAGCGCGCAGTAGTCGGCGTACTGACGGGCGGTGTCGCCATCGGCCTTGAACGCGGGCACCGCGGCGGCGGCGGGCGCTTCCGCGTTCGCCGCGCCAGCACCTAGCGTCATGCCCAGCGTGACGCCGAGCAACAAGCGCCGGAATGCAGTGGCAGCCAAGCCTACGTTCATGTGTTTTCCCCGAAGCCCGCGCGTGACCCGTGGCCATGCGCTTTTGCTGGTGTCGCCAGTCATGCCGGCGACGTGGCTCAGGGATAAGCGATCGGTCGCTCGAAGTAAATCGCCGCACGGCACTCAAACCTGCGCATAGCGATCCGCATCACCAATCCAGCGCGCGATCATCCGCTTCGCATCCTTGGGCGACTTCAGCCACCAGTCATCGGCAAGCTTCTGCAGGCCGGGAATCAGCGCTGAATCGCGCACCGGGTCGGCGATCTTCATGCCGATGAGGCCGGTCTGGCGGCGGCCAAGCAGTTCGCCGGGACCACGCAGTTCGAGATCCTTCTGGGCGATGACGAAGCCATCGGTGGTCGTGCGCATCACATCGAGCCGCGCCCGCGAGCCTTCACCGAGCGGCGGCTGGTACATCAGCAGGCACTGGCTGGCGGTGGCGCCACGGCCGACCCGGCCGCGCAGCTGATGCAGTTGCGACAGGCCCAGCCGCTCGGCGTTGTCGATGATCATGATGCTGGCGTTCGGCACGTCGACGCCGACCTCGATCACCGTCGTCGCCACCAGCAATTGCGTGGCACCACTCTGGAAGGCGCGCATCTGCGCTTCTTTTTCGGCGGCCTTCAAACGGCCGTGAACCAGGCCGACCCGCAGCTCCGGCAGCTCCTCGCGCAACTGCCGATAGGTTTCCTCGGCGGCCTGCGCCTGCAGCTCGCTGTTCTCCTCGATCAAGGTGCAGACCCAGTAAGCCTGCCGACCGAGACGGCAGGCTTCGCCGATCCGCGACAGCACGTTGAAGCGGCGCTCGTTCGACAGCACCACGGTCTGCACCGGCGTGCGGCCGGGCGGCAGTTCGTCGATCACCGAGACATCGAGATCGGCGTAGACGGTCTGCGCCAGGGTCCGGGGAATCGGAGTGGCCGACATGATCAGTTGATGCGGCGTGACCCCGGCCGGACCCTTGTCCCTCAAGGCCAGGCGCTGGCCGACGCCGAAGCGGTGCTGTTCGTCAACGACCACCAGCGCCAGCTTCCTGAACTTCAGGTCGCCCTGGAACAGCGCGTGGGTACCGACCCAGACCGAGGTCTCGCCAGTCGCCGCGCGATGGAGTGCGGCATCGCGCTCGGACTTCTTCATCTTGCCGGTCAGCAGGCCAACGTCGACACCGACCGCATTCAGCCAGCCGGACAAGGTGCGCGCGTGCTGCTCGACCAGCAGCTCGGTCGGTGCCATCAACACCGATTGCAGGCCGCTGAGTGCGGTGCCGAGCATCGCGGCGGCGGCGACCACGGTCTTGCCGGAGCCAACATCGCCCTGGATCAGCCGCAGCATCGGCTTGCCGGCGGCGAGGTCGTGGGCGATATCGGAAATCACCCGGCGCTGGGCGCTGGTCATCGCGAACGGCAGCTTTTCCTGCAGCTTCGCCGCCGCTGGCAGCACCGCTTCGATGCGCGCGCCGGGCGCGGCCTTGGTCTGCTTGCGCAGCAGGCGCATGCACAGCTGATGGGCGAGCAGCTCTTCGCGCACCAGACGAATCTGTGCTGGATGGCGATCGAGCAGCAGATCGCCGAGATCGCGGCCATCCGGCTCGTGCAGGGTGCGCAGCGCCGCGAGCGTCGCCGGGCCGCCGAGGCCGGGGAAATCGGCCGCGTAATCCGGATCGGCTTGCGCCACCGCCAGCGCCTGCTGGATCAGCGCGCGGACCCGCGTCTGGGTGATGCCGGTGGTCAGGCCATAGATCGGCGTCAGCCGATCTTCCGGCGGCAGTTGCGCGGCGGTTTCGGCAACCCGGTATTCGGGATGCACGATCTCGGTGCCGCTGTTGCCGACCCGCACGGTACCGAAGGCGCGCAACCAGTGGCCGCTGACCATCGCGGCTTTCTGCGCTTCGTTGAAATGGAAGAAGCGCAACACCAGGCTGGCACGGCCATCGTCGATGACCACCCGCAGCCAGCGCTTGGCAGCGAAGCGCACCTCGGCGGATTCGATACGACCGCAGACCAGCGCTTCAGCACCGTGGACGACCTCGCTGATCGGCACGATGCGGCGGCGATCTTCATAGCGGATCGGCAAATGCAGCAGCAGATCGCGCACCCGTTCCAGGCCTAGCGGCTTCAGCTTCATTGCGACCGCCGGACCGGCGCCTTTGAGGAAGGTCAGCTCGGTATCCAGGCTCAGCGCCGGCCGTTGGCCGGGTCGCGATAGGCTGCGGGAATCGCTCATCGCTGGCGGCGCGCGGCCGGGAGGTTCGGGTTTAGCCGAGCACCATCACCGCATCGGCCTCGATGCGAGCGCCACGCGGCAGGCTGGCCACACCAATCGCGGCGCGCGCCGGGAACGGTGCCGAGAAGTACTCGACCATGATCGCGTTGACCGTCGCGAAATGGCCGAGATCGGTCAGGAAGATGTTCAGCTTGGCAATGTCGCCAAGGCCACCACCGGCAGCGACGCAGACCGCGCGCAGGTTCTTGAACACCTGATGGGCTTCGTCTTCGATGGTCGCGTTGACCAGGGTCATGGTCTTCGGATCGAGGGGAATCTGGCCCGAGAGATAGACGCTAGCGCCGATCTTGACGGCCTGGGAATACGGGCCGATCGCGGCCGGGGCGTCGTCGGTATGGATGATCGTTCGGGTCATGCGAAAACTCTCTGCGAAAGACAGGTCGGTGAAACAAACAGCGTTGGTGGCTAGATACGGATCACGCGCTGCACGGCTTCGAGCCGGCGCAGGCGACGCAGCACCCGGGCCAGATGGACGCGATCGCGGACGGTGATCACGAAGCGCATTTCCAGCGCCGCATCGCCGCCGCCGCGTTCCGGCATCTGCACGTTCTCGATGCCCGAGCCGCCGCCGGCAATCTCGCCGGCCACGCCCGCAAGCAAGCCGCGCCGGTTCTCGGCCTTGAGCTTCAGTTCGACGAGGAAATCGCCCTGCACGCTCGGCGACCAGATCAGCGGCACGCGCTCCTGCGCCGCACCCTTGCGCGCCGACACGTGCCTGCACTCGAGGCGATGGACGACGATGCCGCGGCCGATCGACACATAGCCGCAGATCTCGTCGCCGGGAATCGGATGGCAGCACTTGGCGTAGTCGATGACCAGGCCTTCGGTGCCTTCCACGGCCAGCGGCACGCTTTCGCCGGGAATGGTTTCCGCGCTCGGATCGGGCAGGAAGTGACGCGCAACCAGCGGCGCCAGACGGCTGCCGCTGCCGATCGACACGTACAGGTCTTCGATGTCGGCCAGGCCAAAAGCCTTCAGTACCGCACCGGTCGATTCTTCCTTGAGCACGGTCAGCGGCACGTTCAGTTCGCGCAGCGCAATTTCCAGCAGACGGCGACCGAGGCGGATCGCCTCATCCTCACGCTGGTTCTTCAGGAAGTTGCGGATGTGCTGGCGGGCTTTGACCGTCTTCACGTAGTTCAGCCAGGCCGCGTTCGGCCGGGCATGACGCGCGGTGATCACTTCGATGGTCTGGCCGTTCTTCAGGATCGTGTTCAGCGGCTCCAGCTGCTGATCGATGCGCACGGCGACGCAGTGATCGCCAAGCTCGGTGTGTACCGAGTAGGCGAAATCGACCGCCGTCGAGCCCCGTGGCAATTGCCGGATGTGGCCCTTCGGCGTGAACACGTAGACCTCGTCCGGAAACAGGTCGACCTTGACGTTGTCGATGAATTCCAGCGGTGCGGCACCGGTCTGCGCGGCGAACAGATTGCCGAGCCATTCGCGGGCGCGTACCTGTGGCGCACTCTGGCTGTCGTTCTTGCCGCTGACCGCCTTGCCGGTGCCCCCTTTGGTATCGAGCTTGTACTGCCAATGCGCGGCGATGCCGTTCTCGGCGATGTGGTGCATGTCGCGGCTGCGGATCTGCACTTCGATCTTGCGGCCCTGCGGGCCGATGCAGGTGGTGTGCAGGCTCTGGTAGCCGTTGACCTTCGGGCTGGCGATGAAATCGTTGAACTGCTCGGAAATCGGCCGGTAGGCGTGGTGGATGACGCCGAGCGCGCGGTAGCAGTCGTCGACCTTGGTGACCAGGACGCGGAAGCCGAGCAGGTCCATGACGTCGAGAAAGCGCAGGCGCTTGCGCTGCATCTTTTCGTAGATGCCGTACAGGTTCTTCTGCCGGCCGACGACACTGGCGCCGATGCCTTCTTCTTTCAGCGCCCGTTCGAGCTTGTGCTCGATTTCCTTGATCAGCCCTTTGGTGTCGCCAAGCCGGTCGTTGACCGCCTTGCGGAATACCTCGTAGCGATTCGGATAGAGGTTCTGGAATGACAGATCTTCCAGTTCCATCCGCAAGGTGTTGATGCCGAGGCGCTGAGCGATCGGCGCATAGATTTCCAGCGTTTCCAGCGATACGCGGCGGCGTTTCGCCGGTTCGACGCCATCCAGAGTGCGGACGTTATGCAGGCGATCGGCCAGCTTGACCAGAATCACGCGCAGATCCTGCGCCATCGCCAGCAACAGCTTGCGGACGTTCTCGGCCTGGCGTTCGGCGCCGGACATGCCTTCGACTTTCTGGAACTTCGACACGCCATCGACCAGTTCGGCGACATCGCGACCGAACAGGCGGGCGATTTCTTCCTTGCCGACTGGGGTGTCCTCGATCACGTCATGCAGGATCGCGGCACAGAGCGTGGTCGCGTCGAGACGCATCTCGGCGAGGATTTTCGCGACCGCCAATGGGTGGTAGATGTACGGCTCGCCGCTCGACCGGTTCTGGCCGGCGTGCATCTTGGCGCCGAATTCGTAAGCGCGGCGCACTTCGGAAATCTGCGGTGCCGGCAGATACTCCTCGAGGATCTTGGTCAGCGCTTCGATGCCGTACTCACGCGCGACTCTTTGCGTGCGAATGGCGGTGCCGATGCGCGTGATAACCGGGATATCCATGGATCGAGTATAGACGGGGCTCACACGGCCCCGGACTGCAGGCCACGAAAAAGGGGCCTTGCGGCCCCTGATCGTTGAACTGCTTGCGTTGCCGCTTAGAGATCGAAGCTCGGATCGAGCGCTTCGAGTTCCATCTTCGGCTGCTGAATCGCCGGCAGATCAGCTTCCGAAAGCACGCCGGTGTCGATGTAGCCGTGGGCAATTTCCTTGAGGCTCAGTACCGTCGACTTGTGGTTGCCCCAAGGCAGCTTGGCCTCGGCACCACGGGCGAGCTGACGGGCGCGCTTGGCCGCGACCAGGGTCAGTTCGAACTGATTCGGGATGCGGTCCAGACAATCTTCAACGGTCACACGGGCCATGGGCTTGTCACTCTTGTACTGCGGGAAGTCGCGGATTATAGCGGCGGCGCGAGAAGCGTGCCAGAAGGCGACGCTTTGACCTCGCTACTCACTCGTCGAGCAGGTTGGTGATCAGATTTTCGTAGCGTGCCTGCTGGGTGGCACCGCGCATCCGGCGAGCGACGAAAATCGCCGCCATCTCATCCAGCGCCCGATCGAAATCGTGATTGACCAGCAGGTAATCGTATTCGCCGTGGTGCGACATCTCGGCTCGCGCCGCGTGCATGCGGGCGGCGATCACCTCGTCGGTATCCTGACCGCGTGCTCGCAGACGTCGTTCCAGCTCGGCCGCTGACGGCGGCAGGATGAAGACGCTCTGCACATCCGAACGTCGTGCGCGAACCTGACGCGCGCCTTGCCAGTCGATGTCGAGGATCACGTCGACACCCTGGCCGAGCAGTTCCTTGGTGCGGGTCAGGCCGGTGCCGTAGTGGCGGCCGAATACCTCAGCGTGTTCCAGGAAATCGCCATGCTCGACCATCGCCGCGAAGGCCACGTCATCGACGTAGTGGTAGTGCACGCCTTCCTGTTCACCAGGCCGCGGCGCACGCGTGGTGTAGGACACCGAAATCTCGGCCTTCCAGCCGCGCTCGGCAAGACGGGGCAGCAGTGCCCGGGTCAGGCTGGTCTTGCCGCCGCCACTGGGGGCAGACACGATCCATAGGGTTCCGGGGATCAGCGATTCGTTCAAGGTGTTTTGACTCTGTCGATCAACAGGCGGGCAGCGCGCAGCGGGCCATTCAACATTCGTTATTCGATGTTCTGAACCTGCTCGCGCATCTGCTCGATGATCACTTTCATCTCGACGGCGCAGCGGGTCATTTCGGCGTCCTGCGATTTCGACGACAGGGTATTGGCTTCGCGATTGAGTTCCTGCATCAGGAAATCGAGCCGGCGGCCGACGGCTTCTTCGCGAACCAGCGTGTCGCGCACTTCGGTGAAGTGGCTGCCAAGCCGGGACAGTTCCTCGTCGACATCGAGACGCTGAGCCGCCAGTGCCGCTTCCTGTGCAAGACGGGCAGGATCCACGTCGACGCCCAGTTCGGCGATCTTGGCGCGCAGCCGATCAAGCCAAGCATCGCGAACCTGCGGCGCTCGCAGCTTCACACGTTCAACGAGCACCACCATCGCATCGAGGCGTTCGATCAGGTAGAGCTTGGTGCGCTCGCCTTCGCGGCTGCGGGTTGCCGTGAAATCGTCGAGCGCAGCCTGGAACAGCAGCATGGCGTCCGCAATCGGCACGACGAGATCAGGCGCGATGTCGGTCCTGACTACACCCGGCCAGGCCAGAACCTGAATCGGGTCTGGCGCTGTTGAGGTCCGTAGCTGGCCGGTAATTTTTTCGACTGCGGCGAGCACGGCGCCGAGCCGCTCGGCATCGATCTGCAGGCCGCCAGCGACGCCGTTGTCCCGGCTGTAACGCAGGCCCGCTTCGACCTTGCCGCGCCCGATGCGCTGGGTGGCGAGCTGACGTAGATCGTTTTCCATCGACCGAAATTCTTCCGGCAGCTTGAATTGCAGTTCAAGGTAGCGATGATTGACCGAACGGAGTTCCCAGCTCAGCCGTCCGGAAGGGTTTTGTTGTTCTGCACGGGCATAGCCCGTCATGCTGCGGATCATGGATTTTTTGTTCAAGTCGCGAGGCGAGCGTGCGGATTGTACTGATGCTGCTGTGCTGCATGGGTTTGGCGGGTCAGACGGCATTGGCTGCGCCGACGCTGAACTATCGCGTTGTGCGAACCGAAGCCCATGACGCTACGGCGTTCACACAGGGGCTAGCCATTGCAGACGGCCAGTTGATCGAAGGCACTGGCCTTTATGGGCAATCGCATCTGACTGTCCGCGACCTAGCCTCCGGCAAGCTGCTGTATTCAACCAGTCTGACGACCGGGGAGTTTGGAGAGGGCGTTACCGTGGTCGGCGACCGAATCATCCAACTCACCTGGATGAATGCGGTTGCCTACGTCTACGACCGAACCTTGAAGCAGATCGGCAGCTTCCCACTCAGCACCGAAGGCTGGGGGCTTGCTTACGACGGGCAGCGGCTGATCCTCAGCGATGGCTCATCTCGTCTGCGTTTTCTTGACCCGGTTACCTACACCGAAAACAGCCATGTCGACGTGACCGATCAAGGCCGGCAAGTCGAACAGCTCAACGAGCTGGAGTTCGTCGATGGCCTGATCTACGCCAATGTCTGGCAAAGCGACCGCATCGCGATCATTGATCCGGAATCGGGAGTCATCCGGGCCTGGCTCGATCTCGCAGCCCTGAAGGGTCGGCTGTCGCATGGCAGCGGCTGGAGCGAGCAGGACTTCGTGCTTAATGGTATCGCCACGATTCCGAAGAACGGACATCTGCTGGTCACCGGCAAGTGCTGGCCGCTGATGTTCGAACTGGCGGTCGACAACCGCAGCTTGCGTCGCCATAAGCGATAGGTCGACGCTTTTTAGTGTTTGTTATTGATCCGGCCATACGTCATTCGCTTGAAAGTGCTCGGATCGATTCATCAGCCCACTTACGTTCGAGTATTGAATGGCCGGATCAATAAGTTGAGTAATCAGCAGCCTGTCAGGTTGATCAAGTTTCCGAACTCGGGCCACGTGATTCCGTTCGAATCGCCGCGGCGCTTCGTGGCCGAGTTCGGCCGCTTTCTGCGAACGGCCTGAAGATTCAGCTCAGATAGGTGTAACCGCTCAGCCCGGCTTCGAGTTCGGAGAGCAAGGCGCTGCGCGTTGCCTGCGGCAGATTTGTCGCTGCGAACTTGCGGCGATAGCTCTGCGCCAGCGCTTCCGGTGCGAGGTGCACGTAGCGCAGCAGCTCGTCGGTGCGGTCGCCATGCTCCGCACCTTCCAACCGCCATGAATCGCCACTGACAACGACGTTGACGGCGTTGGTATCGCCGAACAGGTTGTGCATGTCGCCAAGAATTTCCTGGTAGGCGCCGACCATGAACAGCGCCAGCCGATAGGGCTCGTCGTGCTTCAGTTCATGCAGGGCCATCGTCGATACCACGCCTTCGCGATCGACATAGAGATCGAGGCGGCCGTCGGAATCGCAGGTCAGATCGCAGAGCCGGCCGCGGATCGACGGACGCTCGGTCAGGCGATGGATCGGCACGATCGGAAACACCTGGTCGATCGCCCAGGCATCGGGCACCGACTGGAACACCGAGAAGTTGCAGAAGTACTTGGCCGCCAGCTTTTCGCGCAGCTCGTCGAGGGTATCGCGCTCGGCGCGGATGGTCGGATCGAGCTTTGGCAGCACTGCGCGGGCCACGGTGTAGTAGGCGCGCTCGGCATAGGCGCGATCGCGCAGCGGAATCAGGCCGAGCGTGTACTGGGTCTGGGCATCGGACAGGTAGTTTACGGCGTCATGCAGGCATTCGATCGGGCCGTCGGCATCGATGTGGCTGGGCAGTTCGTGCAGCGCGCGCAACGCAGCCGGCGCATCGGCATGCGGCGCTTCGAGCGCGCCGCTGGGCGCGACTTCGGAATCGACCACCGAGGTGATCAGCACTGCGTGGTGCGCGGTCAGCGCGCGGCCGCTTTCGGAGATCAGGTTCGGCTGCGGCTCGCCGGCGGTCTCGCAGACTTCGGCCAGGGTGCGGATGATGTTGCGGGCGTATTCGCGCACCGTGTAGTTCATCGAGCAATAGCTGCGCGAGCGCGTGCCTTCGTAGTCGACGCCGAGGCCGCCGCCGACATCGACGGTATCGACCGGCGCGCCGAGCTTGCGCAGCTCGACGTAATAGCGCGCCGCTTCGCGCATGCCGCGCGCCACGTCCTGAACGTTGGCGACCTGCGAACCGAGATGGAAATGGACCATGCGGATCGCATCGAGCTTGCCGGCTGCGCGCATCATCTCGACCGCTTCGAGCACCTGCGGCACGGTCAGGCCGAACTTGGATTTCTCCCCACCCGTGTTCTGCTGGGTCGATTCGGAAACCGCCGACAGGCGCACGCGCAGGCCGATGATCGGCGCGACATCGAGCGCCAGCGATTCAGCTAGCACCAGCGGCAGCTCGGACAGCTTCTCGACCACGATGTAGACCGTGTGGCCGAGCTTCGCCCCGATCAGCGCGCGGCGGATGTAGCCGCGATCCTTGTAGCCATTGCAGACGATGATGCTGCCGGCCGGGCCTAAGCCGAGCACCGCCGCCAGTTCCGGCTTGGAGCCAGCTTCCAGGCCAACCCGCTCGCCGCCGTGGGTGACGATCGCTTCGACCACCGATCCCTGCTGGTTGACCTTGATCGGGTACACCGCCGTGTAGTGGCCGCTGTAGTGCAGTTCTTTGATCACGTGGGCGAAGGCACCGGTCAGCACGTCGACCCGGTGTTTCAGGATGTCGGTGAAGCGCACCAGCACCGGCAGGTCCAGACCTTCGCGCGGCAGGCGCTCGGCAAGTTCGTGCAGATCGATGGTCACCGCAGAGCCGGCACCCTGCGGCCGCACGATCACATGGCCGGCGTCGTTGACGTCGAAATAACCATCGCCCCATTTGGCGATGTTGTAGAGGTCGACCGAGTCGGCGGGGGTCCAGTTGGGCTGCGTCATTCCGTCACTCAATTCAAATACTCCAAACCGTATACTCGCCCGTCATTTCTGGAGCGCGACAAATGTCATTGGACAACACTTGGTTTTCGGAGCCCGTCGATGCGACGGGGACGGCATTTTCGCTGAAACTCGGTGAGCGTGTGCACAGCGAGCAGACACCGTTCCAGAAGATCGAAATCTTCAAGACCGAAACCTTCGGCTGGCTGATGACCATCGACGGCTGCACGATGGTGTCGACCCGCGACAACTTCCTGTATCACGAGATGATGTCGCACCCGGCGCTGAACTCGCACGCCGCGCCCGAGCATGTGGTGATCGTCGGCGGTGGTGACTGCGGCACCTTGCGCGAAGTGCTCAAGCACCCGGAAGTGAAGACCGCGACCCAAGTCGAGATCGACGAGCGGGTGACCCGCCTTTCGGAGCAGTACTTCCCGGAACTCTGCGTCGCCAACCAGGATCCGCGCGCCACGCTGTTCTTCGGCGACGGCCTGGCCTGGATGAAGGAAGTCGCGCCGGCCAGCCTCGACCTGATCATCATCGACTCGACCGATCCGGTCGGCCCGGCCGAAGGTCTGTTCGGGGCCAAGTTCTATGTCGACTGCCTGCGCGCCCTGAAGCCGGGCGGCCTGATGGTGCAGCAGTCGGAATCGCCAATCCTGCATCTGCCGCTGATCACCGAGATGCACCGGTTCATGCGCCAGGCCGGCTTCGCCCAGACCCGCCTGATCCACTTCCCGCAGACGATCTATCCGAGCGGCTGGTGGAGCGGTTCGATCGCCCAGAAGACCCCCGGCCCGCTGGCGGCGCGGCTCGATGAGCAGGCGATCGAAGCGATGGATTGCCAGTTCTACAACGTCGATACGCACGCAGCGGCGTTTGCTTTACCGACCTTCGTCAAGAAGGCAATCGCCGGATAGCGCCGATTAGGGCGTTTTCAAAGTAAATGGAACCATAAAATCCCGTCATGCCCGCGCAGGCGGGCATCCAGTTTGGGCTGAAGCGCATCGCATCAAAACTGGATTCCCGCCTGCGCGGGAATGACGAATGCTTGTAGGGATTTGAAGGGGAAATGCCCTAGCGGCGCTGCTCAACCTCGATTTTTCTGGCCTTCGGCGCTGACGCCGCTGCCCGCTGCTCGCGGTACAAGCTGGCGGCGGCGCCGGTGCTGCAGTAGCGCTGGATGTTGCGTTCGGCCGCTTCCACTTCCAGCGCCTGCTGGCGGGCCGACAGCCGATAGGCGTTGCCGACCGGATCGCGGCCGTAGACCTTCCTGGCACCTCGGTAGATCGCAGCGCGATCGCGGACATTGACGCAATCCCTCGCCACGGCTTCGATGAAGTCGCGCGGCGTGGTGGCTTCGAGCTGTTCCGGGACGGCTCGCTGGTTCAGGTATTTCAGGGTCAGCCGCTGCTGGAGGCTGTTCTGGTCGTCGTAGTGGGTATTGCCTTGGGCATCGATCCACTTGTAGGCGCTGGCCGCCCGGGCCATGCCGGCTGCACTCGCCGCCGCCAGCAACAGCACCGCGATGATCAGGCGCGAGGACAAGCGCGCCGCGTCAGTTTTCGCCGCAGGCTGTGCGCACAGCCGCTTCGGTGGTGTCGATCAGCTTCCTGATCTCGGCGTCGCCGTAGTCGCGGGTCTCGCCGAGGGCATTGGTTTCGGTGACCCGGCTGGCACCGCTGTAGCGCTGCAGTTGGTCGCGCCTGGCCTTGCAGGCGCCGTCATCGATAGCCGCCGTGCTGACGCCGCCGTCGAGGCCGTGGTTGGTCGGCTTGATCAAAATCGATCTTGCTGGTCCGCGTGTGCTGTCGCTGTAATGGACCACGCCGTTGCCGTCCGTCCACTGGTAGACCCGGCTTTGCGCCTTTGCGGGCACCGCTGTCGACCCATTCAGCAGCAGCACTGCCAGCAGGAACTTCAACAAGACACTGCTCAGTTTCATCGGGACAGCCTCCTGTGGGTCGGCAGGCGGCGGTCCGTAGTCGGACCTTGCTCTGTCAGACCGCGTCGACGCCCGATTCTCCGGTGCGGATACGAACCGTCTGATTGAGATCGTAGACGAAGATCTTGCCGTCGCCGATCTGTCCGGTCTTCGCAGAACGGGCAATCGCTTCAACGGCCTTGTCGACCTGATCGGGGGTCAAGGCCACTTCGAGTTTGATCTTGGGCAGCAGATCGATGGTGTATTCGGCACCGCGATACAGCTCGGTGTGACCTTTCTGGCGACCGAAGCCGCGCACTTCCGTCACCGTCATGCCCTGGACACCCGCTTCGGCGAGCGCTTCGCGCACGGCGTCCAGGCGGAACGGCTTGATGATGGCGATCAGCATTTTCATTGTTTAATTCTCGTTCCTGAGCACTTCGCGAGTGTAAGGGTTCTGGCTTATTTGAAAAGTCCGCGCCAGGGACGGCGCGGTCTTGTACAGGATGTACAAGCTCATAAAAAAAGCGGACCCGGCGACAGGCCCGCCCAATAACAACTTCCCTTGGAGAATTCTCTCCGTACCGGCCTGCCAGCGGAGCGATCCGCTGGCAGGCCGGGACTGAACGGTGTGAGGGCTTAAGGGTTGTAGGCCTTCTCGCCGTGCTCGGCGAGATCGAGGCCTTCGGCTTCGGCGTCTTCCGACACCCGAATACCGATCGTGTACTTAAGAATCAGCAGAGTGACCGCCGTCACCACGGAGCTGAGCACGATGGCGACCAGCACCGCTTTCACCTGGATCATGATCTGGCCCGAGGAGTAACCCGGCACCAGCTCGAACCAGTTGTTGTAGACACCGACGCCGCCCTTGGCCGGATCGACGAACACGCCGGTCAGGATGGCGCCGATGATGCCGCCGACCGCATGGACGCCGAAGGCATCGAGTGCATCGTCATAGCCGATCATCGACTTCAGGTAAGCCACCGCGAAGAAGCAGATGACACCCGCGAGCAAGCCGATGATCAGGCCGCCGCCGATGCCGACGAAGCCGCAGGCCGGAGTGATTGCCACCAGGCCAGCAACCGCACCGGAGATGATGCCGAGCAGGGAAGGCTTGCCCTTGAACAACCATTCCGCGAAGAACCAGGCCATGCCGGCAGCAGCGGTGGCAAACGCAGTGTTCGCGAAGGCCAGCACGGCGTAGCCGTTGGCTTCGAGGTTGGAACCGGCGTTGAAGCCGAACCAGCCGAACCACAGCAAGGCGGTACCGATCATGCTCATTACCAAGCTGTGCGGGGCCATCGCCACCTTGCCGTGGCCGCTGCGCTTGCCGAGGATGATCGCGGCCACCAGGCCGGCAACACCGGCGTTGATGTGAACGACCGTACCGCCAGCAAAGTCGAGCGCGCCGAGCTGCCAGAGATAACCGGCCGTGGCATTGGTCGCATCAACCACGTCGAGGCTGGAATAGGCATCCGGGCCCGCCCACCACCAGACCATGTGCGCCATCGGCAGGTACGACAGCGTGAACCAGACCACCGAGAAGATCAGCACGGCCGTAAACTTCATGCGCTCGGCATAGGCACCGGCGATCAGGGCCACGGTGATGCAGGCGAAGGTCATCTGGAACACCGCAAACAGCAGTTCCGGAATGACCACACCCTTGGAGAAGGTCGCGGTCGCCGTGAAGAAGCCATTGGCGTCGTAGACCACGCCCTTCAACATCATCTTGTCGAGCGTGCCGAAGAACGGCGCGGTGCCGCTGAAAGCGACCGAGTAGCCGTAGACCACCCAGAGCACGCCGATCAGACAGAAGATCGCGAAGGTCTGGGTCATCGTCGACAGCATGTTCTTGGAGCGGACCATGCCGCCGTAGAACAGTGCCAGGCCGGGCAGCGACATCAGCAGCACCATCGCCGTCGACACCAGCATCCAGGCAATGTTGCCTTCGTTGAACACCGGAGGCTTGGCCGCTACGGCGGGGGCCGCTTCGGTGGCGGCCGGAGCCGCCGCATCAGGAGCTGCGGCTTCGGCCGCAGGTGCAGCAGTCGCTTCAGCTGCCGGCGGGGCCGGTACTGCGGCCTCCTCGGCGAATGCAATGCCGCCCGCGGCCGTCAGGCCGGCGAACAGCAGTGCTCGGGAAAGCTTGCCAAGAGAAATCATCGGGGGTCCCCTAAAAATGTTGAGCCGTCGTTCAGAGCGCATCACGCCCGGTTTCGCCGGTACGGATGCGGATGGCCTGGTCGAGCGTAGTGACGAATACCTTGCCGTCACCGATCTTCCCGGTGTGTGCCGACTTGGTGATCGCTTCGATAGCGGATTCGAGCTTGTCGTCGCCGATGGCCACTTCGATCTTCACTTTCGGAAGGAAATCGACGACGTACTCCGCACCCCGGTACAACTCGGTATGGCCTTTCTGGCGACCGAAGCCCTTGACCTCGGTGACGGTGATGCCGGCAACGCCGATCTCCGACAGGGCTTCACGCACCTCGTCAAGCTTGAAAGGCTTGATGATGGCTGTGATCAGTTTCATGCAAGCAACTCCTGGTTATCGTCGGCGGCGAACCGCCCTGGCGCTGCGGCAGGCTGGGGTCTGCGTACAGCCGGAGAGGTTTAGCACGGAGCGTGCCATTCACCGTCCGACAAATGGCCTTTGCTGCGCTACGCAGAGCATTGCTGCCAGCCACCGGTTTGCGTCGCGGGCCCGCGCAGGAACGCACACCGATAGCGTTTGGCCGCCTGCCGTCAACGCCCGTGAACCGGCCATCAAAAGTCCATCAATGAATCTGAGTCCGTATAGTCGTGACCCAGATTCAAGCCTGATCCCGCCTCGAACGGAGCCGCATCCGAGATGACCCCGACGCTCTTCCAGCTCCTCGCCGCCGCGATGTTCGCGCTGGCGCTGCTGCACACCTTCTCGGTCGCCTTCGTGGCGAGAATCGCCCACCGTTTCCCGCGCCATGCCGGCCTGATCCACTCGCTGGCGGAAGTCGAGATCGTCTTCGCG
Source organism: Nevskia sp. (assembly GCA_030694365.1). Taxonomy (GTDB): domain Bacteria; phylum Pseudomonadota; class Gammaproteobacteria; order Nevskiales; family Nevskiaceae; genus Nevskia. The sequence continues at coordinate 11,677 of JAUXYM010000003.1, read as the reverse complement.
CTATGGGCGGCGGCCTTGATCTCTGCCTACATGGCGATGGAAGGCGCGGCCGCCGCGATCGCTTATGTCGACGGGCGCAATTTCACCGAGCCGCTGTTCGTTTTCGCGATCATGGTGGTCGCCGCCAGCCGGCCGGTGCTGGCAGCGATGGGCAATGTCACCCGAGTCGTTGCCCGTATGCTGCCCTTGCCCGGTGCGGCGGCGACCTATTTCGCGGCATTGACGGTGATTCCGCTGCTCGGCTCGCTGATCACCGAACCCGGTGCCATGACCCTGGCGGCGCTGCTGTTGCGGGAAAGCCATTTCCGCCATCGCCTGCCGGTGCGCATGTGCTACGCCACGATCGGCGTGCTGTTCGTCAATGTCTCGGTCGGTGGCGCGCTGACGCCGTTCGCGGCACCGCCGGTGCTGATGGTGGCGAGCCTCTGGGGCTGGGATCTGAACTTCATGCTCAGTAACTTCGCGGTCAAGGTGATTCCGGTGGTGCTGATCAATGCCGCGGCGGTCACCGCCTTGTTCATGTCGACCTTGCGCAAGCTGCCGACCGAGGACGCGTCCGGCGACGATCATCGCGTGCCGGTCTCGCAGGCCTTGCTGCATCTCGGTTTTCTGGCCGCGATCGTGGTCTTCGCCCACCATCCGCCGATGTTTCTCGGCGTGCTGCTGCTGTTCCTGCTCTGGGCCCACGCCTACCCGGCGCATCAGAATCGCCTGATCGTCAAGGAAGCGCTGCTGGTCGCCTGCTTCCTGGCCGGGCTGGTGATCATCGGCGGCCTGCAGCAATGGTGGCTGAAGCCGGTGCTGCAGGCTCTGAACCCGCAGCAGGTGTTCGTCGCCGCGACCTTGCTGACCGCGATCACCGACAACGCTGCCGTCACCTATCTCGCCGCCCAGGTGCCGAACCTGTCCGACGAGTTCAAATATTTCGTCGTCGCCGGTGCGATCACCGGCGGCGGCCTGACGGTGATCGCCAACGCGCCGAACCCGGCCGGCATGGCGATCCTGAAGCCGCTGTTCCCGCACCAGACGGTGGGTGCCGGCGGATTGTTTATCGCCGCCCTCCCGCCTACGCTGCTGATGTTCTTCGCTTTCCTGCTGTTCTGACGACCAACGCCAAGCTCCTCCGACACCACGCACCATGATCGATCCCCTCGCCCTCGAAGAAATCGCCTCCCGCCTCGGCCGCGTGCTGCCGCCTAGTTTGCGCGGCCTGAAGACCGAGCTGGAAGACAACTTCCGCGCCGTGCTGCGGGCCAATCTCGACCGCCTGGAACTGGTCAGCCGCGAGCGTTTCGATACCCAGGCCGAACTGCTGGTCCGCACCCAGACCCGTCTGGCGACGCTCGAGAAACGGCTGAAGACGCTCGAACAGCAGACTGCTGGTCAAGCCGGCTAGGCACGACGCTCCGGAACTGTCAGCCAGGACGTTCCATTGACGCTCGCCATCATTCACAGCCGTGCACAAAATGGCCTGACCGCCGAAGCGGTGACTGTGGAAGTGCACCTGGCACCCGGCCTGCCCGGCCTGGCGATCGTCGGTCTGCCGGAAGCGGCGGTGCGGGAATCGCGCGATCGGGTGCGCGCCGCGATCGTCAATTCCGGCTACCAGTTCCCGAATCGCCGGATCACCGTCAATCTGGCACCTGCCGATCTGCCGAAGGAAGGGGGCCGTTTCGATCTGCCGATCGCGCTCGGCGTGCTCGCTGCTTCCGGCCAGATTCCACTGGCACCGCTCGCCGGACTGGAAGTGCTGGGCGAACTGTCGCTGACCGGCGAGATTCGTCCGGTGCGCGGCGCACTGCCGGCAGCCTTGCAATGCGCCAAAATGGGGCGATCTTTGTTAGTGCCAATGGCCAATATCGGCGAAGCATCGCTCGCCGAGCACGCAATCGTTCACGGTGCGCTCAGTCTTGGTGCGCTGTGCACTGAATTGCACGAGAACCGCCTCAGCATCGCGCCCAGGCTCACGCTGGAAGAAACCGCTGATCACGGTCCAGACCTCGCCGACGTGCGCGGCCAGTTGCAGGCACGCAGAGCACTGGAAATCGCTGCCGCTGGCGGCCATTCGCTGTTGATGGCCGGCCCGCCCGGCAGCGGCAAAAGCATGCTGGCGCAGCGTTTACCCGGCTTGCTGCCGGCGCTGGCCCAGGACGAAGCGCTGGAAGTCGCCGCGATCGCCAGCATCGGCCATGGCGGTTTTGATCCATCGAACTGGGGCCGGCGGCCGTTTCGCAGTCCGCATCACACGGCATCTGCGGTGGCGCTGGTCGGTGGCGGTGGCAATCCCCGACCCGGCGAAATCACCCTGGCGCATGGCGGCGTGCTGTTTCTCGATGAACTGCCCGAGTTCGAACGCGCCGTGCTCGAAGTGCTGCGCGAACCGCTGGAAAATGGCCGGATCACCATTTCCCGCGCCGCCCGGCAAGTCGATTTTCCGGCCCGCTTCCAGTTGGTTGCCGCGATGAATCCCTGTCCCTGCGGCTATCAGGGCGATATCGGCCCCGTTCAGGGGCAAGGCTCGCGCTGCCGCTGCACGCCGGATCAGGTCGCCCGTTATCGCAGCCGGCTGTCCGGGCCGTTGCTCGATCGCATCGATCTGCACGTCTTCGTGCCGCGCCTCGATGCTTCCGCGCTGACTTCGGCGGTGCCGGCCGCTGCGGAATCGAGCGCCACCGTCCGGCTGCGGGTAGCCGCAGCGCGAGACCGGCAACTGGCGCGCGCCGGCAAGATCAACGCCGCGCTCGGCGTTCGCGAACTCGACCGCGATGCCGCGCCCGATGACGCCGGCCGAGCCTTGCTGCAGACAGCGATGACCCGGCTCGGCTTGTCGGCTCGCGCCTTTCATCGGGTGCTGAAAGTGGCCCGGACGATTGCCGATCTCGCTGGCGCGGCCGACGTCGGCACGGCGCAGATTGCCGAAGCGCTGCGCTACCGACCCATTGATCAGACGCCGTAGCGCCAGCGCAGGCCGATGAGAAAGGTCGGCGCGCGCGAACCATCGATGTCCACCGTGGTGCCGGAGACCTGTCCGAATGCCGAAAACGCCAGCGGCAACTCCTGGTTGATGACCAGGCTGTAATCGGCGTATTGCGCGCCGCGACCCTCCTGCTGGCGGCTGGCCACCAGCCGCCGCACACCGTCGCCGGCATTCCAGCCGATCACGGCAGTGGCGCTCAAGCCTGGGAACGGCAGCGGCAATTTCAGCTGGCCGGCCATGCGATAGCCGGCGGCGCCAGTACCGAAGTAATCGGGTGCATAGCTGCCGCTTACGCGCAGCGGGCCGACCCCGAGGCTCGCGTAGCCCTCGACGTAGTCCGGATTTTGGAGGCGGCTGTCGTCATCGCCGTAGATGCTGGCCGACAAGCCACCATCGGCCGTCGCCTGGATCAGACCGAACAGGTTCAGCGCGCGGCTGTAGCCGACGTAGAAATCGCTCTGCGCGCCCCCCTGGCTGCGATTGTTCAGCGCTCGCACCCCGACATAGACGCGATTATCGAAGCGATAGTCGCCGCGCAGGCCAACCGTGAGGCTGTTGTTCTGCGGAATGCCCCGAAACAGCTCATCGGAGGCCACCGTGGTCCGCAGATCGAAGCCCGCTGCGAACGCTGCATGCAGGGGCAGCAAGGCGGCAACAGGCAGAAATCTGCGGATCGGCATTTCGGAACGAGAGTCGAAACGGGCAGCTGGCACTGTAACGGAGCGCCCAAAAGAAAAGGCCGCGTGAGCGGCCTTTTCGGGTGCAGCCTGCAGCGTTCAGCGCAAGGCGATCAGAACTTGAAGATGCCCTTGATCGCGACGTTGCCGCCGGTGTCCTTCGGCGTTGCGCCGTTCGGGATCACGTCGTTGTTCGAAGTGTCGTAGCGAACTTCGGCCAGCAGATCGAAGTTCTTCGACGGCGACAGCACGACTTCACCGGTGTAGATCTTGAACGAATCGGTGACCGCACCAGCACCCTTGTTGGCGACTTCGGCCAGTTCGACACGGGCGCGGAAGCCAATCAGGTCAGTAGCCTGCAGCAGGGCGTAGATCGCCACACCGCGAGCGGTGTAAAGACCCTTGAAGTCGGCCACGTCACCGTTCAGCGCCAAGGTCAGCTTCTCGGCGGCAACCCACTGCACGACCACATCGGAGATATTGGTGCGCGTTGTGAAGGCACCCGTACCCGGACCGTTGATCGGGAAGGCAACCACGCCGTCGAACTCGTCAACGCCGAGGTAGTTGGTCAGCGACACCAGCAGCGACTTGACCGGGGTGATGGTCAGGTTCGCTTCGAGGGTCTTCTGCTTGTTGGCGTCGATCGTCGACGCCTGCGGGGCGCTGTTGACGGCACCAAGCTGGGCGGTGAAGAAGTCGTTGAACTTGTACGAGGCACGCAGACCGGTGTGGAAGAACGGCTGGGTGTTCTGGAACAGCCACGAACGCGAGATGAACGGCGCGAGGTTGTCGGCCGTCACTTCATAACCGGCGAGTGAGCCGAAACGGCCGGCGATGATGGTCAGACCGCTGTTGGCATAGCTGACATAGGCAGTCGGCAGGCTGAAGATCGAATTGCCGTCACCGTAATTGGCGTTGATGACGTTGGAATCTTCACCGGCCAGAAAGTTGACCGTGGCACCGAAGCCGCTTTCCGGGGCGTAGGCTGCGGTGATCGACGCCTGGTCGATGGTGAAGGTGTCGCTGTTGGCGTCATAGGCGCGAAAACCGAGCGTCTTGCCCTTGTTGAGGTTTGCCGAGTACGAGGCACTGGTGTAACCGCTCACTGCAATACCGGACGCTTCCAGCATCGATCCGATGGTGGGGGCATCGGCGAATGCCATGCCAGGCAGGCAAGCCAGCCCCGCAACCGACAGCAACTTGGTGTACTTACTCATGACTCTCCCTTCGATTGGAATTTTCGCTGAAATTGGCCAGCGGAGACCGGGAAAGCACGCTTTGTGCCAATACCCGGGTGAATCCGCCTTTCCCGGGCCTGCATCGTAGCCGGGCGAAAGCTTCGATTTCGAGTTTGAAAAGTGACGACAAGAATATGAAACACATAAAAAAAGCGCGGCCGAAGCCGCGCTTTTCAGAGCAACGCCGGGGCGCTCAGGCACCCGAGAGTTTCAGCAGGTGTTCGACCGCAGCCTTGACCTCGTCGTCGCTGAGATCAGCATTGCCGCCGCGCGGCGGCATCGAATTCTTGCCCTTGATCGCCGATGCGCTCAGGCCGTCAACACCACCGGCAGCGCCTTTGCGAGTTGCCCAAGCGGCCTTGTCGTCCGATTCCGGCGCACCCAGCACGCCGCCTGCATGGCAAGCGCTGCAGACCGTCGCATAGACCTGCTCGCCGCTGTAGGGCTCGCGCTTGACGGCCGCTTTGGTCTTGACCAGCAACGCCGGGTCGGTGATCACGGTGCCGATCGGTGCGGTACGCGCGGCCACTTTCTTCAGTTCGGAAGCGTCAGCCGTCTCGTGCTTCGGGGTCATGATCGCGGCCAGCACGACGATGCTGATCGTGATGCCGAACAGCAGCGCCAGAACACCGGCGAAGGAAATCATGAACTTCTTGTCCTGGTCTTTGCTCACAACGGTCTCCGGGGCCGGCAGATGGAAAAGGCTTGCTACAGATCGAAAAGGCGGGCGATGCACCAAAAAAATGCACGGCCCATAACGGCGCGAACCGCCGCGACTCGCGACAAAACAGGGCGCGAGCATCGGTGACCACGCGGAACGGCGCTGACAGCAGTGCTGCGCAGCGCGCAATTATAGAGAGAAGCCTGCCGCTTGCGTGACGAACACCGGCCGGCGGCGACCGGAACGCGAACCGCATCGGAGCGCTCGGGTACGATACGGCCCTCATGGCTGACTCAGCACCCCTCATTCCCGTGGCCGACAGCACTGCCCTGCAGGACACCGCGCGTCGCGTGCTCGGCATCGAGCGCGATGCGCTGGCTGCGTTGCTGCCGCGCATCGACGGCAGTTTCGCCCGCGCCTGCCAGTTGCTGATCACCTGCCGTGGCCGGGTGATCGTCACCGGCATGGGCAAAAGTGGCCACATCGGCGGCAAGATCGCCGCCACCCTGGCCTCAACCGGCACGCCGGCATTCTTCGTTCATCCGGGCGAAGCCAGCCACGGCGACCTCGGCATGATCACCCGCGATGACGCCGTGATCGCGATCAGCAATTCCGGCGAGACCGCCGAAGTGCTGACCATCCTGCCGCTGATCAAGCGCATGGGGATTCCGCTGGTGTCGATGACCGGGCGGCCCGGCTCGACCCTGGCGAAATCGGCCGATGTCCATCTCGATGTCTCGGTCGAGCAGGAAGCCTGCCCGCTGAACCTGGCCCCGACAGCCAGCACCACCGCGACCCTGGCGATGGGCGACGCGCTGGCCGTGGCCTTGCTCGAAGCGCGCGGCTTCACGCCGGACGATTTCGCGCTGAGCCATCCGGGCGGCACGCTGGGACGCCGTCTGCTGCTCAAGGTCGGTGACCTGATGGCGACCGGCGACCGTATTCCCCAGGTGCCGGCCGACGCGACCCTGTCGACCGCGCTGCTGGAGATGACTCACAAGGGCCTCGGCATGACCGCCGTCGTCGATGGCGACGGCCAGGCGCTCGGCCTGTTCACGGATGGCGATCTGCGCCGGGTACTGGACGCCAATGTCGATCTGCGCAGCGCCCGGATCGCCGAGGTGATGACGCGCGGCGGCAAATCGATCCGCGCCACGCAACTGGCGGCCGAGGCCGTGCATCTGATGGAAAAGCACCGCATCACGGTCCTGATGGTGCTCGACGACCACCGTTATCTCGAAGGCGTGCTGCACATGCACGATCTGCTGCGGGCGGGCGTGGTCTGATGCTTACCTTAACCGAGCGGGCTCGCAACATCCGTTGCGCGGTGTTCGACGTAGACGGCGTGATGACCGACTGCAAGCTCTATCTGGCCCCGGACGGCACCGAGCTGAAGGCCGTGCATGTTCGCGATGGCCTGGGCCTGAAATTGTTGATGCAGGCTGGCATCGAAGTCGCGGTGATTTCCGGTCGGCCGTCGGCGGCGATGCAGGCGCGTTTCGAATATCTCGGCGTCCAGCACGTCTGGCTCAATGTCGAGCACAAGATTCCGGCCTGGGAAGCGCTGCTCGCCAAGCTCGGACTGCGTGACGATCAACTGATGATGATGGGTGACGACACCCCGGATCTGCCGCTGATGCAGCGCGCCGGCCTGGCGATGACCGTTGCCGACGCCCATCCGAAAGTGCTTGCCGTTGCCCACTGGGCCAGCCGCCTGACTGGCGGCAACGGTGCCGTGCGCGATGCTGCCGATCTGATCCTGAATGCCCAGACTGCAATGGGAGTACGCGCATGACCCGGGTTGCCGTTGCCGCGATCGCGGTCGCCGCACTTGCCGGCCTGCTCTACACGCTGAACCGGATCGATGACGTCGCGGTGGTGAGCAGCGCAGCCGACGACAAGCTGCCGCGCTACACGCTGACTGCCGCCGAGCTGACCCGCTACGACGCTGATGGCCAACCGGCGTTGAAAGCGACCGCCGCCAGCCTCGAATACTTCGACGACGAATCGGCACAGGCGACGACCCTGGTGGTTGACGTGCTGTCCGGCACCAGGACGCCCTGGCATATCACCGCGCCCACCGGCAGCCTCGCGCCCGGCAGCCGGGTGATGACCCTGTCCGGTGAGGTGATCGCCGACGGTCAATGGCCGGACAATGGCGAAACGGTGACCGTGCGCTCACCGACCATGAAGATCGATCCCGATGCTCATCGCTTGAGCACCGACGCCGATGTGAACGCCGACAGCCGCACGCGCAAGGGCACGGCTACCGGCATGACTGCCAATTGGGTGCAGCAGGACTTACGCCTGCTCAACAACGTGAAGATGCGCTATGAAGTCAATCGCTGAACTGGCCGCCCCCCGAGTCGGGAGCCTGCTCGCTGCACTGCTGCTGGCTGGCAACGCTCTGGCTGCGCCGTCGGCGCCGAAAGGGCCGTCGGTCGACAAGGCCGAACTGGTCAAGCTGCCGAAGGGCGCGGACCTGAAGCCGACCGGGCCGGTGACGCTGACCTCGGACAAGGCCGAACTGGTGCAGGGCAATTCGGCGGTCTATACCGGCAATGTCGTGCTGACCTCGGACACCCTGAAGCTCGAGGGCGACAAGGTCGAGCTGAAGCAGTACCCGGGCGGCCAGTACGAAGCCAGGATCACCGGCGGCCCGGCGCGGATGAATCACGCCGGCAGTGGTACCGAGAACCCGGCCGTCGCCGCTCGTGCGAAGACGCTGAACTATGACTCGCGCAGCGGCGTGCTCGATCTGCTGACCGATGCTTACGTGATGCGCGGCACCGATGAGATCACCGGCGACACCATCAAGTACGACGTCAGGGAGCGCCGCATCCAGGCCTCGGGCGGCGATGGCGGCCAGGTCAAGATCATCATCCAACCGGCGTCCAGCGACCCTGCACCTGCGTCAGCCCCGGCGACGCCCGCTGCACCACCGGCCACCGGAGGCACGAAATGAGCGCCACAGCAGGCGCCACCACGGACGATAAACAGCCGCGCTCAGTGCTGCAGGCGCGCGATCTGGTCAAGCGCTACAAGAAGCGCACCGTGGTCGACGGCGTCTCGCTGAACGTGCGCGCCGGCGAGATCGTCGGCCTGCTCGGCCCGAACGGCGCCGGCAAGACCACTTCGTTCTACATGGTCGTCGGCCTGGTGCCGGCCGATGCCGGCGTCATCGAGCTCGATGGCCGCGACATCACCAAGCTGCCGATGCACGCGCGCGCCAAGGCTGGCATCGGCTACCTGCCCCAGGAGGCCTCGGTATTCCGCAAGCTGTCGGTCGCCGACAATGTCATGGCGATCCTCGAGTTGCGCGACGACCTCGACAAGGCGGGGCGCAAGCAGGAACTGGAACGGCTGCTCGAAGAACTGCACATCAGCCATGTCCGCGAAGGCCTGGGCATGTCGCTGTCCGGTGGCGAGCGGCGGCGCGCCGAAATCGCCCGTGCACTGGCGGCCAATCCGCGTTTCGTGCTGCTCGATGAGCCTTTTGCCGGCGTTGATCCGATCGCCGTGATCGACATCCAGGGCATCGTCCGTCACCTGTCCGAGCGCGGCATCGGCGTATTGATCACCGATCACAATGTTCGCGAGACGCTCGGCATCTGCACCCGCGGTTATATCCTCGCCGGTGGCAAGGTCATCGCCGAAGGCACGCCACCGGAGCTGATGGAAAACGAAACGGTGCGGAAGGTTTATCTGGGCGAGCAGTTCCGCCTGTGAGGCGGCTGCGAGCAGCGCTTTGAGCGCTGGAAATCAGCCGTTGCCGCGCTGATCTACTTTTCAACTATAGCCCATCGCAATGAATTCCGAGCAAGTACAATGCCAACAATGGAATTCCTGAAAAAGCCCGCATGAAGCAATCGCTGTCGCTCCGTACCGGTCTGGCCCTGACCATGACGCCTGCCTTGCAGCAGGCGATCCGCCTGTTGCAGCTATCCAGCCTCGATCTGCAACTGGAAATCCGCCAGGCGCTGGAATCGAACGTGATGCTGGAGGCCGACGGCGACGACCTCGAAATCCAGACCACCGAAGAAGCAATGGCCGAGGCCGACAGCGATGCTGCCGTCGCCCAAGCCGGCTCGGCCGCCGAAACGGTGATCGAACTCGGCGGCGAGAACGTCATTCCCGAAGAGATGCCGGTCGATGCCGACTGGGGTGATATCTACGACAGCGCCGGCTCCGCCGGCAGCAGTAGCGGCGAGGACGATGACGGCCTGCACGATTTCATGCAGGCCAACCTGCACGGCTCACAGTCGCTGCGTGACCACCTGACCTGGCAAGCCTCGATCGCTCCGTTCGATGAAATCGACGCCGAAGTCGCGCTGCACATCATTGACGCGATCAACGATGACGGCTATCTCGAAGACTGGGACGGCGTCCGCGATCGCCTGGTCGGCGGCCAGAACATTCCGCTGGAGCGCGTCGAAAAGGTGCTGCGCTCGGTGCAGGATTTCGATCCTTCGGGTGTCGCCGCGCGCGATCTGCCGGAATGTCTGCGCCTGCAATTGCAGCAGTACCCGCAGAAAGCACCCGGCTTGAGTGCGGCGTTCAGAATCCTCGAAGCGCCGATGGCGATGCTCGCGCGCCACGACGAAACCGCACTGATCAAGGCCACTGGCCTGGGCCTGGAAGCGCTGCGCGAAGGTCTGGCGCTGGTGCAATCGCTGCAGCCGCATCCGGGTCGCCCGTATCAGGCGCATGAGAGCGACTACATCGCGCCCGATGTCTTCGTCGGCAAGAAGAACGGCCGCTGGCGGGTTTCGCTGAACCCCGAGCACACGCCGAAACTGCGGATCAATCAGCTTTATCAAGGCATGGTCAAGCGGGCCGATACCTCGCGCGACCAGTTGACGATGAAGCAGCATCTGCAGGAAGCGCGCTATTTCATCAATTCGCTCGAAGCGCGGAACGAAACGCTGCTCAAGGTTGCCCAATGTATCGTCGAGGAACAACGGGCCTTCCTGGACTACGGCGAGGAAGCGATGCGGCCGCTGGTGCTTCGCGATGTCGCCGAACAGTTGGGAATTCACGAGTCAACGGTGTCGCGCGCGACAGCAAACAAGTACATGCTGACGCCGAGAGGCCTTTACGAACTGAAGTATTTCTTCTCCAGCCACGTCCAGACCACGGAAGGAGGTACCTGCTCCGCCACTGCCATCCAGGCCATGATCAAGCGACTCATCGCTGCCGAAGATGCCACCAAGCCCCTGTCCGATTCGACGCTCGCCGAGATGCTGCTGAAGGAAGGCATCCAGGTCGCCCGTCGCACGGTCGCAAAGTATCGCGAGGCGCTGCGCATCCCTCCGTCGCATGAGCGCAAGCCGATCGGCTGAGCCCCGATCGATGCCTCGGTCACGTTTTGCTTCATGGTCTGAAACCTGCAACGTCAATGGTCCGCACTGCTCGCCGCCGTATTCCGGTCGGTGCCCGGTACGGATTCTCGAATAGGAGTTGCGTGTATGAACCTGAACATCTCCGGTCATCATCTCGATCTCACACCGGCCCTGCGCACTTACGTCGCCGACAAGCTGAAGCGCGTCGAGCGCCATTTCGATCACCTGATCGACGCCGCCGTGATCCTCTCGGTCGACAACAAGCTACAACACAAAGCCGAAGCGACGCTCCATGCCCGAGGTACCAACCTGCATGCCGAGTCGATCAATGGCGACATGTACGCGGCGATCGACAGCCTGATCGACAAGCTCGATCAGCAGACCCGGAAATTCAAGGACAAGCTTCGCGACCATCACGCTCGCGAAGTCAAGAAGCACACCATCAACTAAGCACCCGAACCTGAGCTGATCGTGATTGGCAGGCCGGCACCGCGCAGCACGGCGCTACACTAACCGGGCCTCGGGAAAAGCCCCGCTTTTCGAAGCGGGGCTTTTTATTGATGCGGCACCTTGATACTGAACGTGAGCGCTGTCTTCGAACCCAGCTTCACCCGTTCCTGCGAGGGGCAGGAGGTGCCGCATCAATAACAAAACAATGGTTTCTGGTTACTGAGTCGGCATTTCCGCTCTTCGTTGACAAGCTCAGTCTCCGGATAAACGGAGTGCCTGCGTTCAATATCTTGATGCCGACTCAATAACTCACGACTCCGGAAATCTCATGA
>JAUXYM010000002.1 GCA_030694365.1 Nevskia sp. | reverse complement strand
ACGGCATCTGTGCCTACGCCCGATTCAAACTCACCACCGCCCGCCTCGAGGCCGGCAACGTCGCCATCGGGATGATCCGCAAACGCGCCAGAGGCCTCCTCGATCAGGACTACTTCAAACTCAAAATCAGACAGACCGCCGTACCAGAACCACCACTGCAGCTCTTCCCTAAAGCGAGAAAACTACCTCCTGCATAAGAGCCAAAGGTGGTCTTGCCTTTCGCGCCCTTGAGGCCGAGGAAATCGTCGGCGTTGTGCATTTGCTGCAGGTACGCGAGATGCATGGCTGTCCCCTTCGCCGTGTTGTTGTCGGCAGCATCCTAGCTCGACCGCAACGGCGCCGGCCAAGGCCATCCTTATTCGACGGTTTCTCCAAGCGCCACCGGCTTGCCGACGGCAATCGTCATCCTTGCCAGACGCTCGATTTCTTCGAGTCCGTCTTCGAAGTAATCCATCAGCGATTCCACTTTCGGCAGGCTGCGACGGCAGGCGAGCACGCCGAAATCCAGCGTGTCGACGCGGCTCGACGCGGTGATGTTCAAGGCCATGCCGTCGACGAGCACGGAGACCGGGTACATGCCTTCGACCGCACAACCCTGCCAGTACAGCGGCGAGCGCGGGCCGGGCACGTTGGAGATCACCAGGTTGAACGCGAGGTGGCCGCGCTTGGGCGCGAACAGCATGTTGATGAGGCCGGGTGCCAGCTGGGCGGCGGCGTAGCCGAGGATGGCGCCGGGCTTCATCGTCGCGAAGCGAGCCTTGCTGTGCTCGAGCGAAGCACGAATCACCCGCAGGCGTTCGGCCGGATCGGCCAGATGGGTGCCGAGGTTGGCTAGCAGGAAGCTGATCTGGTTGCCGACATCGCTCTTGTCGCGGCGCGTCGACATCGGCACGCCGGCGATCAGGGGCTCTTTCGGCAGCGCGTGCAGGTCCTCCAGGTAATGGCGCAGCGCGTGGCTGCACATGGCCAGCATCACATCGTTGACGGTGCAGCCCAGCGCCCGCCCGGCGGCCTTGATCCGGGCCAGTGGATAGCTGCGCGCGAGGTAGCGGCGTGAGGCGCTGATCGGCAGGTTCATGATCGACGCCGGCGCGCAGTGGCCGGAAATGGAATCCGGATGGCCGTCGCGCCGTTCGCGCATCGACTTGCGCAATTCGTTGTAGATCGCCGGCAAGTGCACGAACGCTCCGCCGAAGCGATTGGCGAGCTTGACCACGCCATCCACCGGCGCCGCCAGCAGGCCCGGTCGTTCGCGCCGGCCCTGCGGCGGCATCGCCCATGGCGGCGGCAGGATCTCGTTCGGCGTCAGTGACATCGAGCGCAGGAACAGGCGGGTGCCGGCGACGCCGTCGGCAAGCGCGTGGTGGACCTTCGAATAGATCGCGATCTGGCCGCCTTCGATGCCTTCGATGATGTAGGTGCGCCACAGCGGATAGGCGCGATCGAGATGGCTGGCGTGCATCCGCGACACCATCGCCAGCAACTGCAGCAGAGTGCCGGGGCGGGGCAGGGCCAGGTGGATGACGTGCTGCTCGATGTCGAACTCAGGATCTTCGACCCAGAAGGCCTTGCCGAGCCGGCTGTCCAGCCGCTGGTTGAACGGCGGCAGCGGCGAGGCATAGGAGCGCAGCCGCGCGACCAGGGTCTGCACGAAATCGGCCGGCGCATCGGCCGGCGGCCGCAGCAGGGTCAGATAGGCCACGTGCAACGGCTGGTTGCGCCGTTCCAGATGGATGAAGCCCATGTCCAGCGCGGTCAGTCGTTTCATGATCTATGGCTCCCTGGCTGGTCCTTGAATTGCTTCAGCGTGGCGGCTGCGGATGACGACTCGGCGACAGGTTACCAATCAAGCGCTGCTGCATCATCGCAGCAGTCGCGGAGCGGGTCAGCTTGTCCGTTGCAAATATGAGTCCGTTTCTTTGCCTGATAAACGTGGCATCGTTCCAATCTTTCTCGCGCTGGGATCCTGTCACTCATGTCCGAATCTTACAGCCCTCGTGAAATTCCGACCACCGCTCATCCGATCCGTTCGATCTGCGTGTTCTGCGGCTCGCGCCACGGCAGCCACCCGGCCTATGCCGAGGATGCCCGTGAACTCGGCCGGCTGATGGCCGCGCGCGGCATCCGCCTGGTCTATGGCGGCGGGCGAGTCGGGCTGATGGGTGAGGTGGCCGATGCGGTGATGGCGGCGGGCGGCCAAGTGATCGGGGTGATCCCGAGTCTGCTGATCGAGAAGGAGGTGGAGCATCGCGAACTGACCCAGCTGCATGAGGTCGCCTCGATGCACGAGCGCAAAGCGATGATGGAGCAGCTATCCGATGCTTTCATCGTGTTGCCCGGCGGTTACGGCACGCTCGACGAAACCTGCGAAATCCTCACCTGGTCGCAGCTGGGCCTGCATCGCAAGCCGATCGGCGTGGTCAACACGGCTGGCTACTACGATCATCTGACTGCGTTTCTCGATCACGCGCTGAACCAGGATTTCGTTTCCGAACGCAGCCGTCACCTGCTCGCCGTCGAAGCGACGCCAGCGGCCTTGCTCGAGCGCCTGCTGGCTGGCTGAGCGCCGGCTCGGCACACCGCCGGGAAGTTTTCCCATTGCCGGTCGAGCCGGCCTGCCCGCAGGCTGCCTTCGGCCGTGTTGGGCCCAAGCTGCGCCTTCAGAGCGCGGCCATGCCGACAAGAAAAACGAGGAGAACTTCGTGATCCGCAGAACTTTGCTGCTGTCGCTGCTCGCGACCGCATGGCCCGCTGTCGCGCAACAGCAAGCGCCCGTGCAACTCGCGCCGGTGCGGGTGATCGGTGTCGCGCCAACCGACAATGAAGGCGTGCCGCTGGATCGTTATCCGGGCAACGCCCAGGCGGCGACGGCCGAGGACATCGAGAACGCGCAGGCACAAAGCTTGAGTGACTTCCTGTCGCGCAAGCTCGGCAGCGTGTTCGTCTCCGATGCCCAGAACAATCCCTATCAGCCGGATCTGTTCTATCGCGGCTATTCGATCTCGCCGCTGCTCGGCCTGCCGCAGGGCCTGGCGCTGTATATCGACGGCATGCGGGTCAACGAAACCTTCGGCGATGTCGTCAACTGGGATCTGATTCCGGATACCGCGATCAAGTCCCTGCAACTGGTGCCCGGCTCGAATCCGGTGTTCGGCCAGAACACGCTGGCTGGCGCGCTGACCCTGCGCACCAAGAGCGGCTTCGATCTGGATGGCACCCGCATCGAACTCGGCGGCGGCTCGTTCAGCCGCTACGGCACCTCGGTGGAGCACGGCTGGTCGCAGGGCCATTACGCGACCTACATCGCCGGCGAGTACGACCGCGAGGATGGCTGGCGCGATTTCTCGCCGAGCCGCATCGGCCGCCTGCTCGCCAAGGGCAGTTACCTCGATGAAAAAAGCTCGGCCGATCTGAGCCTGACGCTGGCCGACAATCGCCTGACCGGCAATGGTGCAGCACCCGCAGCGCTGCTCGAACGCGAAGGCCGCGCTCGCATCTTCACCTACCCCGATCTCACCGAGCCGCGCCTCGGCGCGATCAACCTGCAGGCCAGCCACCGCTATTCGAAGCACCTGGAGCTGTCCGGTGGCCTGAGCTTCCGGCGCAATTATTCGAAATCGCTGAACGGCGACGGCACTGAGTACCAGGCCTGTGCCCAGAACGGCAACGAGGCCGGCAACGGTGAAGGCAGCCCGTTCCTGTGCGCCGAAGAGGCCGACGGCGAACAAATGCTGACCACGCCGAACGGCAGCCCGATCGTCGCCAGCGAGGCCAACGATTCGGCGACCATCAACACCTCGTCGACCGATCAGCAGGTCTACGCCTTCCGCGGCCAGTTGACCTTCAGCGGCGACGACGCCCGCAACCGCCTGATCATCGGCAGCACTGCGGAACTGGGCCGCGCCCGTTTCGCCTCGCAGACCGAGTTGGGTGAGCTTGCCGAAGACCGGGGTGCCGAAGGCAGTGGCGAGCAAGTGCTCGATTCCTTCGTCCGCCTGCGCACTCGCAAATACGTCTACAGCGGCTTCGTGGTCGCCAATTTTTCGCCGATCGAGCTGCTGGACATCACCGCCGCCGCCAGCCTGAACCACACGCACATCGTCTTGCGCGATCTCGGCGAGGACGATGATCTGAACGGCAATCACCGCTTTACCCGGGTCAATCCATCAATTGGCGCGACCTGGAAGTTCACTTCACGCTTGACCGGTTTCGCGAACTACGCCGAATCGGCTCGCGCGCCGACGCCGGTCGAACTGACCTGCGCCGATCCGAACGATCCCTGCCGGCTGCCGAACGGTTTCGTCAGCGATCCGCCGCTGCATCAGGTGGTCACCCGCACCTATGAAACCGGCCTGCGCTGGAACGCGCCGCGTTACAGCGGTGCGATTGCCTTGTTCAACAGCGCCAACAACAACGACATCCTGTTCATCACCGACGGCGATCTGACCACCGAGGGCTATTTCGACAACGTCGGCGAAACCCGTCGGCGCGGCATCGAGTTCGGCGGCAGCTATCTGATCACCGAGGCTTTGAGCTTCAACCTGCAGTACACCTATCTCGACGCGCAGTTCCTCGACGGCTTCCTGGTCAACTCGCCGAACCATCCGGTGCGCGATGGCGACGATGCCGAGGAATCAGCGGCCGAGGCGCGAGTGGTCAATTCCGGCAACCGCATTCCGCTGGTGCCGCGCCATCTCGGCAAAGCTGCGCTGGAATATCGCCTGCCGATCTTCGGTGTCGGCTTCGAAGCGACCGGCCGCAGCAACTCGAACTATCGCGGCGACGAATCGAACACCGATCCGGACAGCATTCCCGGCTTCGTGATCTTCGGCCTCTACGGCGACTACAAGCCGCTGCCCTGGCTGACCGTGTTCGGCCGCGTATCGAACCTGTTCGATCGCCAGTTCGCGACCTTCGGCGTTTATGGTCAGGCTGAAGAAACGCTTGGTCAGGACTACCAAGGCGAGCACCGCTTCATCGGCCCCGGCGCGCCGCGCGCGTTCTTTGGTGGTGTGCGGCTGCAGTTCTAGCCTGCCGTTTGCTTTTTCCCCTTCCCCCGCTTGCGGGGGAAGGTTGGGATGGGGGCGTTGGACGCTGAGATGCGCTTAATCGCCGCGGACGATTCTGGCGCTGCACCGTCGCCCGAGGGGCGACCTACAAGGTCGGCGGCGTTGCCCCGGCCGCAGGCTTCTGAAACAGTGGCGACCGTTCCCGCCCTGCCTCGTGCCCTGTGCTCCCTGCCGTCCTGCTGCTGATCGCTGCGCTGCGCCTCACCCTGCTGCTGCGCCAGCGGGCCGCGCTGCGCACTCAGGATCAGGCCTATGCGATGGGCCTGGTGACGCAGCGCGTCGGTCAGCAGTTGTGGCAGCAGGGCTGGCCGCTGCTCCTGCTTGCCCTGATGCCCTTGCTCAAGGGCGATGAACCGCTGCGGCTGTTCGCGCTGCTGATCGCCGGCTGGCTCTGGGAACTGCCGCTGAAGGCCTGCAAGCCGTTCGGCCTCGATGCGCGGCATGGCATGAACCGGATGAGCGTCGCGGCGTTCCTGCGCGAGCAGGCGATCAAGCTCGCGCTGTTGGCCGCACTGGCGCTGCCGGCCGCCTGGCTGGCGCTGATCCTGATCCGGCACAGCGAGCCGCAGGCCTGGCTGGCGATCTGGGCGATCGGCTGGGGTGGCTGGGCCGGCTTGCGCTGGTTGCAGCCGCGCTGGATCGCGCCGCTGTTCGACCAGGTCGAGCCGCTGCCGGCCGGTGAACTGCGCAGCCGGCTCGAAGCGCTGCTGACGCGCAGCGGTGTGCGCAATCAGCGCCTGTTCCTGCTGCGGGCTTCGGCGCGCTCCGCGCAGGCCAATGCGCAGGTCTCCGGCAGTGCGCGGGTGCCGCGCATCGTGCTCAGCGATACCTTGATCGGCCTGTTGAAGGCCGACGAGATCGAGTCGGTGGTCGCCCATGAGCTCGGCCATATCCAGCGCGGCCATCTGCGCTTCCAGTTGCTGATGATCGGCGCGGCGTCGTTCGCGATGGTCATGATCGCGGCGGCACTCACGGCGGACATTGCCGAGCCGGTCGCGAAGCTGGCGATCGCCTGGGCCTTGCTGCCATCGCTGTGGTTCTTCGCGCTGCCGCTGGCCAACTACTGGTATCGCCGTTTTGAGTTCGAAGCCGATGCCTCGGCGGCGAGCCATGCCAGCGGTGCGGCGCTGGCCAGCGCACTGCGCACCTTGACCCACAACAATCGCAACGCGCCGATTGCCGACCGCTGGTACGAACGCGTCTATCACACGCATCCGGCCACTTCAGATCGTCTCGATCGTCTCGACCGAGCCGGCACTTGAGTCTTGCTCTGCGCGCCGCGCTGCTGACGGTGTTGGCGTTGAGCGCTTTCGCAGCGAACTCGATCCTCGCGCGCATCGCTCTGCGCGATGGCGCCATGGACCCGCTGGCGTTCACTGCGCTGCGCATCGCGTCCGGTGCGCTGATGCTGGCGATTCTGCTGAAGCTTCGTCGTCGGCCTTTCACAGGTGACTGGCCGTCAGCCGTCGCGCTGGTCGCTTATGCCGCTGCGTTCTCGGTGGCTTATCGGTCGATCCCGGCGGGCGCAGGCGCGCTGCTGCTGTTCGGCGCGGTGCAGGTGACGATGATCGGCACCGGCCTCGCCCAAGGCGATCGGCCGCCGCGGCAGGAATGGGGCGGGGTGCTGATCTCGTTCAGCGGTCTGCTGCTTTTTGTGTCTCCTGGGCTGCTGCCGGGGCTCGGTCGTCCGCCGCTGGCTGGCAGCCTGCTGATGCTCGCGGCCGGCATTGCCTGGGCGGTATACAGCCTGCGCGGAAGACGAAAATCAGATCGGCAGAATGATCCGCTGGCAGCGACGGCCGGCAACTTCCTGCGCGGTCTGCCGCTGGCGGTGCTGCCCTGGCTGGTATTCGGCGGCGCTCAATGGAATTCGCTCGGCGTGGCCTGTGCGCTGGCTTCCGGTGCCCTGGCTTCAGGGCTCGGTTATGCCGTCTGGTACACGGTGCTGCCGCAGCTCACAGCGCTGCGCGCGAGCCTCGTGCAACTGGCGGTGCCGGTGCTGGTGGCGGCGATCGGCATCGTCTTTCTCGGCGAGCCGGCCAGCCTGCGTCTGCTCGCTGGTGCGGCGCTGATTCTTGGCGGACTGGCGCTCGCGACCCTGTATCGCCCTGCTGCACGCTGAACCGAACTGCGTCACCCGCGTGACAGTCGCCCGTTTCCGCGATTCGCGCGGTGCGCCAAGCTATTGAATGGCTTGAACAACTGCGATGGCATCGAACTTGCCGTCGGCGACTCGTTCTTCCCCACAACAATGAGCTGTCGACACCATGGGAATCGTGATGCTGGGCGCGCCGGGTTCCGGCAAGGGCACGCAGGGCAAAAAGCTGGCGCTGCATCACGGCATTCCCAAGACCTCGACCGGTGACGCGCTGCGCGCCGCAGTCAAGGCTGGCACGGCGCTGGGCCTGAAAGCGAAAGCGGCAATGGATGCCGGCCAGCTGGTCGCCGACGAACTGGTGATCGGCATCGCCCGCGAGCGCCTTGCTGCGCCCGATGCAGCGAAGGGTTTCATCTTCGATGGCTTCCCGCGCAATGCTGCCCAGGCGCGGACGCTCGATGCGCTGCTCGCCGAACTCGGCCAGCCGCGCCTGAGCAAGGTCATCCATCTGCTGGTCGACGACGAAGAAATCGTTCGTCGCCTGGTCGCTCGCGGCGCGCTCGAAGGCCGCAGCGATGACAACGAGGCGACGGTGCGCAGCCGCATCGCGGTCTATCAGTCCGAGACTCGGCCGCTGCTCGACTACTACCAGGCGCACGGTCTGCTGGTGACCATTGCCGGCGTCGGCGATATCGAGGCGATCTTCGCGCGGATGCGGACGGCGACCGCGCCCGTGTTGCTGGAAGCTGCCGAGGCCTGAGGGCTTCGGCGATCGTCGTCGCGGATCGGGCAGACCGGTAAAGTGCGCGTCCTGTCCAATCACGAGATGGCATTTGAAACTCGATCTGAGCACACGCACTGCACTGGTCACCGGCGGCACTGGTGCGATCGGCAGCGCCGTCAGCGCCGCGCTTGCGGCCGCTGGCACCAAGGTCATTGCCGTCTGCCTGCCGTCCGATCAGGCAGCGGCCGAGACCTTGTTGCCGGCCTGGCGCGAGCAGGGGTTGGCGATCACCATCACGGCGTTCGACGTCTCGAATGCCGAGGACACGGCGGCGGCGCTGAACGTGCTGACAGCGCAGGGCGTGGCGATCGACATCGTCGTCAACTGCGCCGGCATCACTCGCGACGCACCGCTGCGCAAGATGAGCGCGCAGCAATGGCAGCAGGTGCTGCGGGTCAATCTCGACAGCCTGTTCAACGTCACCCAGCCGCTGATCGAAGCGATGTGCCAGCGCGGCTGGGGGCGAGTGGTGAACATCTCGTCGGTCAATGGCCAGAAAGGCCAGTTCGGGCAGACCAACTACTCGGCCTCGAAAGCCGGCGTCCATGGCTTCACGATGGCACTGGCCCAGGAAGTGGCGCGCAAGGGCGTGACCGTCAACACGGTGGCGCCGGGCTATATCGACAGCCCGATGATCGATGCCGTGCCGGAAGCAATTCGCAGCGAAATCCTCAAGGGCATACCGGCGGCGCGCTACGGCAGCCCGGCCGACATCGCCGCCGCCGTGAGCTTCCTGTGCTCGAACGCCGCCAGTTACATCACCGGCGCGCAGTTGCCGGTCAATGGCGGCCTGTACATGAGCGCCTGAACGAATTCTCATGGGGAACCATGCGCGGCGCCGCTTGTCAATCCTCCGGGATTCATGTAGCCAACAGCAGCGAGACAGAATCTGGAGAGAGAGCGATGAGCGAAACCCTTAACGACACCATTCCCGAGGTCGACACGGCCGAACTGAAGACGCTGATCGCCGATCACCGCCTGCCGCTGCTGGTCGAGTACATGGCCGATCACTGCGTCTGGTGTCAGCGTCTGGAACCGGTGCTGGCGGCAACCATGGACAAGTTCAGCACCCGCGTGCAGCTGGTGAAGATCGATGTCGAGCTGCATCCCGATGCCAAGCCCACCGACACGCCGCGCTCGATTCCGACCATTGCCCTGTACCGCAATGGCCGCTTGATCATGACCAAGAGCGGCATGATGCAGCCTCAGCAGCTCGAATCATTTCTCAAGCATTGGCTCGATCCAGCCAATGAGGGTTTGAACTGATCCAGACGCGGGCAGTCGTCGCGTAGCATGCGGAGCCGTTGTCGAAACCACGACGGTCGAGATCCGGTACACCGGACACAAGAAAAACCTAGCGGAGGAGCGATGACTGTCAGACGTTTTGCGGCGCGTGCACGAGCCGGCCTTGTCGCCGTCTCGCTGCTGCTGGGCCTGTCATTCGCGGCCCGTGCCGCGGATGCCGAGATCAGTCCCGGCAACACCATCCGCATCGGCGTGTTGCAGTTCGGTGCCGTGGCCTGGACCCTCGACACGTTGACCATGCGCGGCTTTGACAAGGCCGAGGAATTCCGCATCGAGATCGTGCCGATGGCGGCCAGCAACGCCGCGCAGATCGCCTTGCAGGGCGGGGCAGTCGACATCATCACTTCCGACTGGCTGTGGGTGAACCGCAACCGCGCCGACGGCCGCAAGCTGCAGTTCGCAGCGAACTCGACGGCGCTAGGCGGCCTGTACGTTCGCAGTGACTCCGGCATCAAGACCGTGGCTGATCTGAAGGACCGCGACATCGGTGTAGCCGGCACGCCGGTCGACAAGAGCTGGCTGTTCCTGCAGGCCTGGGCGAAGAAGACCGCGAAGCTCGATCTGAAGAAAGACGCCAAGCCGAGCTTTGCCGCGCCGCCTGCGCTCAACGAACTGATCCTGCGCAACAAGCTGCCGGCGGTGCTCAATTTCTGGCCCTATGGCGCGCGCCTGAAAGCGGCCGGCCTGACCGAACTGGTCGACATGAAGGACGTGCTTGCCGGGCTCGGTGTGCCGAAGCCGGTGCCGATGGTCGGCTGGGTGTTCTCCGAGGAATGGGCGACCAAGAACCGCAGTCTGCTCGATCGTTTCCTGAAAGCGGTCGAACGAACCAATGCCGTGATGCGCGCCGATGATGCGTCCTGGCTGCGGTTGAAGCCGCTGATGAAAGTCGACAGCGAGGCTGATTTCGTCGCCCTGCGCGACGCGCATCGCGACGGCATCGATCTGCAGGAGCTGAAGGTCGATCTGCCGGTGATGCAGAACCTCTACGCGCTGCTCGCAGCCGAAGGCGGTGAGGAATTGGTCGGCAAGCGTCCGACGCTTGATCCGGCCACCTTCTATTCGGCGCTCGGCAGCACGCCTTGAATCCTGCTGCGGCCAGTACCTTGCCGGCGGCGGCGGTGCGCGCCAGCGCGCTGCTGGTGCTGCTGGCGGTCTGGCAGGCGGTGGCCTGGAAGCTCAGCGATCCGCTGCTGCCATCGCCGGCTGCAGTGTTCGTCAGCCTCATTCACCACCTGAGCCACGGCGAGTTGCTGCATCACCTGGGCAAGACCCTGATGCGTGTCGCAGCGGCGTTCGTGATCGCGATGCTGGTCGGTGTCTCGGTGGGCGTCTGGATGGGCCGCAGCAAGCTGGTCAACAACCTGCTCGACAGTTTTCTGGTGCTGATGCTGAACCTGCCGGCGCTGGTCGCGGCGATCCTTTGCTTCATCTGGATCGGTCTCAACGAAACCGCTGCCGTGCTGGCGGTGGCGATGAACAAGATTCCGACCGTGATCACCAATATCCGCGAAGGTGCGCGAGCGCTGGACACGCAGCTGCTGCAGGTCGGTGAGGTCTATCGCGTGCCGCGCGGCACGGTGCTGCGGCGGATCGTGCTGCCCCAGCTCTACCCGTACATCATGGCGTCGGCGCGCTCGGGCTTGGCGCTGATCTGGAAGATCGTGCTGGTCATCGAACTGCTCGGCCGCTCCGATGGCATCGGCTTCCAGCTCGGCACTTTCTTCCAGTTCTTCGACCTGACCAGCATCCTCGCCTACACGGCCGCGTTCGCCGCCGTGGTGTTCGCCATCGAAGCGCTGCTGCTGCGGCCGCTTGATCGGCGTCTGAACGGATGGCGGGCATGAAGCTGGTCGTCGACATCCGCCGCAAGCGCCATCCGGGCAAAGCCCGGGACACCATCGGCCGGCTGGCATTCACTGCCGAGAGCGGCGAGTTCGTCGCCATCGTCGGCCCCAGCGGTGCTGGCAAGACGACGATGCTGAAGATCATCGCCGGGCTCGACAAGGATTACGAAGGCGGTTTGGACGGCGCGGGCGACGATGCCCGGCTCGGCTTCGTGTTTCAGGAACCCCGCCTGTTGCCGTGGCTGAACGTTGCCGACAATCTGCGTCTGGTGAGCCCTGATCTGAGCGATGCCGAGGTCGACGCGGGCCTGGCCAAGGTCGGGCTCGTGAATACAGCCGCCGAGTTTCCGCTGCGGCTGTCCGGCGGCATGCAGCGACGAGTCGCCTTGCTGCGCGCCTTCCTGGTCCGGCCGGAACTACTACTGCTCGATGAACCCTTCATCTCGCTCGATGCGCCGACCGCTGAAAGCCTTTATCAGGTGCTGGCCGAACTGCGCCGCGAGCTGCTGCCGACCACCTTGCTGGTGACCCACGATCTGCGCGAGGCGCTGGCGCTGGCTGACCGGGTACTGTTCGTCAGCCACAGCCCGGCGCAGCTGATCCTCGACTATCCGATCACCCTGACCCAGCCGCGTCGTCGCGACGACGAGGTGGTGTCGCAGATGCACCACGCACTGATCGCGAAGTACCCCGAATTGCTGGGCGGTCTCGGGACCGCCCGCCCGAACACGGAGGCCGCCTGATGGCGCAGCCCGCAACAAATAGCGTGACGCCCAATTTGACTCTTGACGTGCGTGACGCCGTGAAATCCTACGGAGAGGTCAAGGCGCTGGCCGGCGTTTCGATGCGCATCGAAGCCGGCCAGTTCATGGCCCTGCTCGGCCCGAACGGCGCCGGCAAGTCGACCCTGTTCCAGTTGCTGTCCGGCCTGTTCGTGCCGGATGCCGGTGCGATCAGCATCTGCGGCGAAGATTTCCTGAAGAAGCCGACGCTCGGTCTCGCCAAGCTCGGCGTGGTATTCCAGCAGCCCACACTCGATCTCGATCTGAGCGTCACCGGCAACCTGCGTTTTCATTCGTCCCTGCATGGTCTGGGTGCTGAAGGTCGCGCACGCATTCCGCAATTGCTCATCGATGTCGGCCTCGCCGGTTCCGAGGACAAGACCTGCCGCAGCCTGTCCGGCGGCAATCGCCGCAAGGTCGAACTGGCGCGGGCGCTGCTGCACAAGCCGAGGTTGCTGCTGATGGATGAAGCGACGGTCGGCCTCGATCCGGCGTCGCGGACCACACTGATGGCATTGGTCAAGCAGCGCTGCCGCGACGAAGGACTGGCCGTGTTGTGGGCCACGCATCTGGTCAACGAAGCCGAGCAGGCCGATCGCGTCTACGTATTGCACAAAGGGAAAAAACTCGCCGAAGGCAGGCCGGACGAGATCGTCGCGGCGGCGGCTTGCGCAACGCTCGAAGAAGCCTTCCTGAAAATGACCGGTCCGGCCTCTGGCGCCGGCAAGCCCGAGGAGAAAGCCGCATGAGCAACAGGCTCATTACCTTAGCATTGCTCGCCGCGCTACCTACCGTTCAAGCCGGCAAGCTCTACGTCAGCAGCGAGAAGGATCACCTGGTCACCGTGTTCGACAGCACCAGCTTGAAGGTGCTGAGCAAGATCAAGACCGGCGACAAGCCGCGCGAACTGGTGTTTTCGCCGGAC
This sequence comes from Nevskia sp., assembly GCA_030694365.1. GTDB lineage: Bacteria > Pseudomonadota > Gammaproteobacteria > Nevskiales > Nevskiaceae > Nevskia. The sequence goes on along the minus strand of JAUXYM010000002.1, from coordinate 8,171 downwards.
AGCAAAAAGCTCTACGTCGCCTGCGGCGAAGGCAGCCGCATCGACATCATCGACACCGCCACCGACAAGGTCGTCGGCAAGCTCAACGTCGGCGAAGATCCGGAGCGCTTCGTGTTCAGCCCGGATGGCAAGACCGTCTGGGCGACGCTCGAAGAAGACGGCCTGGTCTCGGCCACCGATGTCGCCAGCGGCAAGCGCCTGGCCGAAGTGCCGGTCGGCGAAGAGCCGGAAGGCATCCTGATGACGCCCGACGGCAAGACCGTCTACGCGACTTCCGAAGTCGCCAACACCGTTCACGTGATCGACGTGGCGAGCAAGACGATCAAGGCGAACATTCCGGTCGGCAACCGGCCGCGCCGTTTCGCGCTGACTGCCGATGGCGCGCAGCTCTGGGTATCGAACGAACTGAGCGGCACCCTCTCGATCATCGATACCAGGACCAATGCGGTGATCGGCGAGATCAAGTTCGAGCCGAAAGGCTTTCGCGCCGAAGACATCACGCCGGTTGGCATCCTGATGACCAAGGACGGCTCGACGGCTTACGTGACCATGGGCAGCGCCAATCACATCGCCAAGGTCGACGTGAAAGCCCGCAGCGTGGCGGGCTATCTGCTGACCGGCGGGCGGCCCTGGGGTATCGCGCTCAGCAAGGATGAAAAGACCCTGTACGTGACCAATGGCCAGTCCGACGACATGGCGGTGATCGACACGTCGAGCTTCAAGGTCACCAGGGCGGTGCCCGCCGGGCGCGTGCCGTACACGGTCGGCGTGCTCGAATGAGCCGGGTGATGCTGCGCAGGCTGGCGGTATCGGCGCTGGCACTGCTGGCGACCCTGCCGCTGGCGCGGGCTGCCGATACGCCGTTCAAGATCGGCTATCTCGAATGGTCGGACGATCCGCGTTACCGCACCGAGCGGACCAAGGCGCAGTTCCCGCTGCAGCCCTGGGGCCGGCCACTTGCCGGCGCCGAACAGGCGATCAAGGAAACCTCGTTTGCCGGCGCCCAGCTAAAACTTAAATTCGAGCTGGACAAGCGCGAGGGCGCGGATTCCGCAGCGCTCGCCGAAGCGGTCAAGGCGATGGTCGCGGCCGGCACCCATTACGTGATCGTCGATGCCGATGGCCCGGTGCTCGCCGATCTCGCCAAGCGCTCCGCGAGCTTGGCCGTGACCTTGCTGAATATCTCGGCTCAGGACGACGTGCTGCGCGGCGCAAGCTGCAGCAGCAAGCTTCTGCATGTGATCCCGAACCAGGCAATGCTGACCGACGCGCTGGCGCAGTATCTGGTGCTGCGGCGCTGGGCGAATGTGCTGGTGTTGAAAGGACCGAATCCGGCCGATGATGCTTTCGCCGCTGCCTGGACGCGGTCGGCGAAGCGCTTCGGTCTGAAGATCGTCGACACCCGGCCGTTCAGGATCGGCCTCGATCCACGCGAGCGCGAGCTGAATAACCTGCAGCTGCTGACCGGCTCGAAGGACTACGACGCAGTGTTCATCGCCGATGCCGATGGCGAGTTCGCCCGCAACGTGCCGTATCAGACGGCGAAGCCGAGAGTCGTTGTCGGTGCCTCCGGCCTGGTCGCCGATGCCTGGCACTGGTCCTGGGAACGCGATGGCGCACGGCAGTTGAACAATCGCCTGATCAAGACCGCAGGTCGCCAGGTCACGTCCTACGACTGGGCGGCGTGGATGGCGGTCAAGAGCGTGGTCGAAGCCGTGGTCCGTGCCGGCACACCGGACTACACCAAGAGCTACGCCTATCTACGCGGTCCCGACATCGTGCTCGACGGTTTCAAGGGCTTCCGCATGGGCTATCGCCCCTGGGATGGCCAGCTACGCCAGCCGATGCTGCTGAACACCGGCAACTGGGCGATCGCGATCGCGCCGATCGAGGGCTTCCTCGATCCGGTCAACAACCTCGACACCCTGGGCTTTGATGCCAGGGAAACGGCTTGCCCGAAAGCGCAGGCATTCGGAGCAAACAAATGAGAGCAGGACACGCGCTGGAAGCGCTGGGCGCGATCAGCTTTCGCGAGTTGCGCAAGTTCATGCAGCAGCGTTCGCGGCTGCTGTCGGCGCTGGTCCGGCCGCTGCTCTGGCTGGTGGTGTTCGCGGCCGGCTTCCGCAATGTCTTTGGTGTGGCGGTGATCGAACCGTATTCGAGCTTCATCGAATATCAGGTCTACGTCGCACCCGGCTTGCTCGGAATGATCTGCCTGTTCAACGGCATCCAGTCCAGTCTGGCGATGGTCTATGACCGCGAGATGGGCATGATGCGGCTGCTGCTGACCGCGCCGCTGGCGCGCGCTTATCTGCTCGGCTGCAAGCTGGTGGCCGGCACGCTGTTGTCACTGGTGCAGTGCTATGCCTTCCTGATCGTCTGCGCCTTGTTCGGCGTCGATCTGCCTTGGAGCGGCTGGCTGTACGCGTTCCCGGCGCTGCTGCTCGGTGGCTTGATGCTTGGCGCGTTGGGCCTGCTGCTCAGCGTTTACATCAAGCAGATCGAGAACTTCGCGAGCACGATGAATTTCGTGATCTTCCCGATGTTCTTCATGTCCTCGGCGCTGTATCCGCTCTGGAAGCTGAAGGAGTCCGGAGCCGAGTGGCTGTACTGGGTGTCGAGCGTCAACCCGTTCACCCATTCGGTGGAGCTGACCCGCTTCGCGATGTACGGCCAGCTGAACCTCACCGCGCTCGCCGTGACTGGCGGCTCGGCGTTGGTGTTCTTCGTCTGGGCGGCCTACGGCTATGACCCGCAGCGCGGCATGGTCAAGAAGCGCGCTCAGGCTTGAAACGCCCCCTCCCTGGCCCTCCCCCGCAGGCGGGGGAGGGAACAATTGATCAGGCGATCTCGAAGCCTTCGTAAGCCTTCGCCTTCACGTCCTCGCAGGCCGCGCGGTAGTTGCCGACACCGAGGTAGCCAAGCACCCGGTGCTGCTTGCCTTCGACGTTGGCGCCGGTGTACCAGGACTTGGTCTTGCTGATCAGCGTCAGGTTGGCAATCTCGTCGTGGTGGGCGATCCACTTGGCTTCGAACTCGCGCGTCGCTTCCACCGTCTTCGCACCCGGCTGAGCGCGCACGTAGCGGATGCAGTCGCTGATCCAGTCCACCTGCTGCTGCAGGCAGGTCGGCGCGTTGCAGAACGCGGCAGCCGGGGCGAACGGGGCCGAGGTCGTGAACAGGTTCGGGAAGCCGTGCACCTGCAGGCCCATCGCGGTGCGGATGTCGCAGCCCCAGTGCTCCTTCAGCGACAAGCCATCGCGGCCACGGATGTCGATGCGAGTCAGGGTGCCGGTGCTGGCGTCGAAGCCGGTGGCGAGGATCAGCACGTCGAGCGGATAGTCGCCGGCGCTGGTCCTGACGCCGGTTCGGGTGATGGTGGTGATCGGCTCCTCGTGCAGGTCGATGAGCCTGACATTGGAGCGGTTGTAGACCTCGAAATAGCCGTTCTCCAGCGGCACCCGCTTGGTGCCGAAACCGTGATCGCTGGGCAGCAGCTTGGCGGCGATTTTCGGATCGTGGATGCGGACGCGGATCTTGTCGCGCACGAAGTCGGACAGCTCGTCGTTGATGGCCTGGTCGAAGAACGATTCCCGGAAACCCGACAGCCAGAAGTTCAGCGAGCCATCGGCCCATAGCCGTTCCAGAGTCGCTCGGCGTTCTTCGGGCGTGACATCGGCATAGGCGCGCGGATCGGCGTCGACATCGAAGCCGACGAAAGTGTCCCAGACCCGCTTGCGGGTTTCCGGATAGCCGGCGCGCATGGCGGCACGGTCGGCATCGCCGTACTTCGGGTTGCGCATCGGGATCGCGTAGTTCGGCGTGCGCTGGAACACCGTCAGTTCGGCGACCTCGGGGGCGATGGTCTGGATCACCTGGATGCCGGTGGCGCCGGTGCCGATGACGCCGACCCGCTTGCCGCGCAGGTCGATGCCGCCCTTCGGCCAGCGCGCGGTATGGACGATCTGCCCCTTGAACGATTCATGCCCCGGGAACGGCGGCACTACCGGCGCCGATACCGGACCGGTACAGGTGATCAGGAACTGGGTGCTGACCGTTTCGTGCTTGCCGTCGCTGGCTTCGGTGCTCACCGTCCAGCGGGCATCGGCTGGCTTCCAGACCGCGCTCGTCACCCGCGTGCTCAGCGTGATGTCGCGGCGCAGATCGAATTTGTCGGCCACGTGGTTCAGGTAACGCTCGGTCTCGGCCTGGGCCGGGAAGCGCTCCTTCCAGTCCCATTTGGCGAGCAGTTCGTCGGAGAACCAGTATTGGTAGACGTGCGATGGCGAGTCGGTACGCGCGCCGGGATAACAGTTCCAGTACCAGGTGCCGCCGACGCCGCTGGCGGTATCGAACACGCGGACCTTCAGGCCCTGTTCGCGCAGGCGGTACAGCTGATAGAGGCCGGCAAAGCCAGCGCCGATGACGACGGCGTCCACCGGTGGCAACGGCGATGAAATCTCGCTCATGGGTTTCTCCTCGACGTTCTGGTGGTGGTCTGTTGGGCTCTGGTTGGGGCGGCCCCTGCAGTCCCCCGAATCATGCGACTGCCAAAGCGCGATGAGAAGCAAAAATGGCCCTAATCACCAGAAACGAAAAAGCCGCCGGAGTGATCCGGCGGCTTTCGAGGTGCAGCAATGGGCGATCAGACGCCGCCGATTTCCAGCAGTTCCTTCGATGATTCGATTTCTTCGCCGCTGTCGCATCGATTTCGACGCGGTAGTCGCCGTCAGCCGTCTTGATGTCGAATTCGCAGGACGCCTTGCCATCCGCTTCCAGTTCGAACTCGACTCTCTCGACGCTGCCTGGCTTCGCTTCCAGCGCCTTCACCTTGGCGGCAGCTTCATCGATCCTGGCGAGCGCGGCGAACGCCGGATCGGCGGCCGTGGTCACGCGCACTTCGGTTTCGACGATGGTGCCGGTGCTTTCCGAGCATTCGATGTCGAACAGCTTGCCGTCGGCCTGCTGGATCTCGAATTCCCAGACCCGGCCATTGGTCTCGCTCTTCAGCGTCGCCTGCAGCAGTTGGCCCGGTGCCTAGGCGAGCACTGCCTTGGCGCAGCTTTCGATGCCGGCATCACTGCTGGCCACGGCGGTGCATGCCGGGCCCGCCGTGATTTCCAGCGGCGCTGTTGTCAGTTGCAGCTCCGTCGGCGCTACTTTCTTGTTGCAGGCCGATAGCACAAGTGCTGCAGCCGCAACGGCGAGCAGTTTCAGATTCGACATCCAGACGTCCCTATTCAGTCATGCGCGACGCCTACCGTCGCGCTCGGCAATTTTAGGGTCTGCTCGTGTTCCGGCGCTCGGTTCCGGGTAGCTTCAAGCCGCAGGTAGCCGCATCAAGACCTAGTGATCGTGCTTGTCCTTGCCGTGGCCTTTGCCGCGACCCCGGTCATGGCCGTGATCATCATGGTCGTGGCCGCGATTGTCATTGCCGTGGCCTTGACTGCCGTGGCGCTCGCGGTACTTGGGCACGTAAACCTCGTTGTACCAGCCGTTGTCGACGAAGTAGACCGGCCGACTGCAGGCGTCATAGCGACCGCAGTAGCGCTTCCAGTCCTTGCGATAATTGGGCGGCACGCGGACGTAGACCGGCTGTTCGACGACCTGGCGGCGTTCGATGATCACCGGCTGCGCATAGATGACGCGCGGCTGCGGGTAGTCGCCGATGTCGATGCGTCCGTAGAAGCCGGGCTGGCCGATATTGATCGATACGCCGACATCGGCAGCGATCGCCGGCACGGCGGCAGTGAGCAGCAAGGCAGCGGCCAGCATTGTTTTGAGCTTCATCGAATATTTCCTCGGTAGGGTCGGAGCGTCGAGCGTCTGCGGCTGAGTGTGCATTGAGGCAGGTCGTTCGGTTCCGATGTGTGGAGCTTAGAGGCTGGGCCTGAACTGGCCCTGAACCTCTTTCAAGCGCGAGTCAAAGCAGGCTCGAGAAAAGTGTTGCGATGCCGAGAAACGAAAAGAAGCCGACCACGTCGGTGACCGTGGTCAGGATGATCGACGAGGACTGCGCCGGGTCCTGACCGAAGCGGCGCAGGGTGATCGGCACCAGCGCGCCGGCAAAACCCGCGGCGATCATCGAGATCACCATCGCCGTGACGATCACCAGCACCAGCCCCAACGAACGGCTCCAGATATAGACGCCGATCGCCGTGGTGGCGGCGATGCCGAGGCCATTCATCAGGCCGACGCTGACTTCCTTGATGACTACCCGCGGCCAGTGGCGGATGCTGATTTCACGCAGCATCAGGCCGCGCATGGTCACCGCCAGTGCCTGCGCACCGGCGTTGCCGCTCTGGCCGGCAACCACCGGCAGCAGCACCGCCAGCGCGGTGAACCTGGCGATGAGGTCTTCGAACAGGCCGACCACCGACGCCGCCAGGAACGCGGTCAGCAGGTTGATCTGCAACCACGGCAGACGCTTGGCGACGGCGAACAGCGGCGACGACAGGGCGCGCTCGTCCTTGCTGGCACCGACCATGGTCTGGATGTCGAGGCTGGTTTCTTCCTGGATCGCGCTGACCAGCTCGGCCTGATGGATGACGCCGATCAGCCGGCCGCTGAAATCGATCACCGGCAGTTCGGTGAGGTTGTCGTGCTGCTCCAGCAGTTCGACGACTTCCTCGCGCGGCACGCTGTCGTCCACCGCGGCGATGATCGGCAGGCGCAGATCGGCCAGCCGCTGGTCGAGATCGGCGAGCGCGAGATCCTGGATTTCGACACGGCCTTCGAGCTGTCCGTCTTCGTTGACCAGATAGATCTCACGCACGCTGCGGCGTCCGGTCCGGCGCAGCCGGGCCAGCGTTTCGGCGACCGGCAGCGCGGCTTCGAAGGCGAGGAAGCGCGGGTCCATCAGCGCACCGGCAGAGTCCGGCAGGCGGGCCATACTGGCTCGCAATTCGTCGGCAATTTCCGGGTTCAGCAGCGCCAGGTAGCTGTCGCGCTCACCGACATCGAAGCGGCTCAGCAGGGCCACGGCTTCGGTGGGCTCCAGTTCGCTGAGGATGTGTCGTGCGAGCTTGGCCGGCAGCGCCGCCAGTACCGTGCGTTCGATATCGCCGGTCAGGCCGCGCCAGACCGGGATCAGCGCGTGGATCGGCTGCGCGCCGAGCACGGTGGCGATGTCCTGCGGCGGCAGACGCTCCAGCCGGCGTGCCGCTTCGCGCGGATAGTCGAGCAGATAGCGCAGGGTCAGCGCTGCCGTTGCGGTGTCGGCACTCATCGGCGGCGCTCAGCGGATGCGGCCGGCCGGTCATTGGTCGGCAGCCAGGACACCAGCACTTCGATCAAGCCGGCCACGGCATTCCAGTAACCGCCGGCCAGCAGTGACAGCGCATCGCCTGGTGTCGCGGACTGCTCATCCTCGCGTTCCGGGCCGCGCGCGCTGGCCAGCGCGGTCTGCCAGAGTACGCCGGCGAAACGCTCGCCGCGTTCGACCACCGGCAACGCGCGGGCGCTGGCCCAGCCCGGATGGTCGTGCAGGGCGCTGATCAGCGATTGCGCTGGCACCGTGATCGGCGGCGGCTGCATCAAACGGCGCAGCGGTGTATCGGCTGCGGCGCGCAGCAGATCGACCATCGGCACCACGCCGATCAGGCGCTGCTCGCCATCGACAATGTACAGCGCGTCCTGCTCGTTGCCGGAGCTGCGCAGATGATCGATCGCCTGCGCGCTGCGGATGTCTTCGGTCAAGGCCAGCGCATGCGGATCGGCCCAGGCACCGACAGTGTTTTCGGGATAACCGAGCAGCAGCCGGAAGGCGACCGCAAGCGCCGCCGGCAACTGGCTGATCAGCACATCGGCGCGAGTCCTCGGCATCTGCCGGAGCACCGCGACACCGGCCTGCGGCCCGACTGCACGCAACAGGCCGGCCGCCCGATCATCGCCGAGACGATCCAGCGCTCGCGCCGCGAACAGCGGCAGCATCTGTCGAATCACCGGCGCCGCCAGCCGCAGCGGCACGCTGGCCAGCAGATCGGCGGCGGCGGTCGGCGTCAGCCGCTCGAGCACCCGCGCGGCATCGCGGGGATGCGCTTCCAGATAGGCCAGCGACAGGCTGCCAATGGAGCTGGGGCTGGGGCTAGCCATTGCGCGCCTCGGGATTGATATCGAGGCTGCCATCCGGGCGCTCGATCAGCAGCACGATCGGCGCTTCGTTGAACAAG
>JAUXYM010000121.1 GCA_030694365.1 Nevskia sp. | reverse complement strand
ATGGACGAGCAATTGCGCAAGGCGGCACTTGAATATCACCGCACGCCGACCCCCGGAAAAATTTCGATTGCGCCCACCAAAGGCCTGATCAACCAGCGCGACCTCGGGCTGGCCTATACACCCGGCGTCGCCGCCGTGTGCGAGGCGATCGTCGCCGATCCTGCCGAAGCGCGCAATCTGACCGCGCGCGGCAACCTGGTGGCGGTGATCACCAACGGCACCGCGGTGCTGGGTCTGGGTGCAATCGGCCCGCTGGCCGCCAAACCGGTGATGGAAGGCACGGCGGTGCTGTTCTAGAAGTTCGCCGGCATCGACGTCTTCGATATCGAAATCGACGAACGCGATCCGGACAAGCTCGTCGACATCATCGCCAGCCTCGAACCCACGTTCGGCGGCATCAATCTCGAGGACATCAAGGCGCCCGAGTGCTTCATAGTCGAGCGCAAGTTGAGGGCGCGCTGCAAGATCCCGGTGTTCCACGACGACCAGCACGGCACCGCGATCACCGTCGGCGCCGCCTTCGTCAGCGGGCTCAAGGTCGTCGGCAAGGAGATCGGCAAAGTGAAGCTGGTGGTCTCGGGCGCGGGGGCGGCGGCGCTGGCCTGCCTCGATCTGCTGGTCAAAATGGGCCTGTCCAAAAAGAACATCGTCGTCACCGACATCAAGGGCGTGGTCTACAAGGGCCGCAAGGAGGAGATGGACCCGGACAAGGCGCAGTACGCGATCGAGACCCAGGCGCGCACGCTGGCGGAAGTGATCGAGGGCGCCGATGTGTTCCTCGGATTGTCGGCGGGCGGCGTGTTGAAGCCCGAGATGGTCAAGAAAATGGCCGACAAGCCGCTGATCCTCGCGCTCGCCAACCCCGAGCCCGAAATCCACCCGGCGCTCGCCAAAGCGGCCAGGCCGGACGCGGTGATCGCCACCGGCCGCTCGGATTACCCGAACCAGGTCAACAACGTGTTGTGCTTCCCGTTCATTTTCCGCGGCGCGCTCGACGTCGGCGCCACCACCATCACCACGGAAATGGAACTGGCCGCGTTGCACGCGATCGCCGAGCTGGCCCAGGCCGAGCTGTCCGTTATCGTGGCCATGGCTTATGGCGAGCAGAACCTGTCTTTCGGTCCCGAATACCTGATCCCCAAACCCTTCGATCCGCGCCTGATCGTGCAGATCGCGCCAGCCGTGGCGAAAGCCGCGATGGATTCCGGCGTGGCGACCCGGCCGATCGCCGATTTCGATCTGTATCGGCAGCAGTTGCAGCAGTTCGTCTACCACAGCGGCACCCTGATGAAGCCGGTGTTCGCGGCGGCTCGCCGGGTGCCGGCCGACAAGAGCCGGATCATCTTTGCCGAGGGCGAGGACGAACGCATCCTCCGCGCGGTGCAGATCGTCGTCGACGAAAAGCTGGCGCGGCCGATCCTGGTCGGCCGGCCGAAGGTCATCGAGCAGGCAATCGCCAAGCACGGCCTGCGGATCAAGGCTGGCGAGCATTTCGAGGTCGTCAATCCGGAATACGACGAGCGCTATCACGACTACTGGAGCGAGTACCAGACGATCATGGCGCGCCGTGGCGTGACCGCGCAGTACGCGCGCATCGAGATGCGCCGCCGCACCAGTCTGATCGCCTCGATGCTGCTGAAGAAAGGCGAGGGCGACGGCATGATCTGCGGCACCTTCTCCACCACCTGGCGCCATCTGCAGTACATCGACCGGGTGATCGGCTTGAAGGAGGGTGCCAACTGCTACGCCTTGATGAACGGCGTGGTGCTGCCCACGCGGCAGCTGTTCATCGTCGACACCCACGTCAACGTCGACCCGACCGCCGCCCAGCTCGCCGAAATCACCGTGATGGCCGCTGAAGCGATCCGCCGCTTCGGCATCGAACCGAAGGCGGCGCTGCTGTCGCATTCCAACTTCGGTTCCAGCGATTCGCCGAGCGCACTGAAGATGCGCGAGACCTTGCGCCTGCTCCGCGAACTGGCACCGGAGCTGATCGTTGATGGCGAGATGCACGCCGACTGCGCATTGGACGAAGCGCTGCGCCGTTCGGTGCTGCCGGAATCGACCCTGACCGGCCAGGCCAATCTGCTGGTCTGCCCGAATCTCGACGCCGCCAACATCGCCTACAACCTGCTGAAGACCGCCGCCGGCAACAATGTCGCGATCGGCCCGGTGCTGCTGGGTTGTGCCGCGCCAGTTCACATCCTGACCCCATCGGCGACCGTGCGGCGCATCGTCAACATGGTGGCGTTGACGGTGATGGAAGCCGCTAAAGGCGTGGCCTGAGCGGGGTTGGTCTCACACCGACTGCAGCATGGGTCGCCTGAAAGTGGTTCGCCCGCCTTGGGCGTGGCCGTCAAGTTCCAGTATCCTTCGCCCGCTTTTTTGCCGCCTTCATCGCTGCTTTCGCAACAGGACATAACAGGACATATCGTGGACCAGACGCTCGCCGCCCGCGTGGGCCGTATCAAGCCCTCTCCGACTCTCGCCGTCACCGCCAAGGCCGGTGAACTGAAAGCGCAGGGTCTCGATGTGCTGAGCCTTGGCGCCGGTGAACCGGATTTCGATACCCCGGAGCACGTCAAGGCCGCCGCCACCAAGGCGATTGCCGATGGTTTCACCAAGTACACGCCGGTGGGCGGCACGCCGAGCCTGAAGCGGGCGATCATCGCCAAGCATCAGCGCGACAACGGTCTGGACTACGCCCCGAACCAGGTGCTCGCCTCGGTCGGCGGCAAGCAGGCTTGCTACAACCTCTGCCAGGCGCTGCTCAACGAGGGCGACGAAGTGATCATCCCGGCGCCGTTCTGGGTCAGCTATCCGGACATGGTGCTGCTCGCCGACGGCAAGCCGGTGATCCTGCCGACCGATGCCTCGACGCGCTACAAGATCACTGCTCCGCAGCTGGCCGCGGCGATCACCGCGAAGACGCGGATGATCTTCCTGAACTCGCCGTCGAACCCCTCGGGCATGGCCTACACTAAGGCCGAGCTGGCGGCGCTCGGCGAGGTGCTGCTCAAGTACCCGCGCATCATCATCGCCAGCGATGACATGTACGAAAAGATCCTCTGGGCACCGGAGCCGTTCGCGAATATCGTCAACGCCTGCCCGGAGCTCTACGAGCGCACCATCCTGATCCACGCGGTGTCGAAGACCTACGCGATGACCGGCTGGCGTCTGGGCTGGTCCTGCGGCCCGAAATGGCTGATCACGGCGATGGCCGACATCCAGAGCCAGAGCACCTCGAACCCGACCTCGATCGCCCAGGTGGCCGCCGAAACCGCGCTCAACGGCGACCAGGCCTGCGTGACCGAGATGACCGTCGCCTTCAAGCGCCGCCATGACTTGCTGGTCGACGGCCTGAACAAGATTCCGGGCATCACCTGCCTGCCCGGCGACGGCACCTTCTACGCATTCCCGGACGTCTCCGGCCTGATGAAGGCCAAGGGCTTCGAAGACGATCTGCAGCTGTCCGACGCGCTGCTGAAGGAGAAGCTTGTGGCGCTGGTGCCGGGCTCGGCATTCGGCACGCCGGGCCACATGCGTCTGTCGTTCGCGACCAGCGACAAGGTGCTGGTCGAAAGCCTGAAGCGCATCGACGAGTACGCGCGCGGCTAAATCGCCCCGGCAATTCAAAGGCCAGCGTGCGTTCGTGCACACGCTGGCTTTTTTGTCGGCAGCCAGCGCTGCGGTCACGGCACGCATCCCGCTAGCATGACCCGACGGTCACCATCGATTCCGGCGTGATCGAGTCAGTTCATCAGCGGAGAGTCTGGACATGGTGCGCGATGCGGACGCGAAGCATCGCCGGCTGACGGCGATCCTGTTCACCGACATCGTCGATTTCAGCGCACTGGTCAATCGTGACGCCTGGACCAGCAGCGGCGCATCGTCCGCCGGCTGGTCTCGGCCTCCGGCGGGTCGCGAAATCGAGACCGCCGGCGACAGCTTCCTGCTCGAATTTGCCAGCGCTTTCGCCGCCCTGCGCTGCGTGGTGGCGATCCAGCAGGCGCCGCGTGCCGAGCCACTGCCAGCCAGCGGCGATCCGCCGGTACGGCTGCGCGCCAGCATCCACCTTGGCGACATCGAGCATCGCGGTCGCGAAGTGTTCGGCGACGGCGTCAACATCGCCGCGCGCCTGCTGCCGATGGTGCCCGAAGGCGGCCTGACGATCTCCGATCAGGTCCACGCGCAGATCCGCCATCGGCTGGACGTGGGCGCTCGCTCGCTGGGCCTGTGCGAGCTGAAGAACATCCGCTATCCGGTCGAAGTGCTGGTTTTCGATGCCCAGGCGATCGCCGCGATTCCGGTCGACGTGCCGGGAGCGAGCCCGGCCATTCCGGCACGGCGAGCGCAGCGCCTGCGGGCCGGCTCGATCCTGCTGCTGCTGACCGTGGCGCTCGGGCTCGGCGGCTTCGCCATTCGCGGCCGGACTCTTCCGGCATCCGGGCCGGTGGCTCTGGAACATCGCCGGATCGCCGTGCTGCCGTTCGCCAGTTTTTCCTCGGGCCGCGACGACGACATGCTGGCGCCGGCCTGCAGGACAGCATCCTGACCAACCTCGCGCGGATCGGCGATCTCAAGGTCACCTCGCGCACCTCGGTGATGCAGTACCAGGCCGCCAAGCTGCGCAAGCTCAAGGACATCGCCGCCGAACTGTCGGTGGATGCCATCGTCGAAGGCAGTCTGCAGCGCAATGGCGTCCGGCTGCTGGTGCAGGTGCAGCTGATCGACGTGGCGACCGATCAACACCTCTGGGCGCAATCCTACGATCGGAAAGTCGACGATCTGTTCGAGGTACAGAGCGCGATTTCGCGCGAAGTGGCGCGCGCGGTGAAGGTCCAGTTCACCGAGCCGCAGCGCAAGCTGATCGACACGGCGCCTTCGACCAGCCTGGAGGCTTATGCCGAGTATCAACGAGCCGGCAACTCAACAACGGCGATTTCGACCGCATTGCAGAGGTGCAGAAACATGTCGCAAGGGCGCTCGATCCCGATTTCGCGCTTGCCCATCTGCTGCAGGCCTGGCTGCATGTGCAGCGCTATTAGAGCGTTTTTAAATTAAATGAACAGAATTCCGTCATGCCCGCGCAGGCGGGCATCCAGTTTTCGCCGTAGCGCACCGCATCAGAACTGGATTCCCGCCTGCGCGGGAATGACGAGTGTTTGTAAGGATTTGAAGGAAAAATGCTCTATTGATTCGGCCACGAAATAGTTGAACAAGGTGATACGTCTGAATTTGCCGTCCGATCTTCCCAGCGAGGCCGGCACGTGGCCGAATCAATAATAAAATCAATGTGTTTTTGTTATTGAGGCGGCCGGCGCGGTCTATAACCCTGAGTCACTTCCTGCCACCGTCGGCTTGCCTGTTCAACATTTTGAGGGCCGCCTCAATACAACAACAGCGATCGCAGCGAGGCCCGGCTGGATCTGGCCAAGCGCTCGCTGATCCGTGCCGCCGAGCTGCGGCCCGACCTGCCCGAACTGCATCGCGGCTGGGGCTACTTCTACCTGCATGGGCGGCGCGATATCGAGGTCGCCCGGGCCGAATACGAAACCGCGCTGCGCCAGTTGCCGAACGATGCCGAAGCGCTGAGGGCGCTCGCCGAGGTCTACCAGGAAGACGATCGGCTGACCGACGCCATGCTGCTGCAGCGGCGGGCAGTGGCACTCGATCCGAACGCCGTCGGCGGCTATCTCCAGCTGATGACCCGCCTGCAGTTGATGCGCGACTACAAGGCTGCCCAGCGGGTGCTGGAACAGGCGGCCAGGCTCGATTCGGTCAGCACCTCGATCCCGGTCTATCGGGCGCTGCTGGAACTGGCTGCTACCGGCAATTTCGAGCGGGTCAACGAACTGGCCGAGGCGATCGACGATACCGAGACGCGCATCGGCTTCGTCTACTACCGGGGCGATCTCGACGAGGCTATCCGCCTGCTACGGCAGTCGCCGGAGTGGAGTGTCAGCAACCACGGCGAAGCGGCGTAGCCGACCTTGAGCCTGATGGCGGAGTTTCTCTGGATCAAAGGCGAGCAAGCGCTGACCATCGAAACCTTTCGCCAGGCGGCGACGCTGCTCGAAGCTGAGCTGAAGAAGCCGGGCCCGGCGCAATGGGACCAGCGCACCACGCTGGCGACCGCCTATGCCGCCACTGGCCGGGCGGCAGAAGCGCGTGCGCTGATCGAAACCGTGCAGCGCGACGATTGCTGCAGGAACCCGGTGACCCGTGCCGACATTCTCGCCGGCATTGCCTTCACCGATCTGCTGCTCGGCGACAAGGAGGCCGCGATCGCCGCGCTGGGCCGGATGATCGACGAGCCTTCGGACATCTCCTGGCGGATGGTGGCGCTGGCCCCGGCGTGGCGATCGTTACGCGGCGAGCCGGCCTTCGCCGCGATGATCGAGCGGGCTCGTCTGCACGATGCCGCGACCACCACAGCGCGGAACTGACACGGCCTGCCGGCAACGCGTCAAGCTATTTCAGGACTTCGGGTCCTTGTCGGGATCACCAGTACCGGTCTTGGTGGCCGGCGAATTCTTCGGCTTGATCTTGCCCGAGGTCAGACGCTTCAACTTCGACTTCACCGGCGCCGTGATCGTCTTGGCCGCCGCCACGGCTTTCTCGAAGATGCCGAGCGGTTTCGGAGTGACGACCCTGGTGGCTTTGACAGCCTTGGCGGTCTTTTTGGCAACCGCAGTTCGAGCAGTTCCGGTGACGAGCTTGGGCTTGGCAGCGGCTTTTTTCTTCGCCGATTGGGCTGGCGTGGCTTTCGACATGGACATTCTCCCTGAGCATAGAGACAGCATGAATGGCTGGGCATCGGGACCGCAAAATCCGAGGCGTGCCGATGTTGCTTTAAACGCAACTTCCGTTAGAATGCGCGCCTGCCGAATTCCCTGATAGCTCAGTCGGTAGAGCAAGTGACTGTTAATCACTGGGTCGTAGGTTCGAGTCCTACTCAGGGAGCCAAGCAGAAAACCAGCCCGCCTTGTGCGGGCTTTTTCATGAGCGAAAGGTTTTCGCGTCAGCTTGCCTCCAGCGGACCGTTGACGCCGTTCGAGTCATCAAGTCCCCACTGAGGTTCAGACCGGCGCGGCTGATCGCCACCGGGATTGATTCGCTCCCGAGGCCGCGTACCATACAGTCGGACTTTCACCACCGCGCCGCGTCGTCGATAGCGCCGACCGCCGCCGCCGAAAGTCCGCGAGAGTCTTGCGAAGACACACCAAAGGCTCCAGCAGCAGTGAACGCGCTTCGCTGGCCAGATCCAGCCGAGCCTGGTCTTCACTTCGCGAGCTGGGGTCACCGCTATCCAAAGATCAGACCATGAGCACTCCGCAGCCGACGATCATCTACACCCTGACCGATGAAGCTCCCCTGCTGGCCACCTGCGCCTTCCTGCCGATCATTCGTACCTTCACCGAGGCAGCGGGCATCGCGGTCGCCACGACCGACATCTCGGTCGCGGCGCGCATTCTCGGCGAGTTTCCGGATTTCCTGACCGACGAGCAGAAGGTACCCAACACCCTGGCCGAGCTCGGCAAGAAGACGCTGGAGCCGGACGCCAACATCATCAAGCTGCCCAATATCAGCGCCTCGCAGAACCAGCTGGTCGCCGCGATCCGGGAACTGCAGGGCAAGGGCTACGCGCTGCCCGACTTCCCCGAGAAGCCGCAGAGCGACGAGGACAAGGCGATCCGCCTGCGCTACAACAAGTGCCTGGGCAGCGCCGTCAATCCGGTGCTGCGCGAAGGCAACTCCGACCGCCGCGCGCCGAAAGCGGTCAAGGATTACGCTCGCAAGCATCCGCACAGCATGGCGCCCTGGAGCCAGGCCTCGCGCAGCCATGTTTCGCACATGCTCAGCGGCGACTTCTACCACGGCGAAAAGTCGCTGACCCTGGACAAGGCGCGCAACGTGAAGATGGAACTGATCACCGCCTCTGGCAAGGCGCTGGTGCTCAAGCCCAAGGTCGCGCTGCAGGCTGCCGAAGTGATCGACAGCATGTTCATGAGCAAGAAGGCGCTGTGCGAGTTCTACGAGAATGAGATCGAAGACGCGCACAAGACCGGCGTGATGTTCTCGCTGCACGTCAAGGCGACGATGATGAAGGTCTCGCACCCGATTGTCTTCGGCCACTGCGTGAAGATCTTCTACAAGGATGCCTTCGAGAAGCACGGCAAGCGGTTCGACGAACTGGGCGTCAACGTCAACAACGGCATGGCCAACCTGTACGACAAGATCAAGACGCTGCCGCAAACCGATCAGGACGAGATCAAGCGCGACCTGCATGCCTGCCACGAGTACCGCCCGGAACTGGCGATGGTCGATTCGGCCAAGGGCATCACCAACTTCCACTCGCCGAACGACATCATCGTCGACGCGTCGATGCCGGCGATGATCCGCAACGGCGGCAAGATGTACGGTGCCGACGGACGTCTCAAGGACGTCAAGGCCGTGATGCCGGAATCGACCTTCGCGCGCATCTACCAGGAGATGATCAATTTCTGCAAAACGCACGGCGCTTTCGATCCCAGGACCATGGGCACCGTGCCGAACGTCGGCCTGATGGCGCAGCAGGCCGAGGAATACGGCTCGCACGACAAGACCTTCGAGATTCCGGAAGACGGTGTCGCCAACATCACTGACCTCGAAACCGGCGAAGTGCTGCTATCGCAGAACGTGGAGACCGGGGACATCTGGCGCATGTGCCAGGTCAAGGACGCCGCGATCCGCGATTGGGTCAAGCTGGCTGTCTCGCGTGCGCGCAATTCCGGCACCCCGGCGGTCTTCTGGCTCGATCCCTATCGCCCGCACGAGCACGAGCTGATTCAGAAGGTGGTGAAGTACGTGCAGGAGCACGACATCAAGGGACTGAAGCTGGAGATCATGTCCCAGGTGCGGGCCATGCGGTACACGCTGGAACGGGTGATCCGCGGCCAGGACACGATCTCGGTCACCGGCAACATCCTGCGTGATTACCTGACCGATCTGTTCCCGATCATGGAGCTAGGCACCAGCGCCAAGATGCTGTCGATCGTGCCGCTGATGGCCGGCGGTGGCATGTACGAAACCGGCGCTGGCGGCTCGGCGCCCAAGCACGTGCAGCAGCTGGTCGAAGAAAATCACCTGCGTTGGGATTCGCTTGGCGAGTTCTTGGCGCTGGCGGTGAGCCTTGAGGATCTCGGTCTCAAGACCGGCAATCCGCAGGCGAAGATTCTCGCCAGGACGCTCGACGCCGCCACCGGCAAGCTGCTCGATAACAATAAAAACCCGTCGCCGAAAACCGGCCAGTTGGATAACCGTGGCAGCCAGTTCTACCTGGCGATGTACTGGGCGCAGGAGCTTAGCCTTCAGACCGAAGATCCGGCGCTGCAGAAGCGCTTCGCGGCACTCGCCGAGGCCCTGGCTGCAAACGAGCAGACGATCATCGCGGAGCTCGCCGCCGTACAGGGCAAGCCGATCGATATCGGCGGCTACTACCAGCCCGATCCGGCCCGGATGGAAGCCGCCATGCGGCCCAGCCAGACGCTCAACGCAACCCTGGCAGCCGCGCAGGGCTGATCGGCGCGGTTGAAGGCGGGAGCCAGGTCGGTCGACTGGCTCCCGCCTTTTTTTTGGCGCGCCCGATGCGCGACGAGATTTTTCCGAGGGTTTAACCCCGTTGGACCATCGACTCCGTTTGAGTCATCAAGTCCCCACGGAGGTTCTCGCCATGCACCGTCATTCGCCGATCTTTGTCGCCGCCAGCCTGTTGGCTGCGGCGATCGCGCTGTCCGCCTGTTCGACGCCGCAGCCCGCTGAACCGGGGCACCCCGAGGCTTTGCCTGCAGCAGCGCCGCAGCCAGTGCCGCAGGCTGTAGCCGATCGACTCGTAGTCCGAGCCAAGGCGTCACGCGCAGCCGAGGTAGCCGGAGCGGCGGCGAAGGTCGAGGAACATCGGCTCAGCCAGTCGATGGCCGCGCCGATGCGGACCCTGGTCGCGCCTGGTGCGCCGCTGTACCAGCCGCAGCCAGCCGAGGACCGCGAGCAATACGCAGCGCTGACCGCGAACCCGGTGTTTCGGGCAGTAGAGGCACCGGTGTCGACCTTCAGCGTCGATGTCGATACCGGTTCGTACTCCAACGTGCGCCGCCTGCTCAACGAGGGTCGCTTGCCGTCGGCCGATGCGGTGCGGGTCGAGGAGCTGATCAATTATTTCGACTACGCCTACGCCGGCCCGAAGGATCGTTCGACGCCGTTCGCGTTGCACACCGAACTGGGCCCAAGCCCCTGGAACTCGAACACCGAGCTGCTGGCGATCGGCATTCAGGGCTGGAAGCCACAGGCCAGCGAGACGCGACCATCGAACCTGGTGTTCCTGGTCGACGTATCGGGCTCGATGCAGGACAAGGACAAGCTGCCGCTGGTCAAGTCCAGCCTGAAGCTGCTGGCCAACGAGCTGACCGCGCGCGATCGCATCAGCCTGGTCGTTTACGCCGGCCGTACCGAAGTGGTGCTGGAACCGACGCCGGGCAACCAGACTGCGAAGATTGTCGCCGCGCTCGATCGTCTTGAAGCCGGCGGTTCGACCAATGGCGCCGGCGGCATCCAGCTCGCTTACCAGATGGCAAAACAGGCCTACATGCCGGAGGGCAACAACCGCGTGCTGCTGGCCACCGATGGCGATTTCAATGTCGGCATCAGCGATGTCCGCCAGCTGAAGCAGATGGTCGAGGAACAGCGAAAATCGGGCGTCGCGCTATCGACGCTCGGCTTCGGCACCGGCAACTACAACGACCAGTTGATGGAGCAGATCGCCGATGTCGGCAACGGCCACTACCAGTACATCGATTCACTGACCGAAGCGCGCCGGGTATTCGTCGACGAGCGTGCATCGGCGCTGGAAACGATCGCCCGCGACGTCAAGATCCAGATCGAGTTCAACCCGGCGCTGGTCGCCGAGTACCGGCTGATCGGCTACGAGAATCGCCTGCTCAAGCGCGAGGATTTCAACAACGATGCGATCGATGCCGGCGACATCGGCGCCGGTCATCGGGTCACGGCGCTGTACGAGATCGCCCGCGTCGGCAGCGGCGGCGAGAAGATCGATGGCCTTCGCTATGGCACCGAGCAGCGCAAGCCGACGGCCGGCAAGACCGGCAAGACCGGCGAGCTTGCCTTCCTGCGCCTGCGCTACAAGCAGCCGGATGACGGTATCAATGCCAGCAGCCGGCTGATCGAGCGGGTGATCCGCCCGGAAGACGCGGTGACGGCGCTGAAGACCTCGGCATCGTTCAAGCTCGCGGCAGCGGTTGCCGCTTACGGGCAGATACTGCGCGGCGGCGAGTATGTCGATCGTTACGAGTTGCGCGATGCTGCGGCGCTGGCAAGATCGGCGATCGCGGGGCAGGCCGATCAGGCCAGTGGCCGCAGCGCAGAATTCGTCGAACTGGTGAAGCTGGCTGCCAGCCTGAAATCGACCACCGCCGCCAATGGTCCGAACGGGGAGACGACTGACTGAATGTCCGCGAGCCGCTGGCCGCCGCGCCGAGCGATGAACAGCTGATGCAGCGCTACCGCGACGGCGATGCCAGCGCGTTCGAGCCGCTGTATCGGCGCCATCGCGATGGCATCTACCGCTATCTGCTGCGCGGCTGTTCGCGGCCGGAACTGGCTGGTGAGCTGTTTCAGGAAGTCTGGATCGGCGTGCTGCGGGCGCGGGCTGACTGGCAGCCGCGCGCCCGCTTCGCCACCTGGCTCTATCGCATTGCCCACAACCGCTTGATCGACGCCTGGCGCAGCACCCCGCAAGGCCATGAGCCGCTGCCGGACGAAGGCGATGAAGACGGCGGCGGCACAAGCATTCCAACAGCCCTGTGGGCCCCGCTGCGGGAACGGCCCGACGAGCAGCAACTGGCCGATGAACGTGGGGCGCGTCTGCGCAATGCGCTGGCTGCGTTGCCAGCCGAACAGCGCGATGCCTTCATGCTGCACGAGGAAAGCGGCATGAGCCTGGACGAGATCGCCGTAGCCAGCGGCGTTGGCCGCGAAACGATCAAGAGCCGGCTGCGCTATGCGCTGGCGAAACTGCGGGAGGCGCTCGCCGATGTCTGAACCGAAGCCGCCAGCCCTGCCGGACGATGACCGCGAACTGGACGATTTCCTCGCCGGGCGCAGCGAGCTGTCGCGGCTTTATCGCCAGGATGCAGCCGAGATCAAGGCACCGGAAGCGCTCGATGCAGCGGTGCTCGCGGCTGCGCAATCGTCGCTGCCGGTGCCGAAAGCGAAGCCCGCTCGGCTGCGTCGCTGGCGTCTGCCATTGAGCCTGGCAGCGTCGATGGTGCTCGGCATCGCGGTGCTGCGCGAGGTGCCGCGAGAGCCGGCCATGCCGCCTGCCAGTGCGCCGATCACTGCAGCGCTGGAAGCACAGCCGCCGGCTCCTGCGGCGGCCGAGATGCCGCCGCCGCGCGCCGCCGCTGCACCGATCCCCGAGCGGGCGGAAGCGATGGAGAAATCCATGCAGCAGTCAAAGTCCTTCCGGGCGATGCCCGATGAGGCCTTTGCCGAGTCGCCGACCGCACCGATCGAAGCCCCCGAGCCGGCAGCTCGCGCACAGAGCGCTGCGAAGACGGCGGATCCATTGCTGGCTGAGGCTGAGTCTCATGCGAAGGCCGACGACGATGCCTGGCAGCCCGCCCGCTATCGTGGCCTGCAGCTCGGGACGGTGACGGCGGCGGAATGGCAGCGGCAGATCGGTCATCCGGCTGTCATGCCCGCTCCATCGGGCGATGCCAGACTGGCCACTGATGCGATGACCGGGGCGATGACTGGCGCGAAGCCAGAAGCAGCGCCGCAGCTTGACTACGGTCAGGGCATTGACCCGCGAGGCAGCCTGCGCGCCGAGCTGGACCCGCAGCAGCGGGTCGGTACGGTGACTGTCGAGCTGAGGCCTGCCTTGCTGTTGCAGGATGTCGAGCAGGCGGAAGCCTTGTCCGGAACCGCGCGACGAGAAAGCCAATCCGCTCCTCCGTCCGATCGGACCGCCTGCCGCGACGCGCGCGCATCGGAGTTGGATGAGGGCAGGGTGGGGTGGCGCGTCTACCCGGAGCGAGGCATCGAGCTGAGGCTGGATGATCAGGGGCGGGTGACCGAAATTCACTATCGGGCAGCGCGGCCGCGGTCAGTCTGTTGAGTCGAAGAAGGGACCCAGGTTTTTGATCGATTCTTGAAATTTACCGCCATCCGGCGCGATTCCTGCTTATATGCCTCAGCTTTGGATGGGACGGTTGAAAAAACATCGCAGCTTCACCACGCATCGGGTCGCATCCGTGGGTGATAATCCAAAGCTTCTGTGGGTGATAATCCAGAGATCAATGAAGCCCCGTTCAACGGGGTCGAGGACAGGGAGCTCATGAAGAATTGGTTGCGTCCGCTACTGAGCGGAACGCGGTATCCGCTATTGGGCGGATCGGTGTGGCTGTGCGCGGTATTGGCTTCAGCCCAAGCTGATGACTTGATGCTGATCTACACCAAGGCGCTGGACGGCAATCCGGAGTACCAGTCCGCCGTCGCCGGTTACCAGCAGGCCCTGGAAGCGAAGCCGCAGGCGCTGGCCAAATTGTTGCCGCAGATCGGCATCAACGGCGATGCCTCGGTGGTCAACCAATCGCTCAGCGGCCGGTTCTTCGTTGGTGCCAATCCGCAGTTTCCCGACGGCACCGACGTCAATCGCACGGATGCGTTCAATAGCGTCGGCTATCAGGTCGGCCTGACTCAGGTGCTGTTCGACCGTGGTCTTTACTTGTCGCTGGATGCCGCTGCGCTTGAAGTGAGCCGAGCCGGCATCCTCACTTACGACGCCCAGGACCAGTTGCGCGTCGGTGTCGTCGACGCCTATTTCGCAGCACTCGCCGCCGACGACGAAGTGCGCTTCGCCACCGCCGAGAAAGAAGCGATCGAAGCGGTGCTGTCGCAGACTCGCGACAAGGCTGCCAACGGTCTGGTCGCCGATGCCGAGCTGAAGACGGCGCAGGCTCAGTTCGATCTCGCCGACGCCGGCTTGATCGCCGCGCGAAACGCGGTGTCGGTGTCGCGCGCGCAGTTGTCGCTGCTGACCGGCGGCGGCGATGTCGGCGTGCTCAAGACGCTGGCGGCGAACTATCTGCCGGGGTCGCCGGAGCCCGATCAGATCGGTGTCTGGATCGAGCGCGCGACGACCCAGAATCTGCAGGTCAAGGCCGGCCAGCTCGCTGTGGAACTGGCGAAGAAGAACGTCGACAAGGCTTACGGCTTGCGCTGGCCAAAGCTCAATGCGCTGGCGGCGTACACCTACGATTACGCGCAGGGCGGCATCTCCAACGGCATCGGTGCCGAAGGCAATCGGGCGACCGACGAGCGCGTCAGCATCCAGTTGCGGGTGCCGATCTACACCGGCGGCGCGGTCAACTCCGGGATCCGCGCCGCCCAGGCAGGGCTGACGCGTGCCGAGGCCGATGCCGCCGCGAAGCGCAACGATGCTTCGCGCAAGGTGCAGATCGCCTTTCTCAATTGCAGCGCCGGCATCGCCCGCGTGCAGGCGCTGAAGCGGGCGATCGAATCGACCCGGGCGTCGGAAGAAGCGATGCGGGTCGGCTATGAAGTCGGCACTCGCACCAATGGCGAACTACTGCTGTCGCTGCGCAGCCGCTACAAGGCCGAGCGCGATTTCACCAGCGCCCGCTATGACGCGATCACCAACACCCTGCGCCTGCGCGCCGCCGCCGGCAGCTTGAGTCATGCCGATCTGCTGGCTGTCAACAGCATCCTGCAATAACCCGGTTCGTCCGTATTCCGTTTCGCTTGCTCCGAGTTCCTGATGGAAAGCCCTCGTCACCCGTTTCGCACCTTCATCTTCGGTTCGGCTGCCAAGTCCGCCGATGGTCTTTACTACGCGCTGACCGGCGCCCGTCACGGCCGGCCGATCCGGCTCGAGCCGGCAGAGTTCGAACTGGCCCGTTTGATGGATGGCGCTCGCGATGCCGCCGCCGTGCGCAAGGTCGCAGCCGAAATGCTCGGTGCCGAGCTCAGCGGTGATCAGCTGGAGCGCTTCTGCAATGAACTGGCGATCGGCGATCTGCTCGCCGCCGGCAGCCGCGAGCCGCTGCCGGTGCCGGCGCTGACCGATGGCGAAGCGGCGATCGCCGGTTGGTCGAGTGGGCCGAAACCCTCGGGTGTCGGCTCGGAAACGGCGGCACCGTCGACCGTGCCCGGTGCCTTGACCGGCCCCGGTCTGCCCGGCTCCCTGACTGGCCTCTGGGGCGCGTTCCGGGGTGTCGTCGCGCCACCGCGCGTCCGTTTGCCGGCTGGCCCGCTGCTGCCGATCGGCGGCCTGCTGAACCTGCCGATGCTCGGTGGCGTGGTCGGCCTGCTGGCGCTGCTCGCGCTGGTCGCCGGCACCATCGCGGTGATGTGGAACCGGCGTCTGGAAATGAGCGTCGATCTCGCTCGCCTGATCGAGCCCTGGCCGCTGCTGCTGACTGTGGTCGGCGGCGCGCTGCTGCTGAACCTTCTTTCGGAGATCGCCCGCGCGGCAGCGATCCGCAGCCAGACCCGTTCGATGCCGGCGTTCGGCATCGTGCTTGGCACCGCGCTGATCCCGCGCTTTCACACCGATACCAGCGGCCCGGCGGAAAGCGCGCCGCGCGAGCAGCGCCTGCGCATCGTCGGCAGTCCGCTGGTCGCGCAGCTGGTGTTGTTCGTGCTGTTCGTCGGCCTGTGGCTGGTGTTCCGTCACAACCATTCGGTGCTGCCGTCGCTGCTGGTGGCGATGGCGCTGCTGAGCAGCGCCTTCTTCCTGCTGCAGCTCAATCCGCTGGTCAAGCGCGATGGCTACAACTGGCTGGTGCAGTGGTTCCAGGCCTCGGATCTGCGCGAGCAGGCGATGTACGCGGTGATGAACTACGAGCGGCCGTGGAACGAGGCCAGGCAGTTGTCGCCATCGGTGATGCGCTGGTACTACTTCGCCTGTGCGGCGTTCACCTTCTGGATGATGGTCTGGGTGGTGCTGTTCCCGGGCCGCTGGCTGTCCGGCGCGTTCGGCAGCGTTGGCGTCGTCATCGTCGTGCTGCTGATGGCCTGGTCGGTATTCACCAGCGCGCGTCGGACCAAGATCACCCGCGGCTCGATCGGTGCCGGCAAGCTGAATCTGGCAGCGCCGAAGAAGCTGGATCTGGTGATCATTGCGGCCCTCGTCGTGGTTGCGCTGTTCCCCTACACCTATGAGCCGAGCGGCCAGTTCACGGTGCTGCCGAACGCTCGCGCCGATATCCGCGCGCTGACCGCCGGTGATATCCGCGAGGTGTTCGTCAAGGAAGGCGACACGGTCAAGGCCGGCCAGGTCATCGCCCGGATCACCGACGACGAAGAACGCACCGCTGTCGCTTCCAGCGAAGCCTCGCTGGC
The DNA here is from genome assembly GCA_030694365.1 of Nevskia sp. GTDB lineage: Bacteria > Pseudomonadota > Gammaproteobacteria > Nevskiales > Nevskiaceae > Nevskia. Next base: position 17,824 of record JAUXYM010000121.1, on the reverse strand, counting down.
CCGGCTGCGCGCCAATCGCTCGATCGCCAAGAAGGGTGCGAAAACCGAGGAAGTGGATCAGGCGCGGCAGGAAGTGATCACCGCAGAGAAGCGCCTGGAGTTCAGCGGCGCCGAAGCGGAACGGCTGAAAAAAGCCTTCGCCAAGCGCGCGGTGTCCGATCAGGACTACCAGCGCGCTCGCTCGGTCGGCGAGCTTGATCAGCAGCGTCTGATCGAAGCCCGCAAGCATCTGGCGGTGGTATTGAGCCCGACGCGCTCGGAGCAGATGGAAGCGATCGATGCCGAGATCTCCCGCGAGCAGGCGCAACTAGAATTGCACCAGAAGGCGGTCGAGAACGCGCAGATCAAGGCGCCGATCGCCGGCCGTGTGCTGTCCAGCCAGTTGCGTTTCGCGGTCGGTGATTTCCTGGAGCGCGGCGAACTGCTGGCGATGGTCGAGGATACCTCCCAGCTGCTGGCCGAGATTCGCCTGCCGGAAACCGAGGTCGGCACCATCAGCATCGGTGCCAAGGCCTGGGCCAAGGCCTGGGCGTTTCCGGATGAGGGCTATCCCGGGGTGATCCGCGAGATCGCCCCGAGCGCCGAGAAGAACGATTACGGCAAGGTGGTGCGCGTGGTCATGGCCATCGATCAGCCGGACGGCAAGCTGCTGCCGGAGATGACCGGCTACGCCAAGGTGGAGACCGAGCGGGTGCCGCTGATCGTCGCCTTCACGCGGCCGGTGCTGCGCTTCTTCCTGGTCGAATTCTGGTCCTGGCTGCCGTAATGAACCTGCCGGGCAATGGTTTGGACGGGGGTTTGATGGCGACTCCCCGGCGTCGTCCTTCGGTGCCGGAGCGCGGCCGGCTCGACGAAGCCGATTTTCGTCTGACCTGCGAAAGCGGCTTCGGCGATGGCTGGAATTCCTACGCCCATAGCATGGCCTGGTTCGAAGGCCGTCTGTATGTCGGCACTACCCGGGCGACGATGCCGGGCATGAAGCTGCTGCATCCGCCGCCGGACATCAGCCCCTGGCCGGTGGAATCGCCGGACAGCGTCTACGACATCGACCGGCGCGTGCAGATCTGGCGCTACACGCCGGAGCTCGATCACTGGGAAATGATGTTCCGCTCGCCCGAAGTGCCGGGCCGCACGATCAAGCGGCTGGTGCCGCGTTATGTCGGCATGCGCGGCATGACCGTGTTCCAGGGCCCGAGCGATGCCAAGCCCTGCCTGTACATTTCGACCTGGGCACCGGTGCAGGCCGAGCCGCCGGACATCCTGCGCAGCGATGACGGCGTCAACTTCACCATCGTCAAGCGTCCGCCCTGGGATGTCTCGGTGCGCTCGTTCCGCACGCTGCAGGTGTTCAAGGGCCGCGTGCACACCACGCCGACCGGTTCCAACGTCGGCGGCCAGGCGCAGGAATGCGTCGGCTCCGAAGCGATCATCTACTGCAGTGACGATCTGCCGACTGGAATCTGGCAAGCCTCGAATCCCGAAAGCTTCGGCAATCCGCAGAACCTCACGGTGTTCGAGATGGGCGTGTTCAACGGCCATCTGTATGCCGGCACCGTCAACCCCTACACCGGCTTCGAGTTGTGGAAGACCAACGGCGAAGGTGGCCCTCCGTACAAGTGGACCAAGGTACTGCAGCACGGTGCCTGGCGCGGGCCGTACAACGAACTCGTGGTCAGTTTGTGCGAGTTCAAGGGTGCCTTGATCGTCGGTACCGGCATCGTCAACGGGGGCTATCACCGCGCCTTCAAGATCGGGCCGGGTGCTGCGGAAATCCTCAGAGTCTGGCCGGATGACAGCTGGGAGATTCTGGTCGGCCAGTCGCGGGTGACGCCGGAGGGCGCCAAGGTGTCGCTGTCCGGCTATACCGCCGGCTTCGACAATCTGTTCAACGGCTACATCTGGCGCATGTGCACGCACGGCGAGTATCTCTATGCCGGCACTTTCTCCTGGGCGAATTCGCTGCCATTCATGCCGTCTCAGAAATGGCCGGTCGATGTCGTCAAGCTGATGCATACCTGGGGCATGGAACATCTGACCCGCAACTACGGCGGCTTCGGTCTGTGGCGTACCCATGATGGCGTGCGCTGGGAATGCGTGACCCGCAGCGGCTTCGGCAACAAGTTCAACTGGGGCGTGCGCAACTTCGCGTCGACCGAGCACGGCCTGTTCGTCGGCACGGCCAACCCGTTCGGGCCGCGAGTGGCAGTGCAGGAAAACGGCGAGTGGAAGTACATCGACAACAATCGCGGTGGCTGCGAAGTGTTCCTCGGCGCGCCCGCGGTGAAGCCGGCAACTGAATCGCCTGCTCGCTGACATGCTCGACGCTCCGGTGCTGATCGTCGCGCCGCCCGGCGCTCATGCCTCGCGGCTGGCGGCGATGCTGGGCCAGCACAGCCATGCCCAGGATCTGCCGGAACTGAGCTTGTTCATGGCCAAGACGGTCGGCGGGCTCGGTGAAATCAGTGCCCTGTCCGATGGCCTGACCACCCAGGGTCTGCGTCGGGCGATTGCCGCCATTCACTTTGGTTCGCAGCAGGACGCGGCGATCGCTGATGCCGAACGCTGGCTGGCCCGGCGCAGCGACTGGCAGGGCGCGATGATGCTCACCGAGTTCGCGCAGCGTCTGGTGCCGAAGACCTTGGTCAGTACTGATACCACGCTCGGCTGGCGGCCAGATTTCCTCGATCGCCTGCTCGATGAGGTGCCGGACATCCGTCTGCTGCACCTGGTCGAGCATCCGCGACGCTGGTGCCGCGAGACCGCTGCCGCGCTCGACGGCCGTCTGTTCATCCCTCCGGATTACAAGGATTACGCAGTATCGCCGCCGATCGTCGACCCGCAACTGGCGTGGCTGCGGGTTCACGGCAACATCGCCGAAGCGGGCGGCTGGCTGCACGAGGCGCAGTATCACGTGCTGAATGTCGAAGCCTTGCTGGCACGGCCGGAAGCGGCGCTGAGCGGGATTTGCGAGTGGCTGGGCTGGTCTGCTGCGGGCACCGAGCTTGATGCGATGCAGCGGCCGGAGTTCGGCGCGTTTGCCGGCATCGGCCCGAGCAATGCGCTGCATGGTGCCGATGAACGTTTTCTGGCCGATCCCATGTTCGTGCGCCGGTTGCGCTCGACAGACAGCTTGCACGGCGCGCTGGAATGGCGGCCGGAGGTAGCGGGTTTTGCGCCGGAAGTGCTGAGTCTCGCCGAGCGCTTCCAGTACCGCTGATGCCGGCAAGAAATCCCGGACCGCGTTGCACGGTCCGGGAGGCGTCGTTCAGGCTGGCTTGGCCGCGAAGGCCTTGCACCAACCCTTGGCCGTGACGGCCTTGCCGGCAAAGATCGCGCAAGGTCCGCTCACTGCACCTGCCGCACCGCTGTACAGCGCGCATGTCGCACAGGCAGTGCCTGGCTTGTATGCGGTTTCTTTCTTCGGATCCAGCTTGGACGCATCGGCGACATAGCCGAGCGGCTTCGCGGCCGGATCGTCCGGGGACAGCGCCGGCAGATCAGCGGCAAAGGACGGCTGGCTGATCAGCAGCCCTGCCGGTGCAGCAGCAGCGGCGACAGCAAGCGACAAAAAGCGACGACGCGAAACCTGCTTCGTAGCAAACATGGAATACCTCCAGACAAGGGAAGCTGGAGGTTATTCCTGTCGGAATTTCGATGACGAAACGCAACTGATTGTGATTGTTGGCTCGGTGCCCCCATCGCGCTGCAGCCGGACTGCTGCCCGTCTGCTGACGGCCTGCTTCAGGCCGCAGGCAGGCTTTCGGCATCGATTCCGAGAAAAGGCTGCAGCCAGTCCATGACCCTTGCTGCGTTGCTGATCGGGAAGAAATGACCGCCTTCGGCAACGATCTGGAACTCGGCTGCCGGCCGCAGTGCTTGCAGCGCGCGGCAGCTCGGCATGCTTCGCGACCAGTCGCCGTAGATCCAGAGACAGCGCATCGGCAAGGCGGCGATGGCGGGGCCGTCGATGCCTGGCAGAACCACATCCTGCATGGCCGTGGTGTGGTCGAGCAGTTCGACGAACTGCTTGGCGGTGCGCTGCGCACCGCGGCCTTCGCCGAATGGCGTGAACACGTCCTTGGCTGGCGAGCCGCCGCCGCTGGTTTTCCAGCGCGCCAGCACTTCGAGGAACAGCAGGCCGACCTGCGGCTCGTTGTCCCAGTCGTGCCCGGAGGTTCGCGACACTTCGATCTCGAACGGCGACAGATGCGACGAATCGCTGAGCCGCTGCGTCGGCTGCAACGCATTGATCTTGGTATCGAGCACCACGAGTTTTTCGACCCGCCCCGGATAGAGGCCGGCGAATTCCAGCGCCACGCCGCCACCATAGCTGTGGCCAATCAAGGTACATGCGGCGATGCCGAGATGGTCGAGCAGGCCGGCCAGGTCGTCGGCAACCCGGACTGCTGCGTAGCCGCTGGCCGGCATGCTGCTGTAGCCGTGGCCTCTGAGATCGAACAGAGTGATCCGGAAGTGTTTCGACAGCGGCAGCGCGTACTGCAGGAACCAGAACGCGCGGCTCGCCGCGAGTCCGTGAACGAACACCAGGTCAGGACCTTCGCCCATCTGCTGGTAGGCAATGGTCACATCGGCAAGCGGTGCATCAGGCATGTGGATCGGAGTCTGAACGCCACGACCAAGGCTGAATCGTGGCAACGATGGAAGGATGAAGGGGCGAACCGATGTAGCGGGGAGCACTGCGAATCAAGCGATAAAAACGCCACCGAGCAATCTCTCGCTCTTGTTGCGGTCCGCCCGCTCAGTGTATTACTGGGAGGTAGCAGTTTCGTGCGCGCTCACGCCGGATCTTGGCTTCTGGCTCAGATCCTGTGGTGCGAAGGCCAACTGAAAGGACCGCAATACAACAATGCAGTGGAGCTCGTGGCAATCGCGAGCGAAACAGTTGAATTTTGCAGAAAATCGATCGGAGGGAGTTCGATGAAAACGTCTCTGTTATTGATGGCATGTGTGCTCGGCACGGCGGCAGTGCCAGCCGCAACGGCCGCTGATTCAGCCGCCGGGCAAGTGAAGCTGGGTGGCGCGACTGAGTCGCTGCGAGTGATGCGCGATGTCGAAACCGGGGAGCTGCGGGCACCGACGGCAGCCGAGATCCAGGCGATGGAAGCCAACTCGGTCAAGAAGGCACCGACGCCTGTGCAGGTTCAGGTAGCACCCAATGGCATGAAGTCGGTTCGTCTTTCGGCGGAGTACCTGATCAGCATCGAAGCTACGCGTGATGCCAACGGCAATATCACCAGCTACCACCAGAAGCACGACATGGAGCACGGCACCAGCGCCGCGCTGCCGACGGAGTAAGCCAGGTGATCAAGAAACTGATTCTTGCTGCATCCGTGGGTACGGCACTGTTCGCGCTGCCGGTCAGCGCTGCTCAGTTGGTGCTGTTCAATGTCGACGATCCCGGTGTGGGCTTCAACGATCCGACGCCTGCCGAGCCAGTCGGCGGCAACGCCGGCACCACACTCGGCGAGCAACGTCTGATCGCCTATCAGCGGGCGCTGACCTTGTGGGGCAGCGTGCTGAAGAGCGCTGTTCCGGTCGTCGTCCAGGGCTCGTTTGCGCGTCTGAGCTGTACGGCGCAGGGTGGCACGCTTGCGCAGGCTGGTGCCGTGTCGGTGTTCTCGGACTTTCCGAACGCGCCCCTGGCCGGTCACTGGTACGGCGGTGCGATTGCCGATGCCCTGGCCGGTGAGGAGCTCGACCCCGGCTTTGCCGACATCATCGCCAACTTCAACGGAGCTGTCGGACAGGCGGATTGCATTCCCGGGCCGGGCTTCTACTACGGCCTGGACAACACGCCGCCGCCGGGCGCGATCGATTTCCTGAACACCTTCATGCACGAAGTGGCGCATGGTCTTGGCTTCCAGAACTTCGTCAACGAGACCGACGGCACCTTCCTTATCGGTATTCCCGACGTCTATACGGCCAACACGCTGGATCTCGACCTCGGCAAGAAGTGGAACTTGATGACCTCGGACGAGTTGCTGTTCTCTGGCGTCAACACCGGTCGCGTCGTCTGGGACGGGCCGAAAGTGACGGCAGGATCGCTGGGCGTGCTCGGACCGTTCGAAGGTCTGCGGGTCAGCGGCAAGCTGGTTCGTGAACTGGACTTCGGCACGGCGTCGTTTGGTGCGGCACCGTCACCGAGCATGCGAGTCGGTTCGATCGTTGCCGCCATCGATAATGACGGCACCCTGAACCCCAGCGATGCCTGTGGACCGCTGATCAACAACGTGCGCGGCAAAGTGGTGCTCGCTGACCGTGGCAGTTGCGGCTTCGTGGTCAAGGCGGCCAATGCGCAGGCGGCGGGTGCCGTCGCCCTGCTGATCGCCAACAACGCCCCGGGTGCTGGTGCGATCGGGCTGGGCGGTGCCGACCCTGCGGTGACCATTCCGACGCTAGGCATCTCGTTCGAGGATGGTGCCGATATCCGGGCTGCGCTGCCGGGCGTCGGTGCGCAGTACTTCTCGGATGCGACGCGGCGTGCCGGTACGGCGGAAGGCTACGTTCGTCTGTTCGCGCCGGGCGTGGTGCAGCCGGGTTCGTCGATCTCGCACTTCGACACGGCGGCAGCGCCGAACCTGCTGATGGAGCCGGCGATCACCCCGACGCTGAGGGCCAGCCGCAACCTCGACCTGACGCCAGCGCTGATGCTCGACATCGGCTGGAAGGCCGAACCGGTTGCGCTCGGCACTTGCGTGACGACGGTGCCGGGCTCGCTGGCCAATGGCGATCTGGTGCTGCCGGCGGTCGAAGGCTGTCTGGCCGCTGGCAGCCCGAGCAGGTACGGGCTGTGCGTGGCGAGACTGGCACGTGACTACGAAACTGCTGGCCTGATCGATCGCGCCCAGCGCGTGTCGCTCACTGCTTGCGGTGTTGCGGACGCCAACAGCCGGGCGAAGTAGGTAGAAGTATGGGCCGGCATCGTTTGACGCCAGGCGTCAAACGGAAACCTGATTAGCAAGCAAGCTCAGCCCATTCGCAAAAAGCCCCTCTCCCGGAGGGAGAGGGGAGACCAGAAAGGCTCTTGGCTGAGCTTCATTGCTAATCAAGAACGGAAAAGTCCGGGCACGCAAGTGCCCGGTTTTTTTGTGTGTCGAACGCTGGCCGCAGTGAAACAGGCTACGGCCAGCAGCCGACTCAGACGAAACCGACGAGAAAATCAGCGATCTGGCCGATGCTCAGATCATCGACATAGCGGCCGTCCTTCATCAACAGCTTTTCGAACGGCACCTTTTTCTTCGAGATGTCTTCCTCGATCGCGACCACCAGCTGGATGATGTCGATCGACTCGAAACCGAGGTCACCGAGCAGCCGGGTACTGGCATCCATGCGGCCCTCGAATTCGTGATCCCAGTCCTGGGTGAAATCCTCAAGGAGGACGATGAGCTGCTGGACGTAGTTGCCGTGAGCGTCTGACATATTCAGGTTGTGATTTCGGTCTAGTAGAGCGGTGAAGCGAGTTTCTCGATCGTGTAGCGGTTGCCGACGCTGCTGACCACGAAGGTATCGGGGACCAGCCTGGCCAAGGCACCGTCGGCAATCTTGTTTTCGAGCAGGTCGAGCGAGCGTTCGACATCGGCGAAATTGATTTCGCGCTTGATCGGCGCGAGATCGTAATCCCACCACTTGAGCTTCAGAAAGCGCTCGATGGTGGCGTCCGGAAAGCGATAGCGCAGCACCTTGGCCGGTGAGCCGGCGACAATTGCATACGGCGGCACATCGCGGGTGACGACACTGCGCGCGCCGACCACGGCACCAATGCCGACGGTCACGCCGCGCCTCACGAAACTGCCGGCACCGATGTAGGCCTCGTGGCCGATCACGGTTTCCGCCGGCATTTCGTGGTCGGCCCAGGACGGCCCGGCGTCCGCATCTGGCGACAGCCGGGCGAAGTCTTTCATCTGGTACATCTTCGGCATGTGCGACGGCCGCGAGAACGCGAACGGGTGGGTGCTGAACATGTCCATCGGATGTTCGGGCGGGCCGACGATCGTCGACTCGCCGATCTGCGAGTAGCGGCCGAAACGGGTTCGATAGGCGCTTGCCAGTCCGGCCGCGTTGTAGAAGCCGAAGGCGCCGATCGAGCAGCCTTTCAGCCGATGGCCGTGGATCATCGTCGGCCGCTCGAAGCGGAACTCGAACACCTTGTTGTTGCCGTCGTCGATGCAGACACCAAAATCGAGCAGCTCCGAGGCCGACAGGCCCTCTTGCTTGGTCATCATTTTCTCGGCAAGCGTCACCGCAGGCTTACTCGCGCTTATTCCATGTAGCCGAGCATCTGCAACTGCTCGATGATCTGGCGCTTTTCTTCGTCGTCCATGTCTTCGGCCTTGGCCTTTTCGCCGGCGCCGATGGTCGGCTTGCCGATCTTGACCGGGTTCTGCACCAGCCAGTTGGCGGTGAAGAACGGCTCGGCGGCCTTGCCTTCGAAATCGCTGGGCACCGGCAGGCCGAGGCTGTAGAGCAGGGTCGGGCAGACGTCGCGGATGTCGAGGCGTTCGACCTGGCCATTGGCGGCAATGCCCTTGCCGTAGGCCATGAAGATGCCATCCGGATGATGGGTGCCGGCCGGGCTCGGCCGCTTGACCACCACCGGCTTGAGATTGCGGATCGACACGAAACCGTTGTCGCGCAGCACCAGCGTCAGATCGCAGGCGCGCTCCATGTGCTGGCCCGGGAACCATTCCTCGCGTTTCAGCACGTCGACGATCACCGGCTCGCCGTCATCGTTGCGCAGGGTCTTCAGATCCTCGATCAGCTGGTCGCGGAACGGGATGTAATCGGCCTGCTGGATACCCGGCTCGCCCGGCTTGGTCGAGACGCGGATATGGATGCCGTTCGACGATGGCGTGCGGCAATAGGCCGTGGTGTTGGCCCAGTCGAGATTGGCGAAATCGCTGGCTTCGCGACGGATCGCCTGCTCGCTGCCGTCATTCACCGCCCACTTCAGGTAGCCCAGATCTTCGAGGAAGGCGTTGATGCGCAGCGTCTCGACGGTGGCGGTGAAGCCGTGATCGGAGGCGAAGAACACCTGGCATTCCGGGCCGGCCATGGTCACCAGCTTGTCGATGTAGCGATCGACGTTGGCGAAGTACTCGCGGCAGACGGCGCGCATGCGGTTGTAGAACGCGGTGCGCTCGGCCGGCACCAGCGCCGGGTCGACGAACTGCCAGGCCTGATGCTGGATCTTGTCGGTGCCGTCGAACATCACCGCCATCAGGTCCGGCGCATCGTTCTGCAGAATGTATTCGGCGATGTTGAACCACTGCTCTTCACGCGGCAGGTGGTAGCGCACCCACTGTTCCATGTCGTTGTCGTTGAGCACTTCCAGCGCCTGCTTCTCGTTGTCGAAGTCCCAGGCCAGTTCCTTGGCGTCGAAGCCCGGAATCGCTTCCTTCAAGCGCTCGAACAGGCCCGGCGTCGAGTTGCGGCGCAGATGCTTGGCCGGAATGAAGCCCGGCACGATCGAGCCGTTGACATGCTTCGGCGGCGGCGCGGTCAGCGGGAAGTTCAGCGCGGCGATCGACTTGCCCTGACGGGAGGCGATCGACCAGATCATTTCCGAATCGACATCGCGGGAGTCGTACAGGGTCCAGTAGACCTCGCCGCCCTTGTCCTCGGCGCGGATGAAATCGAACACGCCGTGCTGGCCGGGGCCGCGGCCGGTCATGATCGAGGTCCAGGCCGGCGGCGTCAGCGGGTTCGGCGTCGAACGCAGATTGGCACGCGAGCCCTTGGCCATCAGGCCGGCGAGGAAGGGCATGGTGATGCCTTCGCCGGGAAGGTCGCGGGTCATTTCGTTGAGCACGGTGAACGTGCAGCCGTCCATGCCGATGAAGAGGGTCTTGGTGGTCATCTGGGGTCTGCCTTGAATCCGTTATGTGTTTGACAGCAGGGTTTTGTTTCTAGACCACAGCGGCGCGATGGCCACTGCTGGCTGACAGCGAAAGCAGTGATAGCGCGAACACTTCGTCCGGCCCGAGATGCAGCGCAACGGCGTGATCGGCACCCGCATGGCGAACCAGCACCGCACCGACCGGTGCCGCCGCACGCGGCACTGCGCCATCGACGACTTGCCAGTCTGCGGCACTTGCCGAGTGGTCCGCGAACCCGGCGGCTCGGGCTGCTGCTCGCTTGGCACTGATCAGTGCGGCGACGGCGCGAACCTGCTCGGCATCTGCCAGCCCGGCCAGGAAGCGCTGCCGTTCGACATCGCCGACTGCGGGCATCGTCGCGCCATCGGCGCTCGGGCGATCAAGCCGCTGGTAATCGATGCCGATGCCAAGGCCGGGCGCGGCACAAGCCGCAAGGGCGTGACCGCCATGCTCGCTGATCGAGATCGACGGCAGCGCGGCGAGCGCGACACCGTCGATGCGCAGCAACTGCGCGCCGCCATCGGCGCTGCTGGCGATCGCGACATCCGATGGCGCGACCAAGGTGCCGTAGGTTTGCTGCAGCCAGACTCTGACCGCATCCTTGGCGGCCACCCGGCCGAGCAGCCAGGCCTCGCGCTGCGGGCCGGTGACCTGCAGTGCATACCAGTCGCGGCGCTCGTCGTCGTTGAGCACCAGGTTCGCCAGTACCCGTTTCCAGATGCTGAAGCCCTGATCGAGAAAACCGTCGTCGAAAGCCGGCACCCGACGAGCAATGACGCCGGCCGCAGCCAGGGTTTCGGCCTGGAAGGGCTCGCTGAGGAAGCCGGTCTGCGGCGCCATTCGAAAGCTGTAATAGCTCTGCGGCACGGTGAACTTGCGGTCTTCCCAGTTCGTTGCCCGCATCAGCAGGCGGCCGTCGGTATCGAGCACATCGAGATGCGCTTCGATGCGTAGCGGATCGGTCATCTTGACGTCGCAGCGGCAGATGACTTTGGTGCCGGCCGGCGGCATCGTTGCGTACTGGCGGAAGCTGCCGACGTGGTAGGGGAAGCAGTTGAAGCCCCAGGCAAAGCGCTCGGTCAGCCAGTAGCCAACCACTTGTCCGGCGGCATCGAGCAGCGCCGGGTCGGTGCGGAACTGCGGCTGCGTGGTGTGGCGGAAATAGTCGTGGGTGGCGATCGTCACCATGTCGGCTTCGATCGCTTCATCGGCCCAGCGGCGGATCGAAGTCACACCCTGCAGACGTGGGCCGTGGAACATGCCGCGGCTGTACAACTCGCCATCCGGGTTGCTGCGCGACGGCTTGCTGTCCGCTGCCGACCACGGCCGTGCCGCCGGTGCCGTCGGGAACGCTGCACCCAGCAGGGCGATCGCTTCGAACACCAGCACGCCGCCGGTCGGACCGCCCACACCGTTCTGGAACAAGCGCACCGAGACCCGTTCGATGCCCGGCTGGGCAGCATCGGCAGCGACTCTTTCGGCAACGATGCGCAGATCGAGCGTGCCGCCATCGAGGCCCAGCCAGCGATGGCCGCGCGAGGAGTCGAGACCGATCAGGCGCAGGGAATCGCCAGTCAGCAAGCAGGCTGCTTCGGCGACGATTTCCATGCTGAAGGTGAACGGGATGACGCTCAGCGCCAGCAGGTCAGCTTGCTGCGCACTCGGTGCCGAACCCAGCGCGTGATCGCGCAGGAACAGGTCCGTAGCCAGGTCATAGCGGCGCTCGCAGCTCAGGCGCGTTGCATCCTGCTCAGTGATTCGGCCGAGCAGCGGATAGCGCTCCGGATCGGCACGCGAGGGATCGGCCACTTCGATCGTCGGCGCAGTCGCTGCGAAACCACCGAGCACGCGCGCCTGGCTGTCGAGGAAATCCTGCATCAGCGCGAAGTGATTCTTCAGCGCTTGCAGACGGATATCGACCGGCTCGGCCGGCTGCGCGGGTTCGATCGGCAGCACCTTCGCTTGCGAGGCGACGACCGGAGCTGGGGCCGGCGCTGCGCTCGGCTGAGCACGCGGCATCGGCGGCACATCGGCTGGCAGATGCACCAGGGGCATCTGCAGCTTGATGCGCGGCTTCTGGCGCGCGGCACCCAGGGGGACAGCGGCCAGCGACAGCGGCGCGATCTCGCGCTGCTCGAACAGCTTCGCCGGATCGAAGCTGACGCCGAGCGCGAACAACTGCGCCAAGGTCTGCTGCAGATGGGTCACGCCGGGCTTGCGGCGGCTGTTGGTACTCAGCGCGATGACATCGTTGCGGCTGCGCAGGGTGTCGTCGATGAACGAAGTCAGGTTGCCGCTCGGGCCGATCTCGACGAACACCCGCACGCCATCGGCGTAGAGCTGTTCGACGGTTTCGGTGAAGCGCACCGGCGCTTCCCATTGCCGGCAAGCCAGCTCGCGAATCTCGTCGGCATCATCCGGGAATGGGCCGACGCTGCAGGCGCTGTACAGCGCCGTGCGGCCCGGGCCGAATTCCAGCGATTGGTAGTACTTGCGATAAGCCTCGGCCACCGGATGGAACAGTGCGGTGTGATAGGCGCGGCCGAACGGCAGCTCGGCGCAGATCGCACCTTCGGCCGAGAGCTTTTCCTTCAGCACGGCGATGTCGAAGCGCGAGCCGAACAGGACCAGCTGGTTCGGGCAGTTGTCCATCGCCACCAGAATAGGCTTGCCCCGGCCGAAGTCCGCCAGCAGTTGCGCCCGTGCCGCCGGCTTCAGGGCACCGATGGTCAGCAGGCTGCCTTCGACGATCCGGCCTTCGCGGTCGAGATCGCCGTAGATCAGATTCAGATCGCGAACCGTGTCGGCAATCTCTTCGCGCTGCTGGTAGCGACGCACGCCGCTGGCGGTGATCGCGGTGTTCTCGCCGGTGGAATGGCCGAGCATCGCGTCCGGCTTGAAGCCCAGATCGTCGAGCAGGGTGAACAGGCCGATGCTTGCGGCGAATACCGATTCCGCCGCGATATCGGTCTCGAACAGTTCGCTGTCGAGCCGCTCGCGAACACTGGCCGGCACGCAGGTGGGTGCTGGAAACACGATCGGCGCACGCAGCGGGCTGCCACGCCGCACCGCGGTTTCGTCGATGAAATCGAACCATTCGCGGAGCTGCGGAAAGTTCAGGCACAGGTCAGCCAGCATGTTCGGGTACTGCGCACCTTCGCCCGGAAACACGAAGCAGACCTTGCCCGGTGCCGCACCGTGGCCGTAATGCACGCCGCCGCGCAGCTTGAACGGCAGCACTTCGAGGTGATTCAGCTTGACCAGCGCCTGCTCGAGTTTGGTGGCGAGATCGGCCGGATCGTTGGCGACCACGGCGAGGCGGTGCTCGCCGCGGCTGTGGGCGCTGCTCGCCTTCGCCAGAGTCGCCAGACTCGGTTTGGCTTCGGCTTTGGCATGAGCCAGCAACTGGCGCATGAGGGTCAGCAGGCCGGCCACGCTATCGGCAGCCAGGGTCAGCAACTCGCTGTGACCGGGCACGTGCAGCAGCCCGGCGTTGACCTGACGGCCATCGGCCGGCCGATATTCTTCGAGAATGATGTGGGCGTTGATGCCGCCGAAGCCGAAAGCGTTGACGCCGGCGCGGCGCGGGTGCGGCCCGCCATGAATCCACGACCGGGCCTGGGTGTTGATGTAGAACGGCGTGCGCTCGATGCCGAGGTCCGGATCGACTTCATCGCAGAGCATCGGCGGCAGCACCTTGTGGTGCAGGGCCAGCGCGGTCTTGATGATCGAGGCGCTGCCGGAGGCCGGCAGGCAATGCGAGATCATCGACTTCACCGAGCCGAGCGCGATGCTCGGCAGATCGCCGACTCGCGGTCCGAACTGCAGGCCCAGCGACTGGATTTCGGTCTTGTCGCCGACTCTCGTTCCAGTGCCGTGAGCCTCAATCAGGCCGATCGTCGCTGGATCGATGCCGCAGGATTCGTAGGCGCGCTTCAGCGCCAGCACTTCGCCTTCCAGACGCGGCGTCAGCAGGCCCTTGGCCTTGCCGTCGGATGCAGTACCGATGCCCTTGATCACCGCGTAGATGCGGTCACCATCGGCTTCGGCGAGCGACAGTTTCTTCAGCACGATGACGCCGACGCCTTCGCCGAGCAGGGTGCCGTCAGCGCCTTTCTGGAACGGCCGCAACTGGCCGTGCGAGAGCGCGCCGATCTGGCAGAACTGCATGTACAACTGCGGCGGACACTGCGCCTGGACGCCGCCGGTGATCATCATGTCGCAGCGGCCGGAGTTGATTTCCCGGGTCGCCAGTTCGATGGCGATCAGGCTCGATGCGCAAGCGGCATCGATGATGAAGTTGGGCCCCATCAGATCGAGCCGGTTGGCGATCAGGCCGGCGATCACGTTCGGCGTCAGCAGGCCGACCATCTCGGCGTTGTACGGCGGCAACTGCTGCTTGAACTGGGCCTTGAGCTTGGCCAGTTCTTCGAGGGTCAGATCGGGGCGCAGGCCGCGGATCAGCTCCATGGTCTGGTCCATGATCAGGCCATGCTGAACCATGGTCATGATGCCGCGGTTCACATAGGTGCCGCGGCCGAGCACGATGCCGCAGCGCTGGCGATCGAAATGCTTGTTCAGATAGCCGGAATCAACCAGCGCATCGCGGGCAAAACGCAGCGCCAACATATGATCCGGTTCGCCGCCGTCGAGCGTGTTCGGCATCACGCCGAGTTCGCTCAGATCGACTTCAGCGAGATCGCGCAGAAAGCCGCCGCGCGTGGTGTAGATGCGATCGTTGGTTTTCGCGTCGGCATCGACATACGGCCCGGCCCATTCCGGCCCGGCTTCGGCGACAGCATCGACACCGTTGAGAATGTTCTGCCAGAACGTCGTGGCATCCTTGGCCCCGGCAAACGCGCCGGCCATGCCGATGATGGCGATGTCGAGGGCTTTACTCATGATCGGCAGGCGTTCGGCAAGGCTCAGCTATTGCCGGCGAGGCGATTCAGCGCCGCGCTCATCGTGCTTTCGGCATCGCTGAACGCCAGGCGCACTCTGCCGCCGGCATCGATGAACTGCATGTCGTAACGAACACCGGCATCGTGCGCCGCCGGCTTCATGCGGATGACGATGCGCAGCGAGCCGGTGACCGGGTCGCTGCCGTAGCGGGCGACCTTGCCGAAGCTCGACGGCAATGCCGTCTTGCCGTGCATTACCCGGCCCCAGACCAGCGCCAGTTGCGGCCCGGTATCGACCAGGCCGAAATCGAACAGCCAGCGGGCACCGTTGCCGGGGGCACCGAGCATCGCCGATGGCGAGGTCGCGATGACCGTGGCATCGATGCCTTCCATCGACATGCAGGCGACCTCGGTCACCAATTGGAACTGTGGCCCGTGGAACAGGTGGTCGGCGTACATCATCGCGGTGTCCATCGGCTCGCCGCTGTTGAGCACCGCCGCCGGTTCGGCGAGCGGCGCTTCCGGCACTTGCGGCAGCAGGATGACGCTGCAGCGGTAGCTCGGCGTCTTGCGTGGCGGATCGAACAGTTCGACGGTGACCGCTTGCGAGCCGGCATCGGAATGGGTCGACGAGCGCGCCTTCAGCAGCAGCGTCTTTTCGCTGCTGTCGCCGTCGAGCACGATGCCGGAGAAGGCGCGCAGATCGCGAATCTCGGCGACCTGCCATTCCGGCCAGCCTGCCGCTGCGAACTGCGCCATGTATTCCAGCGCCGTCGCCGCCGGCATCACTGGCTTGGCATCGAGGCGGTGATCGCCGAGATAGGGATCGCTGTGCAAGCTGATCGTCTGCTCGAAGACCACCGCACCACCCGCGCCCATGCGCAGCGGCTGACGGATCAGCGGCAGCGCGCCGGTGCTGGCAGCGGGCGCTTCAGTCAGATCATCGTCGCGATTCCAGGGCCCTTCGCCGGCCACCAGTTCGACATCCTTGCGTGGGCCATAAGCGAGCTCGTCCATGAACCAGCGACGGCCGGCCGGCACCGGGATCGGCACGATGCCGCGAGCGCGGAAGCCATCGCGAACCCGCTGGCTGGCCATGCCGGCGTCCCAGGGGCCCCAGTTCACCGAGATCACCCGCACGCCATTCCAGCGCCGGTGCAAAGCCCAGGCGAGGCGGTTCAGGGTTTCGTTGGCGGCGGCGTAGTCGGATTGACCGGTGTTGCCGAAGCGGCCGGAGACGCTGGCGAACAGCGCCAGCAATTGCAGGCCTTCGGGACGCAGCTTGGTCGCCAGGGTCCAGGCGCTGTCGACCTTGGTGTCGTAGACGCGATCGAAGGACTCCGGCGTCTTGTCCGGAATGCGCTTGTCTTCGATGACGCCGGCGCCGTGCAGCACGGCGTCGATGCGGCCGTACTGGGTGTAGATCGCGTCGATCAGCGCGCCGAACACCACCGGATTGCGGACATCGCAAGCGCGGTAGTCGACCACGGCACCCTTGGCGCTCAGCTTGGCGATGTTGCCGCGAATCTCGCGGTCGGCAAGCACGGCGCGCAGGGCGCGTTCCAGTTCAACCGGCGTCGGTTTGCGGCCGGCGGCCAGCGCCTGAGCCAACAGGGCTTTCTTGACCTCGGCTTCCGTGGCCATGCCGGCCGTTGCCGGGCTTTCATCGCCCGGCAACGCCGTGCGACCCAGCAACACCAGGCGCATGCCCGGCCGCACCAGTTCTTCGGCGACCTCGGCGGTGATGCCGCGGGCACCACCGGTGATCATCACCACCCAGTCGCCGGCCGGCACCAGATGCGGCGCGAACGGGTGATCGGAAACCGCTTCCGGCGCATGCGTGTAGCCGTAGCGCTGGCCTTCGGCATAACCGATTTCGGTGCGGGTTTCGTCTGCGCTCAACTCATCGATCAAGGCGTCGACGATGGCCTCCGCCGTCGCCGTCGCTTCGAAGTCGACGAGGCGGGCGCGCAGGCTCGGAATCTCCTGCGCCGCGCAGTTGAACAGACCGACGGCGGCACCGGCCTGCGGCAGGCTGCTGCCTTCGGATTCACGGCCGAGGCTGCCGCCGAAACGGCTGGCCGCAAGCGCGACCGAGGGTCCGGAAGCAAGATCGCTCATGGTCTGCTGCAGCAGCCAGAACAGCGCTTTTGCCTGCAGCGCGCTCTGCTGCTTCCAACTCGCGAGATCGTCTGCCGCAACAGCGTTCAGCGTAGCCAGATGCACGAAGCCGGTGATCTTGCCGTGCTGCTTGCGCAGACCATCCAGCGTCTTCGCAAGCGCGGCCGGATCGGTGGCATCGCTGGCCGCGAGCACGGCGGTCTTGCCACCGGCCTGGTCGATGCGCCTGGCCAGCTTGACGGCAATGCCTCCGCCGTCCGCCGTCAGCAGGTACAGGCCGGCAACGGCATGACGCTGCTTCGACAGCGGCACGCGCCGGGCACGCGGCACGTAGCGGGGAATCGTTTCGCTGATCGGGGCCGAAGCTGTCGCCATGGCGATGGCAACCGGAAGTGCAGGGCTTGCAGACGTGGTTGCCGTCAGCGTGCTGACCGCGTCGAGGATCGCGTTCAGCGAACGGGCGCGGGTGTAGCGCTCCATGCCGGCCTGCATCGCATCAGCCTGAGCCGCCGGCAAGGCTTTCTGCATGGCGCCGAGGATTTCCACGCGCTTGATCGAATCGATGCCGAGCTCGGCTTCCAGATCCTGATCGAGGCCGAGCATGTCGGTGGGGTAGCCGGTACGGTCGGCGACGATGTCGAGCAGCAGCGCCGTCAGGCTGCCGCGGTCGATGCTGGTTGCGGCCGGGCTGGTCGCGGCCGGTGCCGGTATCGATGCCGGCACCAAGCTTGCGACTGCCGCCGAAGCTGCGGGTGCCAGTGCTGCGGCTGCGTCGAGAATGGTGGCCAGGGTGCGGGCGCGAGTGAAGCGCTCCATGCCGGCCTGCATCGCGTCGCCGATCGCTGCCGGCAAGGCTTTCTGCATGGCGCCGAGGATTTCCACGCGCTTGATCGAATCGATGCCGAG
>JAUXYM010000109.1 GCA_030694365.1 Nevskia sp. | reverse complement strand
AGGCCTCGCGCAAAAATAACTTGATAAAGTTTTATTGATGTGTTTTAAAGCCGGATGCAGATTGCATCCACGATAGAGCAGATTGAAACGAAGTACCGATCGCTTTCGTCGGTGCTGGATGAACGAGCGCGGCGACAGTGGGCGGCGAGTGAGGCACGGGCCTATGGCTGGGGCGGCGTGAGCGCGGTGAGCGGAGCGACGGGGATGTCGCCGAACACGATTCGCAAGGGCTTGGTGGAGTTGGCGGGACGCGATGCCGATCCGGAAGCTGAAGTCACTTCGCGGTTGCGTAAGCCAGGCGGTGGGCGCAAGCCTCTGACCGAAACGGACCCGCAGTTGAGCGAGGAACTGGATCGTCTGGTGGCGCCGTTGACGCGAGGCGATCCTGAGTCGCCATTGCGATGGACCTGCAAGAGCACGAGCCATCTCGCGCAAGCCTTGTCGGAGCAGGGACACCCGGTCAGTGCCAGGGCGGTGGCGCAGTTGTTGAATGAGGCCGGCTACAGCTTGCAGGGCAACCGCAAGACCTTGGAGGGCACCGAGCACCCGGATCGCAATGCCCAGTTCGAGCACATCAACGCGCAAGTCAAACGCTTCCAGCGGCGCGGACAACCGGTGATCTCGGTCGACACGAAGAAGAAGGAACTCGTAGGCCCGTACAAGAACAATGGGCGCGAGTGGCAGCGCAAAGGCGAGCCCGAGCGCGTGGATGTTCACGACTTCCCGGACCCGGAGCTGGGCAAGGTCATTCCCTACGGCGTGTTCGACATGAGCCGCAACGAAGGCTGGGTGAGCGTGGGCATCGACCACGACACCGCGCAGTTCGCGGTGCAAGCCGTCGGCCGGTGGTGGCGCAAGATGGGCGCCAAGCGCTATCCCCATGCCGATGCGTTGTTGATCACCGCCGATGGTGGCGGCAGCAACGGCAGTCGATGCCGTTTGTGGAAGGTGGCCTTGCAGGCTCTGTCGCTTCGCTTGGGACTGCCCATCCAGGTGTGCCACTTCCCGCCGGGCACCAGCAAATGGAACAAGATCGAGCATCGGATGTTCTGCCACATCACCCAGAATTGGCGGGGTCGACCTTTGGTGAGTCACGAAGTCATTGTCAATCTGATCGCCGGCACCACGACGCAAGCCGGCTTGAAGATCCGGGCCGAACTCGATCGAGGTCAGTACCCGACGGGCATCAAGATCACGGATGCAGAGCTGGCCTCGCTCAATCTCAAGCTGGACAAGTTTCACGGCGACTGGAACTACACAGTGTTGCCAACACGCAATAAAAGTTAATCATGTTATTGTTGCGCGAGGCCTCAGCAAGCGCCGACCCATTAGCTGGCACCGCCGAATCGCATCAAGGAGTTTCCGATCATGAGCTCAATCCCCAATACCCCGACGGAAGACGATGTCCAGCGTCTGCTGAAGCAGATGAACATGGCGGCGTTCCGCTTCAAGAGCTTTGATCGCCCCGGCGAACATGACGCCAGTTCCGACTACGACGACGCGGCCCCGATCGCAGCGGCCGAACTGGTTGAACTCGAGCTGGCGCCACGACTGGCGTCGGTTCCTCCCGCGCCGTCTCCGGTGGTGGCCGCGCCGGCGAAAACGATCCGCCCGCCTGCCGCGCAGCAGGTTCGCGACGCCGCCCCGGTCAACGAGGCTTTTGGCCGCCTGATCCGTCAGAACGAGCCGCGTGCCAAGCGCAACCTGGGCTTCCGGCTCAATCTGCCGCCGCGGCCTCGGATCGTCGAAGTGACACCGGTCGCCAACGATGAACTGCTGGTGGCCGAAGTGCTGAACCGTCTTTCTCGACTGGGTGCGTCAAAAGTCAGTTTGATCCGCCAGCGCGGTGAGGCATGACGCCAGCGCGTGGCGCTGACGCCGCTGGGGGACTGATTCGTACCGCAATCCTGATGCTCTGCCTGCCGGTGCTTTTTGCCGCGCTCTGGGGGTTTGCCGCAACACCGATGACCCTGCACTGGCAGTTCATTGCCGGCGCGCTGGCAGTGCTGGTGGCGCTGCTGCTGCGCAGCCGCTCCCATGCGGTGCTGCTGGTGATGATGGGTCTGTCGCTCGCGTTCTCGACCCGCTACCTGTACTGGCGCTACACCGAAACCCTGCCGATCGGCGAAGGCCACACCGGCTTCGATCTGTTTCTGGCGACGGGTCTGATCGCGGCGGAAACCTACGCCTACCTGGTGCTGCTGGTCGGCTATTTCCAGGTCATGTGGCCGCTGCACCGGCGGCCGACGCCGCTGCCGGAGAACAGCGAGCTGTGGCCGATGGTCGATGTCTACATCCCGACTTACAACGAGCCGCTGTCGGTGGTGAAGCCAACCGTGCTCGCCGCGCTGGAAATCGATTGGCCGCAGGACCGGATCAAGATCTATCTGCTCGACGACGGCCGGCGGCCGGAGTTCGCCGCGTTCGCCACTCAGGTCGGCGCCATCCACATGACCCGCCCCGACAACAATCACGCCAAGGCTGGCAACATCAATCACGCGCTGACCAAGACCCAGGGCGAGTTCATCGCCATCTTCGATTGCGATCACATTCCCACCCGCTCCTTCCTGCAGCTGACCTTGGGCACGCTGATCAGCGATCCGCGCATGGCGCTGGTGCAGACGCCGCATCACTTCTTCTCGCCCGATCCCTTCGAGCGCAATCTGCGCACCTTCCGCAAGGTGCCCAACGAAGGCGAGCTGTTCTACGGCCTGCTGCAGGACGGCAACGATCTGTGGAACGCGACCTTCTTCTGCGGCTCCTGCGCGGTGATCCGGCGCACGGCGATCGAGGAAATCGGCGGCATCGCCGTGGAAACGGTCACCGAGGACGCCCACACCGCGCTGCGCATGCACCAGCGCGGCTGGAGTTCGGCCTACATCAACATTCCGCAGGCGGCCGGTCTGGCGACCGAATCGCTGTCCGCCCACATCGGTCAGCGCATTCGCTGGGCACGCGGCATGGCGCAGATCTTCCGGCTCGACAATCCGATGTTCGCCAAAGGCCTGAGCTTCGGCCAGCGGCTTTGCTATTCGAACGCGATGGCGCACTTCTTCTACGGCATTCCGCGGCTGGTGTTCCTGACCAGCCCGCTGGCCTTCCTGATCTTCGGTGCCCAGATCATCAAGGCCGAAGCGCTGATGATCGTCGTCTACGCGCTGCCCCATCTGGCGCTCGCGGTGCTGACCAATTCACGCGTACAGGGCAAGCACCGCCACTCCTGGTGGGCCGAGGTCTACGAAACGGTGCTGGCCACCTTCATCATCCTGCCGACCACCCTGGCGCTGATCAATCCGAAGCTCGGCAAGTTCAACGTCACCGCCAAGGGCGGCATCGTCGACCGCGACTACTTCGACGGCGACATCGCCAAGCCGTATTTCTTCCTCTATCTGCTGAACGTCGTCGGCATTGCCATCGGTGTCGTGCGGCTGTTTTTTGCCGACCTCGAACTGACCAACACGGTCTGGCTGAACATGGCCTGGGCGACCTACAACCTGATCATTCTCGGTGCCGCGCTGAGTGTCGCCAGCGAACGCAAGCAGTTGCGCCGCACGGTGCGAGTCGAGGATGAACTGACGGCGGTGGTGCGCAAGCCCGGCAGTCGCAAGATCGTGCAGACCAAGACCTTCGACATCTCCACCGGCGGCCTGGCCTTGGTGCCGAATGCCGAACTGAATGATTACGCGATCGGCGATCCGATCGAGGTGGCGCTGGAATCGCCGGGTCGCCGGCAGTGGTTGCCGGGCATCGTGCGGAAAGCCGATCAGGAATTGCTGACCCTGGAGTTCGACAAGATGACCGTGGCCCAGGAATCGAGCCTGACCCAGTCGATGTTCGGCCGCGCCGACGCCTGGATGGACTGGCGTGACCGCAGCGTGCAGGACCGGCCACTGAAAGCGATGCTGATGATCTTCCGCATTTCGATGACCGGCTCGGCCAAGTTCTGGCGCTGGGCCGGCCAGCACACCCTGTCGAGGATCGGTATCGGCAGCCGGCCGCCTACCCGTGCGGCGGCGCTGTTGCTAGCGGCCGTGCTGCTCGCGGGCCGCAACGGCGAGACCTGGGCGCAGCGAACGCCACCGCCGCCGGTTCCCGGGGGGGGTACCCCGTAGCTCTCCCGGCGGCAAGGACGGTGCCGCAGCTACGCCGCAGCCGATCGTCGATCCGTTCGCGGTCACCGCGTCGTCCAAGCCGGCCTCCGACCGCGCGGTGCATGAAACCACCCGCATCCTGACGTTCGCCGAACTCGGCGTCGGCTTTCCGATGCGCCTGACCACGGTGTTCGCGCAGGCCAGCGTGTCGGTGCCGCTGCGCCGCGACCAGGTGGTGACGGCGGCGAAGCTGCGCATCAAGTACGCCCATTCGCCGTCGCTGGTCGGCCGCTTTTCGAGCCTCACCGCGCTGGTCAACGACGAAGTGGTCGGCACTTTCCTGCTGCCGCCAGAAACAGCGGCCGGGGCCGAGCGGGTGATCGACATCAATCCGGCGCTGTTCCTGGAGTTCAACCAGCTTCGCTTCGACGGCGTGATGCACTACGTCGACTACGAGCGTGAATGCGAGGACCCGACCCACACCACGCTGTGGAGCCTGATCAGCAACCAGTCGACCCTGGAGCTGACCCTGGCTTCACTGCCGCAGCCGCCGAATCTGGCGCGCCTGCCCAGGCCGTTCTTCGAGCCGAATGACCCGCGCCGGCTGAAGCTGCCGATCGCCTTCGCCGCTCGCCCGAGCGCCGATGCGATGAGCGCTGCGGCGATCGTCGCCAGCGGCTTCGGTGCGCTCGCCGACTACCGGGGTGCCGAGTTTCCGGCCAGCTTCGGTGTGTTGCCGTCCGGCCATGCGGTGCTGCTGCGCAGCGGCCGCGAGTTCGAGGCCCAGCTCGGCCCGGCGGCGCTGCTGCCGCAGTTGCGGGTGGTCGTTCACCCGACCGATCCGGGTGCCAAGCTGCTGGTGCTCGAAGCGCCGGACGATGCCGGCCTGATCCGCGCCGCGCAGGCGCTGGTGCTCGGCATGAACTCCTTCGATGGCCCGTCGGTGCCGATCCGCGAGCTGAGCTTGCCGCCGCCGCCGCGGGGTACCGCGCCGCGCTGGCTCGATCCGCTGCAGCCGGCCACGCTCGGCAAGCTCGCCAACGGCCCGACCAGCGTCCACGGCCTGACGCCCGGACCGATCAGCTATGACTTCCGGCTGCCGCCCGATGTCTGGTTCTACGGCGACACCGGTGGTGAACTCGACCTGCGCTACCGCTACGCGCCGATCACCGCACCGGGTGCGACCCTGAGCACCTTGCTGAACAGCGGTTTCGTCGCTTCGACCACCCTGGCCCGTGCCGGCCAGCCGGCCCAGGCCGACATCAGCATCGAGGCCGATCGCGCCCGGATCGCCCTGCCGGCCGGCCGGGTCACGCCGATCAATCAGTTGAGCTTCCAGTACCAGTTCCGGCGCATCGTCGCTGCGCCCTGCCAGTCGTTCCCTGCCGATTCGCTGGGCGGCTCGATCGATCCGGATTCGACCCTCCGTTTCGCCAAGCACGCCCGCTACGTGCGCTGGCCGGATCTCCGCCGTTTCCGCGAGGCCGGCCTGCCGTTCTCGCTGCAGTCGGACTTGGGCGAGACGGTGCTGCTGCTGCCCGATGCCATCGATGAGGACGTGCTGTCGGCAGCGCTGATGGTCGCCGGCCATTTCGGCCAGGTGACCGGCGCTTCGGCGATCCGCATCCAGGTCGATACCGTTGGCAACGGTGCCAGCCACAGCGATCGCGAAGTGCTGCTGATCGGCCGCCAGAGCCAGCTCAACCTGCCGGAAAGCTGGCTCAAGACACTGCCGCTGGTAATCAACGCCGACAGCATCGCGCTGAAGCCGGTGGCAGCGGTCAATAGCCTCGAAGCCTGGGCTTCCGGCCGCGACATCGAAGGTGCGCGCGCCTATGCCGGCAAGGTGCTGGCCGGATCGAGCGGCGAACTGGGCCTGATCATCGGTGCCCGCTCGCCGTTCGGCGACCATTCGGCGGTCTGGCTGGCAGCAGGCTCGAAGGTGTCGCTGCTCAGCGTCGCCGAAACCCTGATCGACCCGGCGCGCCGGCAGTTCATCGAAGGCGATGTCTCGCTGCTGCGCGGCACCCAGGTCAGCGGCTACCTGCTCAGCGATCAATGGGGCGTCGGCCATCTGTCTTGGTATCGCGAGTTCCGCAACTGGCTGGCCAAGCGGCCGTGGCTGATGACGCCGCTGGCGCTCGGCTTCGCGGTGCTGGCGACCTTGCTGATCTACGGTTCCCTGAGCCGGCGTGCGGCGCGGCGTCTGAAGGCCGGCGGCGGATGAAGGCCATGATGTCTCGCCGATGCCTGCTGATGGCCGGTGTCGGCCTTGGGTTGTTGCTGAAGGTTCCAGCGGCCACTGCGACCGCTGGCTGGCCGGCGTGGGAGCAGTTCGCCGCCGGTTACATCCGCGACGATGGCCGAGTCGTCGACTGGACCGACCACGCCCGCAGCACCTCGGAAGGGCAGTCCTACGCGCTGTTCTTCGCGCTGGTGGCCGGCGATCGGCTCCGTTTCGAGCAGGTGCTGGTCTGGTCGCGCGCGAACCTGGCCGGGGGGGATCTGAAAACCAGCCTGCCCGCCTGGCACTGGGGCCAGACTGGCGAGACCAGTTGGGGGGTCGTTGATCCGAACTCGGCATCCGATGCCGATCTGTGGATCGCCTACGCGCTGCTGCAGGCCGGCCGCTTGTGGAAGCGCGACGACTACAGCGCCGAGGCCCATGCGCTGCTGGGCTTGGTCGAGGCGCAGGAAGTGTGTCGCGCCGGCCCGCTGACCCTGCTGCTGCCCGGCCACACCGGCTTCGAGACCGAGGCCGGCATCCGCCTCAATCCCAGCTATCTGCCGCCGTTCCTGCTCCGGCAACTGATTGCCGTCAGACCCAGGGGGCCGTGGCAGGCGGTGCTCAACAGCTACCTGAAACTGCTGCCGGCGCTGACCCCCGGCGGCCGCATTCCGGACTGGTATCTGCTGACGGCCGAAGGGCCGAGGCTCGACGTGAGCAGTGACGGGCGCGGCGGCTACGACGCGATCCGCAACTATCTGTGGGCCGGTTTCGGAGCCGAAAGCGTGCCGGAAGCCCACGCGCTGCTGATGGCGCTGAAGCCCTATCTGGCGTTGCTGCGAGGCGTTGGCCGAACCCCGGAAACCTGGTATCCGGATGGCCGCGCGCCGGCCGGCATCGGCCCACCGGGTTTCGATGCCGCGCTGCTGCCATTTCTCACCGCCGCCGGTGCCGACGATCTCGCCGCCGAGGCCCGCGCCCGTCTGGCCAGCGCCCGGATCGGCGATCTGCTCGGCTCGCCGGCCCGCTATTACGACCAGGTGCTCGCGCTGTTCGGCGAAGGTCACGACCAGAAACGATTCCGCTTTGGCCAAGATGGCCGCCTGGAGCTGCCATGACGCCCTTACGCCCACTGCCCCGTTCGCTGCCCCGATCATTGGTTTGGCTGCTCCCGATCCTGCTCGCCGCCGGTCACAGCCTGCCGGCGCAGGCCCAGCCCGATCGCGCGGCGCTCGGTGCCCTGGTCGAGCAGGGCCGCTACTGGGAGGGTCGCGAGCAGTACGGCCGCGCCCGCGAAGCCTGGCAGCGGGTGGTCGACGCCGATCCGGGCAATGTCGAGGCGCTCGGCCGCCTGGTGTCGCTGGCCGCCCGCCAGAACGACAAGGCCGGCGCGCGGCAGTATCTCGACCGTCTGCGCACCGCCGCGCCGGGCTCGGCGGCGCTGAAGCAGGCCGAAGCGCTGATCAGCGGCAGCGACAGCCGTGGTGCCGTCAGCGCCGCCGATAGCGCCGCGGCGCTGGCCCGTGCTCGCGCTGCTGCTGCCGCCCAGGATTACCCGACCGCGCTCGCCGCTTATCGCGAAGCCTTCGGCGGCGAGCCGACCGGCGGCCCGAACGCGATGGAGTACTACCAGACGCTTGGTGCCACCGAGGCCGGCTGGGCACCGGCAGAACGCTGGCTGCGCGGCAACGCCGCGCGCAATCCGAATGATTCCGCCGCCGCGCTGGCGCTGGCGCAGCACCTGACCTACCGCGAAAGGACTCGCCGTGAAGGCATCGACAAGCTGGCGGCGCTGAGCACCCATCCGACGGCCGCTCTGCGGGCCCGCAAGTCGCAGCGCCAGGCGCTGCTCTGGCTCGAAGGCAAGCCGGCGGATGCCGGCCGCTACCGCGCCTGGCTGGCGACCGACGACAAGGACACGGAGATTCGCGCCAAGCTCGACGGCCTCGACCGCATCCAGCGCGGGCAAGCCCGGGCGGTCTACGGCGCGCGGGTCGGCGATCTGTTCAGGCAGGTCGACGGCGGCGACATCGCCGGTGCCGAAGCCGGCTTCGCCGACATCCTCAAGGCCAGCCCCGGCAATGCCGATGCACTCGGCGGCATGGGCGTGATCCGGCTGCGCCAGCAGCGCTACGAGGAATCGAAAAGCTATCTGGACAAGGCCCGTGCCGCCTCGCCCGGCAGCGCCGGCCGCTGGCGCGAAGCGCTGACCGCGGCGACCTTCTGGTCGAGAGTGCAGGTTGCCGAAAAGGCGCGGCTGGCCAGCGATTACCCGGCCGCCGACGCGGCCTATGTTTCAGCGCTGTCAGCGCCACCGTCGGAAGTACCGGATTCGGTGCGCCTCGCCCATGCCGATGTGCTGCTCAATCGCGGCAAGGATCGCGAAGCCGAAGCGATTGCCCGCAGCGCCTTGAAGCGTGACGACCAGAACCCCGATGCGCTCGCCGTGCTGCTGACGGTACTGAGCCGCAGCGGCCGCGATGCCGAAGCGCTGCAACTGTCCCGCCGGGTACCGGCCAAGCTGCGGCCGCAGGTGGCAACCCTGCGCGCCGATGAATTGCGCCGCCGCGCCAAGCTGGCGCGTGATGGCGGCGATCTCGCCCAGAGCGAGCGGCTGCTCAACGACGCGCTGCTCGAAGCGCCGACCAATCCCTGGATTCGCCTCGATCTGTCCGAGGTCTACCGCAAGCAGAACCGCCGTGCCGAAGCCGCGACCCTGCTCGATGGTCTGGCGACCAGCCACGGCCGCAATCGCGATGTACGCCTGGCGCAGGCCTATTTCGACGCCGAACAGAAGGACTGGGCCGGCGTGCTCAATCGTCTGGAGACCTTCACCGCCGCCGAACGCAGCGCCGACGCCATCGGCCTGCAGCGCCGCGCCTGGGTGCAATACCAGCTCGAACGCGCGCGGATCGCGCTGCGTCGCGGCCATCCGGGCGACGCCCACCGCATCCTTACCGATACCGATCTCGCCGCCGCTGGCGATCCGGAATTGCAGTCGGCCCTGGCCAGCGGCTGGGCGGAACTGCAGGACCCGGCGCGCGCTGTGGCCTATATGCGCCGGTCGATGGGCCAAGTAACAGGAGATGGCCGTAGCGCACCACCAGCGCTGCGCGCGCAGTACGCCGCGCTGCTGCTGAGCGCCGGCCAGGATGCCGAGTTCGAAGTGGTTGCCGCCGATCTGGCGGCGCGCAAGGATCTCGATCCGGCTGGTCAGGCGGCGCTCGATGAGCTGGTGATCGGCTACCGGATCAAGCTCGCCGATCGCGCCCGCAGCGAAAAACGCTACCCGGAGGCCTACCTGCAGTTGCGCGACGCCGTTGCCCGTTATCCGGCCAACGTGCAGGTGCAGATGGCGCTGGCGCGGCTGCTCACCGATGCCCACGACATCGACGCCGCCACCTCGATCTACCAGAGCCTGGCCCAGCGCGAGCCGGACGACAACGACATCCGCCTCGGCCTCGTCGATACCCTGCTGGCCGGCGATCGCCGGGTGGCGGCGGGCCGCGAGATCGACCGGGGTCTGTCGGTCGACGAGGCCAATCCGCGCTGGTGGCGTGCTTCCGGCCGGCTGGCCGAACAGGAAAACCGCAAGGGTGCGGCGCTCAAGGCCTATCGCCGAGCCGAGGCGCTGGAACGCGAATCGCCGGCCGAGCAGCCCGCGCCGCAACTGGCCTGGATCGATCCGCGCCAGCCTGGCGTCGCCTTGCCGGCAGCGGTCGCCCAGTTGCTGGCCGAAACTTCGCCGGACGCTCCCGGCCCGCTGCCGCCGCGCGCCACCGGTGTGGCCGCAGCACCGGCCGTGCAGGCGGCGGTCAACCGCGCCGGCACGCCAGGCTTGCTGGCTGGGGCACCGCTGGGCCTGCGGCCGAGCAGCACGCTCGGCAGCGATGGCGTCGGCCCCTGGCAGGCGGCGCAGGTGGGCCAGCCGCTGTGGCTGAAGCTCAGCGACGCCGAGGCACCCAAGGGCAAGCCGGCTGCTGATGAGGCCGGTGTCTATCCGATTGCGCCGGGGCCGGTCGCCCGGCTGGAATCATCGACCAGCGGCTGGGTCGGCGGCGAAACGGCGATCCGTTCGCGCAAGGGCGAGGGCGGTTTGTCGCAGTTGTTCGATCTGGAAACGCCGGTCACCTTGAACCTGCCGGAAACCAGCTTCGGCCAGGCCTCGCTGACCGCGACACCGGTCTACATCGACAGCGGCACCGCCAGCGGCCAGCGCCTGTTGCGGATCGGTGCCGGGGCCCTGGTCGGCGGCACCGAGACCGGTACCCGCGATGCCGGCGGTGTTGCCTTCGGACTCGGCTACAAGCTCGGCGATTTCCGCGCCGACATCGGCGTCACGCCGATCGGTTTCGAGGTCGAGCGCCTGGTCGGTGGCCTGTCCTGGCGCTACAGCCCGGACGATCTGCGCCTCGGCGTGGAAGTCTCGCGGCGCGCCGTCAGCGAAAGCCTGCTCGCCTACGCCGGTGCCAAGGATCCGCTGCTCGGCCGCGTCTTCGGCGGCGTGGCGCGCACCGGCGGCCGAGTCGACGTGGCGCTCGATACCGGCCGCTTCGGCCTCTACGGTTACGGCGGCTATTACAGCTACGACGGCCGCAATGTCGAAACCAATGCCTCGCTGCTTGGCGGTGCCGGCGTCTTCGGCCGCACCGCGCTGGCGGTCAATCACGGCCTGACCTACGGCCTGAACCTGACCGTGTTCAGCTTCGACGACAACCGCCGCTTCTACACCTTCGGCCACGGCGGCTACTTCAGCCCGCAGTTGTTCACCGCAGTGACGGTGCCGGTGCAGTGGGCCGGCGTTGCCGGGCCGCTGAGCTGGAACATCAGCGCTGCGTTCGGCGTGCAGAGCTTCCGCGAGGACGGCGCGCCGTATTACCCCGGCTTCGATGCGCTGCAGGCCGAGCTGGAGCGTGTCGTGGCGCTCAATCCGGACCCGACCCTGGCCACCGGCTACGCCTCACAGCGCAGCACCGGCCTCGGCTACACCGCGAAGGCGCTCAGCGAATACCGGGTGGCGCCACGGCTGACCGTCGGCGGCCTGTTCTCGATCGACAACGCCCGCAACTTCCGCGAGCTGCAGGCGCACGGCTATCTGCGCTGGTACTTCTCGCCGCAGCCGCCGGAAGCCACCGATCCGGCGCCGATCCTGCCGTTCTACCAGTACTGACGCCATGACCCCGACCCCGCACTCTTCGATGGCCAGGTTCCGTCATCTGCTGCTCGCCGCCGGCTACGCCCTGCCGGTTTTCGCATTCGCCGCCGGTGCCCCAGCGCCGCTGCTCAGTGCCAGCCCGAACGATGCCGAGCTGATGCTGAAGACGCTCGAAGACCGGCTCGGCGGCAATCCCTTCGATCCGGTGGCGATGAACAACCTCGCGGTGATCCGGCTCAAGGAAAACAACCCCTACGCCGCCGCCGAACTGCTCGCCCGGGCGCACCAGCTCGATCCCGAAAACCGGGTGATCGCCGACAACAACGCGCGCCTCGGCACCTGGATCGAGGCCCGCGCCCAGGCCCATGCCAAGGGCGACGGCAAGCCGGCCGAGCCCGTCGACGATCCCGCCCAACCGTTCCCACCCGAGCCGCCACCGCTGTGGCCGTTGCGCTGAAGCCTGCCGTAGCCGCCGAAAGCCACATCCCGAGAATTCCCGATGAAACCAGTTGCCCTGCTGTTGCCGCTGCTCGCGGTACTCGCCACCGTTGCCGGCTGCACCTCGCAGGTGGACGACATCCAGGTGCCCGATCTGAGCTCGCCGGCGGCGCTGCCGGTGGGCGTGTTCGTCGGCCGCACCACGTTCCAGTCGGCACCGACGGAGGTGGTGGGTACCGCGATGATCGAGCCGAACGGCCGGATCATCGTGATCGGCGACAACAGCGAGTTCCTGGCCTCCGGGACGTACGGGACGGTGGGCAGCGGCATCAACGCCAAATTGCGCTTTCATCTGCCCAACCTGCGCGGTGCCGACGGCCAGCCGCTGACGCCGGTCGCGGCCGGCGATCTGATCGGCACCTATCTGCCGCAGGACAGCTTCACCGGCACCTTCGTGCGCGACGACGGCGATGCCGGCTCGATGAACTTCGTCTACGACGTGCAGAGCGCAACGCCGGCCGCGCTCACCCGCCTGGTCGGCACCTGGGCCACCCCGGATGCCTTCGGCGACAGCGCCGTCAGTTTCACCTTCGTCAACGGTGGCGGCTTCAGCGGCCTCGATGCCAATGGCTGCCGCTACATCAACGCCGAAGCCTTCGTCATCGATCCCCGCTACAACCTCTACCGCCTGAATTTCTCGCGCAGCTGCGTCGGCGACGTCAACGCCGTGATCTTCACTGGCCTGATGACCATCGTCGAGCGCAGCAGTGGTGGGCGCACGTTCGAGCGGATGATCTTGACCGGCTCGAACGCCACGGCGGCGGTGTCGTTCCAGCTGACCGGTCAGAACTGATGCAGGTCTCCCCCTCTCCCTCCGGGAGAGGGGCTGGGGGTGAGGGGCGCTGCCGGATCAGGCATATAGCCTCGTTTCGATGAGCGCAGTCCCTCACCCAACCCTCTCCCGGAGGGAGAGGGCTTAGAAAGCTCAGCGCGCCGTCTGCAACAGCAGGCTCATCTCCTCCTCATCGAAGCCCGCCGCACGTCGCGCGGCTTCGTTGATCGGCAGGCGGATGTTCATGCCCTGCTTGGCCAGCAGGCGCTGCGAGGTGGTCAGCGGATCGACACCGCGCTGCGTGCATAGCCAGCGGTACCAGCGGCTGCCGATCGCGACATGGCCGATTTCCTCGGCGAGGATCACGTCGAGGATCGCGACCGTTTCCGGATCGCCGATTTCAGTGAGCCGGCGGATGATCCCCGGCGTCACGTCGAGGCCGCGCGCTTCGAGCACACGCGGCACGCAGCACATCCGGTCGAGCACGTCGTGGGCGGTTTTCTCGGCGGCTTCCCAGAGGCCGTTGTGGGCCGGCAGGTCGCCGTAGTCGTAGCCGAGCGTGATCAGCTGCGCGCGCAGCATCGCAAAGTGCCGGGCTTCGTCACGGGCCACCGACAGCCAGTCCGCGTAGTAGGCATCCGGCAAGCCGCGAAAACGCCAGGCGGCATCGAGCGCCAGGTTGATCGCGTTGAATTCGATGTGGGCGACGGCGTGAATCAGCGCTGCGCGGCCGGCAACGGTGCCGAGGCCACGGGTCGGCACATCGCGGGGGCGGATCAGTTCGGGTTTGGCCGGGCGGCCGGGGACGCGAGGATCGGCGGCATCGGCGGCTGGCTCGTCACCAACGGCTTCCGGTACGGCCACTGGCAAGGCCGCAACCAATGCGCACTTTGCGGTGGGATCGGCCTCGCAAAGCGCTGTGTGCACGGAGTCCAGCAGTGCCGCTGGGCTCACTCGCAACGCCATTCGAAGCGGCCGATGCTCGGACTGGCCAGCACGCAGTGATCGCCGGGCTTGAGCACGGCAACGCCTTTCGGGGTGCCGGTGTAGATCACGTCGCCCGGTTCCAGTGACCAGCTCTGGCTCAGGATCGCGATCTGCTGCGCAACCGGGTAGAGCATGTCCGCGGTCTTGCCGTGCTGGCGCAGCTGGCCGTTGACGTGCAGGGTGAATTCCATCGCCTGCAGGTCCTGCTCCAGAAACGGCTTGAAATCGCCGAGTGGCGCGGAGCCGTCGTAGGACTTCGACAGTTCCCAGGGCTTGCCCTTGTTCTTGAGCTGGGTCTGCAGATCGCGCAAGGTCAGATCGAGGCCGAGGGTGATGCCGGCGACCGAATCGAGCGCTTCTTCGATGGCGATATCGCGGCCACCGCCGGTCAGCATCACCACCAGCTCGGCTTCGTGATGGGTATCGCCACGGCCCTTCGGCAGCGGGATCACATCCCCGAGCTGCACCACCGCCGACGGCGGCTTCATGAACACCACGCATTCGCCATCCGGCTTGTGACCAAGGTGGGCGAGTTCCTCGACGTGCTCCGCGTAGTTCTTGCCGATGCAGAAGATGCGGTTGATTTTCATGGGGTCAGGCGGGTTTATCGATGATCAGCCTTGTGCTTTCTCGCCACAGACAAGGCTTTCGAGGGGGATATTGAGCGCGGTGTGCAGCTTGCGAATCATCGGCAGCGACAGGGAGCGGCGACGGTTGATGACTTCTGCAACGCGGGCACGAGAGCCGATGAAAGGTTCCAGATCCTTGCGCTTCAAGTTCATCTGCTCCATCCGGAACTTGATCGCTTCGACAGGATCGGGTGGTGCGATCGGGTGATGCTGCGCTTCGTAGCTTTCGACCAGCACCAACAGAACATCAAGACGATCGCCCGCCGTACTGCCTTCGTCGGCATCCCAAAGCTTGTCGATTTCGGCCAGGGCCGCGTCGTATTGAGCTTCGGTCTTGATCGTTTGCATTTTCATTTCACAGTCTCTGCATCAATGGCGTCGTATTGGGAGTGGCTGCCAATGAACTTGATGAAACAAGCCTGACGACCAAAATCGATCGCGACGACGAGCCGGTACTTGTTACCGCCAATATTGAAAACGACCCTGCCGTTTTTGAGAATACTGGCCGAACCGAACTGCGCCTTGATCTGCTGCGGCGTGGTCCAAGTCGCCTTGAACGCTTCAGAATGCCAAGCCTCCAGAGGTCCTCTGGCGTCGGGATGAAGACTCCAGAACTGCCGCAGGCTGCGCTTGGCAATGACTCGCATGGGTCAGGCTAACATGATCCCATTATGGGAGCGACATCTTTCTCTACCCGGAGCCGTCAGCGGCGATCGAGCGCGTGCCGGTCGAGTGCCGCGCGCGGCACGAACTGCAGCGCCTTCAGATGGGTTGCGGCGAGCAGCACCGGCGGTGCCATGCCGGCTTCATAGGCTTCGAGCCAGCGCAGCGCGCACAGGCACCAGCGATCGCCATCGTTCAGGCCCGGGAACTCGTATTCCGGGCGCGGCGTGCTGAGGTCGTTGCCGCGCGAGCGCGAGAACCTCAGAAATTCAGCAGTGACCTGGACGCAGACCAGATGGCGGCCGACATCTTCCGGGCCGGTGCGGCAGTTGCCGTCGCGATAGAAGCCGGTCATCGGGTTGGTACAGCAACAGGCCAGCAGTTCGCCGAAGACGTTCAGCGCAGGACCGGAGGACGAGGAAGCATCGGCAGCCATGACAAGTTCGCGCCTGAGGGGGAGGCTGATGATAACGAGCGCGGCGTGGCGGCTTCATAAATCCGCGCCTTGCGGCGATGATGGCTGCCCCGATACCGAATCGATCCCTGATGAAACCGACCCGCACCGTCAGCCGTGGCGCCATCGACCTCGCCGTCTACGAACGCGGCGCAGCAGCCGGCCGCGCCACCGTCGTGCTGGTCCACGGCTACCCGGATTCAGCGCAGGTCTGGAACGCGATCGCCGAGCGCCTGGCCGAGCGCTTCCACGTGGTCAGCTACGACGTGCGCGGCGCTGGCGAATCGAGCGTGCCGAGCCGCATCCGCGACTACCGCATCGCCGAGTTGATGGGCGATCTCGAAGCCGTGATCGACGCCGTCGCCCCCGGCGGCCAGGTGCATCTGGCGGCTCACGACTGGGGCTCGATCCAGTGCTGGGAAGGGGTCACCACCGCGCCGCTGAACACCCGCATCGCCAGCTACACCAGCATCAGCGGGCCCTGCCTCGATCATGTCGGCTACTGGCTGCGCGAGCACGCCAAGCCGGGCTGGCGCGGCGAGCAGTTGCTGAAGCAGCTCGCGCGCTCCTGGTACGTGGTCGCCTTCCAGTTGCCGGGTCTGGCGCCGACTGCCTGGCGGCTGGCGCTGGGCCGCTACTGGCCGGCGATCATGAAACGCCTGGAAGGGGCCACCGTCGAAGCCAGCCCGACCCAGGTCAAGGACGGCCGCAACGGCGTCAATCTGTACCGCGCCAACATGCTGCCGCGCCTGCTGAAACCGCAGCCGCGCTTTGCCAGCTTGCCGGTGCAGCTGATCATTCCGACCCGTGACCGTTTCGTCGGCCCCGAGCTGTACGAAGGCCTGTCGCGCTGGGTGAAAGTGCTGCGTCGCCGGGCGATCGATGCCGGCCACTGGCTGCTGCTGAGCCACCCGGACAAGGTCGCCGGCTGCATCGCCGAATGGACAGCCGAGCATCCGATCACCGCCCCAACCGCCACCCGCAAGCCAAGTCCATCGAAAGCCGACCGCACATGAATATCCTGATCGTCCACGCCCATCCCGAGCCGGCCTCGTTCACCTCGGCGATGAAGAACGCCGCCGTTGAAGACTTCAGCGCAGCCGGCCATACCGTCGTCGTTTCCGATCTCTACGCGATGGGCTTCAACCCGGTAGCCAGCGCGGCGGACTTCGGCAATCGCGGCAATGCCGACTACCTGAACTACGCGCTCGAACAGCGCGGCAACGGCGACGCCGGCACCCTGGCACCGGACATCGCCGAGGAGCTGGCCAAGCTGCTCGCCGCCGATCTGGTCATCTTCAGCTTCCCGCTGTACTGGTTCTCGGTGCCGGCGATTCTCAAGGGCTGGATCGACCGGGTGCTGGTTTCCGGCAAGACCTACGGCGGCCGGCGCATCTACGATCAGGGTGGGCTCCAGGGCAAGCGCGCGCTGCTGGCGCTGACCACCGGCGGCCGCGATTACATGTTGAGCGAGGGCGGCATCCACGGTGATATCGAGGACATCCTCAAGCCGGTGCTGCAGGGCACCCTGGCCTACACCGGGATGACCGTGCTGCCCAGCTTCGTCGGCTTCCACGTGCCCTACCTGAAGCAGGAAGCGCGCGAGGCGATTCTGGAAAACTTCCGCGCCTATCTCACCAAGCTCCACACACTGACGCCGTTGAGTTTCCCGAAGCTGTCTGACTTCGATGCTCAGATGAAACCGCTGGCCAAGTAGGCTGCTGTCGATGCGGATCGGCATCGACCTCGGCGGTGCCAAGATAGATTGATGGATCGTGGCAGTTCAGTACCGCTCGGAACCGCTCGCCCACCGAGTGAATGGATTCGTAAAAAATATCAATAAATCAACAGCTTGAATTGTTATTGATCACGCTGAATATCTGCCACCCCAGCCAAGACTGCCTTGGCCTGCTCGATAAGGCGAAGGCCAAGATCGAGGTGGATTACCGTGAAGACCCACACTATGGGTGACGGACGACAAGCTGGAATAAGGCGAACGACTGCTGTCGGCACGCCTCGCGGGCAGTAAGGAACTGAGGTCGCGGCCGACAATGGCAACTCAAACCATCGAGGCGGTCGCGCTGGCCCGGCTCTGGGTCGTGGAGTCCATTCGGGCGGCCATGACCGGCCTCATCGGCTCCGGCGTTTTTCGGGTCGACATGGCCGTTATTGATTCGGCCACGAAATAGTTGAACAAGGTGATACGTCTGAATTTGATGCCTGATCTTCCCGGCGAGGTCGGCACGTGGCCGAATCAATAACAAAATCAATATGTTTTTTGTTATTGAGGCGGCCGGCGCGGTCTA
>JAUXYM010000108.1 GCA_030694365.1 Nevskia sp. | reverse complement strand
CGCTCGAACGCCTGAACCCGTCGCGTCCACAACGCCTGCTTCGACTTCCTCTTCACCCTGCTGCCTCCTCGCCTGTGCGTGAGGCAAGATTGCCAATCAGATCAACAGGCCGGTAGATGAGGCGGGCAGACGCTTACTCAGCAACAGCAGGCGGCCGCGAAGTCCCATGACCATCACCACGGCGATGATCACGACCACAGCCATGACCATGACCTTGGGCACGACGACGCCCACGCCCGAGCCCATGCCGCCGAGATCGAGCAGCGCTTCGGCGACCGCCGGCCCAGCACTGGCCAGATCATCGCTTTCGGTCTCACCGGCGGCCTAGTGCCTTGCCCGGCGTCGATCACCGTGCTGCTGCTGTGCCTGCAACTGAAGCAGTACACCTTGGGGCTGACCCTGGTGCTCGGCTTCAGTGTCGGCCTGGCGTTGGTGATGGTGCTCAGCGGCGTGCTGGCCGCCTTGAGCCTGCGCGCCGCGAGCAAGCGCTACGGCGGCTTCAGTGGTTTCGGGGTGTGGGCGCGCCGCGCGCCCTATCTGTCCAGCGCGCTGATCATCGTCATCGGCCTGGTCAGCATCCAGCTCGGTTGGGATGGCCTGCAGGCTTCATGAGGCGGCGCAAAAAAGAAGGGCACCGAAGCGCCCTCAATGGTCACGTCCTGTTAAAAAACGTCCTGCTTTTCTTGCGCCTCCATGACGGCAGCTTGGGGTTTGCCGTCGTGGATTGAATGGCGCATCGCTTGGATGCAATGCACGTTCAATCGGTTGCAGCGCGCGGCCAGAAATTTTCAGCGCTGCGGGCTTGATGCCATCCGCGAAGCTCAAACGCTGGCCAGCCGGGGCTCCGTCGCTGCACCTACAATGTTGAAAACTTTTCCGCCTCCGATCCCTGTCCTGCCATGCGTTTCCTGCGTCTAGGCGTCAACGTCGACCACATCGCCACCGTCCGCCAGGCGCGCGGCACGGCTTATCCGGACCCGGTGGAGGGTGCGTTGCTCGCTGCCGCCAATGGCGCTGACAGCATCACCATCCACCTGCGTGAAGATCGCCGTCATATCCAGGACCATGACCTGGCGCGGCTGACGCCGGTTTGTCCGGTGCCGGTCAATCTGGAAATGGCGGTGACCCCGGCGATGGTCGATATCGGTGTGGCGGCCCGGCCGAAGTACGTTTGCCTGGTACCGGAGCGGCGCGAGGAGCGCACCACCGAGGGCGGCCTCGATGTCGCCGGCAATCTGCCCGCGGTGCGTGAGGCCTGCGAACGCCTTGCGGCTGCGGGATGCATCGTCGCGTTGTTCATCGCTGCCGATCCGCTGCAACTGGCAGCGGCCAAGGCCAGCGGCGCACCGCAGCTGGAAATCCACACCGGCCATTACGCCGACACTCGCGGTGCCGAACAGGCCACCGAGCTGGCGCGGATCGCTGCGTTCGCTCGGGATGCCGTCGCGATGGGCTTCGAGGTCCATGCCGGTCACGGGCTCAATGTCGGCAACGTTGGGCCGATTGCGGCGATTCCGGAAATCGTCGAGCTGAACATCGGCCACGCGATCATTGCCCGCAGTCTGTTCATCGGCCTGCCGGCAGCGATTGCCGAGATTCGCGCGGCGATGAAGCGGTGAAGCAGTGGCCCGTGGTCAGTGGTCAGTGGTCAGAGAAGCAGTGGTCTGTGGTCCGTGGTCCGTGGTCGGTTCCGGTGTGCGGCTTTTGTCTGGCCACTAGCCACTGGCCACGGGCCACTGCTTCCAGGTGATCTACGGCATTGGCACCGATCTGCTGCGCATCGAGCGCTGCGAGGAGCTGTACGCGCGCCAGGGCGAGCGGGCCTTGACCAAGCTGCTGATGCCCGAGGAACGCGCGGCATTGTTGCAAGCCAAGAGCATCGGCTACGCGATTGCCCGCGGATTCGCCGCGAAGGAGGCTTTCGTCAAGGCGCTCGGCACCGGCTTTCACGGCGTCAGCTATCAGGATGTCGGCGCGCTGCGCGAGCCGAAGCAGCGGCCACGGCTGATCTTCAGCACTGCGATGCAGGCGAGGCTCGAAGCGCTTGGCATCAACCAGACCCACCTGTCGTTCACCGACGAGGCCGGGATGATCATCGCCTTCGTGGTGCTCGAATGCGGCGACGGCGCGCCTGCGTCCCGTAAAATGCCGGGATGAAACCGATCACGCTCCCCGACACCATCGGCAACACGCCGCTGGTGCAAGTCACCCGTCTGCCCGGCATCGGCCGCAACCGCCTGTTCCTGAAGCTGGAAGGCAACAACCCGGCCGGCTCGGTCAAGGATCGCCCGGCCTATTCGATGATCCGCCGCGCCGAGGAGCGCGGCGAGATCAAGCCCGGCGATACCTTGATCGAAGCGACTTCCGGCAACACCGGCATCGCGCTGGCGATGGCGGCGGCGATGCGCGGTTTCCGGATGGTGCTGATCATGCCGGCGCATCTGTCGGTGGAGCGTCGCGCGGTGATGAAGGCCTTCGGTGCCGAGCTGATCCTGGTCTCCAAGGAAGAGGGCATGGAAGGCGCGCGCGATCTCGCGGAAGCCATGGAGAAGGACGGCAAGGGCCGTGTGCTGAACCAGTTCGGCAATCCGGACAATCCGCGCGCTCACTACGAAGGCACGGCGCCGGAAATCTGGACCGCGCTGAATGGCGAGCTGAGCCATTTCGTTGCGACCATGGGCACCACCGGCACGATCATGGGTTGCTCGCGTTACCTCAAGGAGCAGAACCCGGCGGTGCAGGTGGTTGGCGTGCAGCCGGATGGCGAGTCGTCGATCCCCGGCATCCGCAAATGGCCGGAGGCCTATCTGCCGACCATCTTCGATCGCAGCCGCGTTGATCGCGTCGTCGAAGTCTCGACGAGCCAAGCCGAGGACACGATGCGCGATCTGGCGAAGATCGAAGGCGTGTTCTGCGGGCCGTCGTCCGGTGGCTCGGTATGGACGGCGCTGCAGCTCTGCAAGGAACTCGATGGCGCGACCATCGCCGCGATCATCTGCGACCGTGGCGATCGCTACATCTCCACCGGTGTCTTCCCCGAGTGAGCCGTACAAAACGGAAGCCGCCGCCGGATACCGAGTTCTGCGCCGAGGTCACTGATCTCGATCACGATGGCCGCGGCGTTGCCCGCATCAACGGCAAGGTCACTTTCATTTACGGCGCGCTGCCCGGCGAAACGGTGCGCTATCGGCTGAAGCGGGTGACCCGCGATCTCGATGAAGCGGAAGTGACGGCGATCGATGTCGCCTCGCCGGATCGGGTCACGCCGGGCTGCGAGCACTTCGGCCTCTGCGGCGGTTGCTCGCTGCAGCATCTGGCACCGGCGGCGCAGATCGCTTTCAAGCAGCAGGCGATGCTGGAAGCGCTGCGCCGCATCGGGGGTGTGACGCCGGACGAGATCGCGGCCGCAGTCACCGGCCCGGTCTGGGCCTATCGCCGCCGCGCGCGCATGGGCGTGAAGCTGGTACCGAAGAAGGGCGGGGTGGTGATCGGCTTCCGCGAGCGCGATGCCAACGCGCTCGCCCTGTTGAACCGCTGCGAGGTCGTCGATCCCCGGCTGGGTTTGAAGCTGCGGCTGCTCGGCGCGCTGTTCAACGGTTTGAGCATCGCCGGCCAGATTCCGCAGATCGAGGTCTCGGCTGCCGCGCAGGTCGCGGTGACCATCCGCGTGCTGGCGCCGCCCAGTGACGACGACCGCGCCAAGCTGCTGGCCTTCGCCGCCGAGCACGATTACGACTTCTACCTGCAGAGCGGCGGCCCGGACACCCTGGTGCCGCTGAGCACGGTGCGGCCGCTGGATTACTCGCCGGATGGCAGCGCGCTGCGGCTACAGTTTCAGCCGGCCGATTTCATCCAGATCAATTCCGAGGTCAGCCAGCGCATGGTCGTGCAGGCGCTGGACTGGCTGGGCGTCGAGCCGGGCGATGAGGTGCTGGAACTGTTCGCGGGCTTGGGCAACTTCACCTTGCCGCTGGCGGCGCGCGGCGCCAAGGTGACAGCGGTGGAAGGCGAGACTGGCTTGGTCGCCAGAGGCCGCGCCAATCTGCAGGCCAATGGCTATGACGGCCGCTTCCTGAAAGCGGACCTGTTCAAGCCGGACCCGAAGGCCGAATGGCTCAAATCTCGCTACGACCTGGCGCTGATCGATCCACCGCGCTCCGGTGCCAAGGAAATCCTGCCGATGCTGGCGGCGACCCAGGCCCGCCGCATCCTCTACGTGTCCTGCCATCCGGGTACGCTGGCGCGCGACGCTGGCGAACTGGTCAACACCTACGGCTACCGCCTGACGCGAGCCGGGGTGCTGGACATGTTTCCGCATACGACACATGTCGAATCGATGGCGCTGTTCACCAGAAGCAGTGGCTAGTGGTCGGTGGTCAGTGGCCAGTAAAAGCCCGCCAAATGCCGATCTCGAAGTCTTGCTGACCACCAATCACTAACCACTGACCACTGCTTAACCATGGCAATTGAAATCGAACGCAAGTTTCTGGTCGTCGGCGATGACTGGCGCGCGCAGGCCACGCGCCGCGTGCCGATGCGGCAGGGCTATCTGACCGAGGACAACGGCAAGAGCTCGATCAGGGTTCGGCTGCAAGGTGAGCCGGAAATGGTCCGAGCATCGCTCGGCCCCGGCGAACGCCCGGCCACGGATGGCCGGGCAGCGGTCGAGGCGAAGGATGAATCCGCGCCAGGGATGGCCGCACAAGCTCGCACGGGAGGCGAAGCGCGGCTGAACATCAAGGCTGCGGTCGTCGGCCGCGCCCGCGCCGAGTACGACTATCCGGTGCCGGTCCAGGACGCCCACGAGATTCTCGACACGCTGTGCGTCGGCCTGGTCGACAAGGTGCGTCACTACATCGACGTGACCAGCCCCGAAGGCGACGCGCTGACCTGGGAGATCGACGACTTCGCCGGTGCCAATGCCGGTCTGGTGGTCGCCGAAATCGAACTGCGTCACAACGACCAGCGCTTTGAGACGCCCGCCTGGCTGGGCGTGGAGGTCACCGAAGATCGCCGCTATTACAATCACAGCCTCGCGCTGCATCCGTGGCGCGACTGGCCCGAGAACGAATCCGGCAACAAGCTGAGCTGATCCGCTCGAATTGTTCGCAGCCCCGCTTTTACGTCCCACCCGTGTAGCAACCACCGCGAGCCCGCATGACCCTGGGACCGATCATGGCCGACATCGCCGGCCTGAGCCTGACTGCCGAAGACCGCGAGGTGCTTGCGCATCCGCTGGTCGGCGGCGTGATCCTGTTCGCCCGCAATTACTCGGACCCCGAGCAGTTGCGCGCGCTGTGCAACGAGCTGCTGGCGATCAAGACGCCACGTCTGCTGATCGCCGTCGATCACGAAGGCGGCCGGGTGCAGCGCTTCCGGGTCGGCTTCACGCGCATCCCGGCGATGGGCACCTTGACGCGGCTGCACGAGGAATCGCCGCCGCGCGCGCTGGAAGAGGCGCGGCAGTACGGCGAAACCATCGGCCGTGAGCTGGCCTCCTACGGCATCGACCTGTGCTTCGCGCCGGTGCTCGACCGCGACTGCGGGGTGTCGACGATCATCGGCGATCGCGCCTTCTCGTCCGATCCGCTGCTGATCATCAAGTTCGCCCGCGCCTTCCGCGCCGGCCTCAACGCTGCGGGCCTGAGCGCCACCGGCAAGCACTTCCCCGGTCATGGCGCGGTGGCGGCGGATTCGCATCTGGAACTGCCGGTCGACCGCCGTTCGTTCGCCGACATCGAGCAGCGCGATCTGGTGCCGTTCCGGGCGCTGATCGATGACGGCATCGAATCGCTGATGCTCGCCCACGTGCGCTACAGCGCTTACGACGACCTGCCGGCCTCGTTCTCGCGCAAGTGGATTCGCAGCTTGCTGCGCGGCGACTACAAGTACAACGGCGCGGTGTTCTGCGATGACCTGTGCATGCAGGGTGCGGTGATCATCGGCGACATCGTGCAGCGCGCCAACGTCGCGCTGCACGCCGGCTGCGACATGCTGCCGGTCTGCAACGATCGAACCATGGTCACGAAACTGCTCGAAGCTCTGCCGGTCAAGGAACGCCGCCTGTCCAGCGCCCGGTTGAAGGCGCTTTATCGCAAACCTGCCCATATCTCTGGACCGATCACTGCATGAGCCTGACCGCCGCCGAAGCTCGCCAGGCACTCGCCGAAGCCGATTGCCTGTACGACGCAGCCGCCGTCAACGCGGCCTATGACCGGCTCGCCGCCGAGATCACCGCCGAATACGCCGACAAGAGCCCGCTGATCCTCTGCGTGATGATCGGCGGCCTGGTGCCGACCGCAGAAATCCTGCGCCGCCTGTCGTTCCCGTTCCAGCTCGACTACCTGCACGCCACCCGCTATCGCGGTTCGACCACCGGCGGTGGCCTGATCTGGAAGCGCCAGCCGCCGGCGATTCTCGACGGCCGCCACGTGCTGGTGATCGACGACATCCTCGACGAAGGCCACACCCTGGTCGCGATCCGCAAGGCGCTGGAAGGCTTCGCGCCGCTGAGCCTGAAGGTCGCCGTGCTCGCCGAAAAGCTGCACGACCGCCGCGCCGCCGGTGCCCATGCCGAGTTCATCGGCTTCAGCGTCATCGACCGCTATGTATTCGGCTGCGGCATGGACTATCAGGAATACTGGCGCCAGTTGCCGGCGATCTATGCGCTCAAAGACGCCTGATCGCAGCATCGCCGGCTTCATCTCTTACTGATCTCAACTTGCCAATGTCGACGTCCAGCCCGCAGATCCCGAACGCCAAGGTCGCCGTCATCGGTGGCACCGGCATGAACCAATGGCCGGGGCTGGCGATCAGCGAATCGCGGGTCGTCGACACGCCCTACGGCGCGCCGTCGGCACCGCTGCTGCACGGCCGGATTGCCGGCGTCGAAGCGATCTTCCTGGCCCGCCATGGTGAAGGCCACAAGATTCCGCCGCATGCGATCAACTACCGCGCCAACCTATGGGCGCTGAAAGCGGCCGGCGTGCACAAGGTCATCGCGATCGCCGCGGTCGGCTCGATCGCCGAGTGGTTCGCGCCCGGTGATGTCACCGTGCCGGACGATGTCATCGACTACAGCTGGGGCCGTGAGCACAGCTATTCCGATGGCAGCATTGGCAGTGAACTCAAGCACATCGAGTTCGAGCATCCGTACGCGGCTAGCTTGCGCAAGACCTTGCTCGATGCCGCGCAAGCAGCAGCGGTCGCCGCCCATGACGGCGGCACCATGGCGGTGACCCAGGGCCCGCGCCTGGAATCACCGGCCGAGATTCGCCGCCTGAAGCAGGATGGCTGCGCGATGGTCGGCATGACCGGCATGCCGGAAGCCGGCCTCGCCGCCGAACTCGGGTTGGCCTATGCCTGCCTCGCAGTCAGCGTCAATTGGGCGCCAGGCATCGGCAGCGGCGACATCCACGGCCAGATCGAACTCTGGGTCGCCACGAGCATGGCCAAGGTGCGGGCGATTCTCGATCTGGCGCTGCCTGGCTTGATGTCAAATTCTGACAGCGTCGGCGACTAACGATGCCCCATCGGACCCATGGGCCCGATGCCATCGATAACGTCTAGCTGTTTTCTGGGCTTTCTGGCTACTGCCGGAAACTTTTCGGGGGCGTGCTCGTTCCGAGGTTTGGCACCGCGATCTTTGCTGGACTCGCGGCGGGAATGAGCGTCCAAACTGGTGCATTTCGGTACTGCGTCACGGTAGCTACTGCGATTTGCAGCCCGGCGTCAACAATCTGTGGGAAAAATACGCCAATCAGACAACGTGGCCGCGCGAAAGTCCCAGCATTGTTGTCAAATGCGTAGTGATGCCTGTTGCATCATGCTTGGTCGTCCCTGCTGATGCACTTCTCCCTGATGAGCGCCGCGATGAATTTTTGTAACCCAACCCTCGTTTTTGACGCCTGCCGGAAACTTATCTCCGCACTGTGCCTGTGGGCCGTGCTGATGCCGGTTGCGAGTTGGGCGCAGACCGTGCCGACTCTGAACGTTCAGGATGCTTCGATACAAGAGGGTAATTCTGGAACGCGGAACATGGCATTTACGATGACGCTGAGTCCGGCGTCGGCGACGACGGTGACGGTACGTGCGACGACGTCGAACGGGACGGCGACCAGCGGCGTGGACTACACCGGCGGCGCGCTGACCATCACGTTTGCGGCGAATGAAACCTCGAAGATCGTGAATGTCGGCGTGCGTGGCGACACCGAATCCGAACCTGACGAAACCTTTTTTGCGACGCTGAGCAGCCCGACCGGCGGAGCCGTGCTGGGCCGCACGCAGGCGATTGGCACGATCGTCAATGACGACACGGCAGCGGACACGACACCGGATGCGTTCAGTTTCACCCCTGTGACGGGTGCGGCGACTGGCAGCGTGCAGACCAGCAATGTGATCACGGTCAGCGGCATCACGGCGGCGAGCCCGATTTCGGTATTGGGCGGCAGTTACAGCGTCAACGGCGGCGCATTCGTGACCACGTCGGGCACGGTGACGGTGGGCCAGACGGTGCGGGTGCAGCAGACGGCCTCGAACACGGCGGGAGCGACGACGACGGCGACCCTGAGCATTGGGGGCGTCAGTGCTGATTTTGCGGTGACGGCGACTACGGCGGTGCCTGTGGCGAGTATCAATGACGTCGCGTTGGTTGAAGGGAACAGCGGAACGACGAATGCAGTGCTGACTGTGAGCCTGTCGTCGGCCAGCCAGAACGCGGTGACGGTGAATTACGCGACCGCAGATGGTACGGCTACGGCAGGAAGTGATTATGTGTCGACTAGTGGGACGCTGACCTTTACAGCGGGCGTGACGAGCCAGACGGTGAGCGTCGGAATTGTCGGAGACACGACGTCTGAAGGCGATGAAACGGTGTTGGTGAACCTGACAGCTGCGACGGGAGCGACGCTGGGCGACAGTCAGGGTGTAGTGACGATCAGCGACGACGACAACACGCAACCGACACTCAGCGTGG
The DNA here is from genome assembly GCA_030694365.1 of Nevskia sp. Taxonomy (GTDB): domain Bacteria; phylum Pseudomonadota; class Gammaproteobacteria; order Nevskiales; family Nevskiaceae; genus Nevskia. Next base: position 3,643 of record JAUXYM010000108.1, on the reverse strand, counting down.
CGGATGTCTCGATCGTCGAGGGCAATTCCGGGTCGAAGAACATCATAGTCGTGGTGACCCTCCTTCCCGCTGCGGCGACCACCACGACGGTCCGCGCGGCCACGTCCGACGGTACCGCGAATAGCTCCGACTACGGCGGCGGCTCATTGACCCTGAGCTTCCCCCCCGGCGCGACTTCAACGAGCATTCCGCTCTCTGTGAAGGGCGATACAGCGATCGAGGCTGACGAAACCTTCTTCATCACGCTTAGTTCTCCGTCAAGCGGCGCAGTGATCGGGCGTGGGCAGGCTACAGCCACGATTGTCGATGATGACGGTGACCGAATTCCGGACGCGTTCTCGTTCAGCCCGGTCACCGACGTAGCGACGGGCAGTGTCGAAACGAGCAATAGCATCGTTGTGAGCGGCATCAACACGGGAAGCCCGGTCACAGTGTCTGGCGGCAGCTACAGTGTGGACGGCGGTGCCTTCACGATAGCTGCGGGGAGCGTCACGGTCGGCCAAATGGTTCGGGTGAGACAGACGGCTGCCAGCGTGGCGAGTACGGCCACGGTTGCCACCTTGACGATCGGCGGCATCAGCGCGAACTTTTCGGTGACGACGGCCGCTGCTGGCGATACCGTCCCTAATGCCTTCAGCTTCAACGCGCTGACCGGCGTTGAACCCAGCAGCACGCAGACCAGTAACGCGGTCACCATTACCGGCATCAACGTCCCGTCTCCGATCTCGATCACCGGCGGGCTCTACAGCATCAACGGCGGCGAGTACAGGGGTGAACCGGGCACGGTCCGGCCCGGGAATGTCGTGACCGTGCAACTGACAGCGCCATTCACCGGCACTACCAGCGCGACTGCGACGCTGACGATAGGTGGTGTGAGTGCAGGGTTCAGAGTCACGACGCGATCTGTGGTTGCGGACAGTACACCTGATGCGTTCAGCTTCATGCCGAAAACGGATGCCGAGCCTGGCTCCGAACAGATCAGCAATTCCATCACTGTCAGCGGTATTACGGTGGAGACGCCGATTTCCGTGACGGGCGGCAGCTATAACGTCAACGGAGGGCCATTCGGTGCCGGGGCATCGGTAGTCAGGGGCGGTGATGTTGTATCGGTGCGGGTGGTCGCCTCGTCCAATTTCCTTACGACAAGGCAAGCGGTGCTCACGATCGGTGAGGTTTCCGGCAGTTTCTCCGTCACCACCAAGGCGTTTGTGGTGGATAGGTCTCCGGACCCATTCACTTATGTGAGCGTCTACAGCGTGCCTCGCAATACGATCTTTACCAGTGAGCCAGTGCAGATTCGCGGAATCAATGTTGCGACTGCGATCTCGATCACCGGCGGCGGTGGCTACAGAATCAATGGCCTGCCACTCACTACTGCGGTTGGCACGGTGGTCAACGGTGACATAGTCGATGTCCAGCAGCGGTCGTCGACCGCGTTCGGCACGGCGAAGAGTACGGTACTGACGGTGGGCGATTACAGCACCACCTACACGGTCGAAACCCTTGCGGCCGACACACATCCCGATGCATTCGAGTTCGGAGCTGTGTTCGGCGCGGCATCATCAACCTCCCAGTCAAGTGACGAAATCACTGTGGCTGGTATCAACACCGGCACGTCGATTTCGGTCTTGGGCGGCCGCTACCAGATTGATGATGGTCCCTGGATGACGGACGCTGGCACTGTTCAGCCTGGCGCGCGCGTTCGGGTTTCAGCGGCCGCTGCGGCTGGGTCGGAAGCGACTGCCCGACTGACAATCGGCGATGTAAGCGCAAGCTTTCAGGTGTTGACAGGCTCGGGGATCGTCGCGCCATCGACGTTTTCATTCGCGGCGAGGTCTGGCTTCCCGGGGCTGGGAACCGTCAGCAGCACCGTGACGATCTCCGGCATCACCAGGGCGGCTCGGGTCGAGATCACGGGTGGCCAGTACAGCATCAATGGTGCCCCCTACAGTTCTGCAACGGGCGCTATTCGCTCCGGTGACACGCTCCGGCTACTGTTGACGCCCGGTACAAGGATCGATGATCTGCGAACGGCAATGGTGACGGTTGGCAACTACACCACGTCGTGGATGGTTGCCACGCAAGCTCCGGTTGACGATAAAGTCGATCTGCTGCGGTTCCCGAATGCCAAGTCGTCGCCGATCAATAGCGTGGTGGTGTCGCCGCCCATTCCGGTCAATGGCATCAATGTGCCGGTGTCGATCGCAATCAATAGCCCGTATACCTACAGCCTGAATGGTGGCTCGTTCACCGGAGCGAGTGGAACGGTGCAGTCGGGAGACCTGCTCAGGCTCAAGGTGGTGACAGGGTCAACGACCTCTAAAAACTATTCCGTAGATGTTTCAATCGGCCAAACGGTGATCAACTGGCCGGTGACCACCGTCGGCAGCGTAACCAACCCCAGTCGTTTCAACCTGTTGAGGGCGTCCGCGGCACCCGGTGCCCAAGTGCTGCCCGGTTCTGTGATGGTCACGCAGCCTGTTTTTGTGACCAATTCCACCGGGCCAACAGCGGTGACGGTGACTGGCGGGCAATACAGCATCAACGACGGGCCGTTTACCGCTGCAGCCGGTACTGTCGTTGAAGGGGATAAGGTGGTCGTCCGCTTGGTGATGCCGTCCACGTACGAGACGATTGCATCAGTTACGCTGAATTTGGGTGCCACCCTGTCCACGTTGTCCGCCACCACAACGAAGGACCCAGTAGCCAGTACGCTTACGATGGTCGCCAATTCTTCGGCCAACTACGTCCTGCGTACCGATGCGATCGTTCCATTGCGCGCGTTCGTGTTCAACCCGCCGAACTGGCAGCCGACGGATCGCCGTGCGGCCTACATCGACTGGACAGGCGGTGGTTGGGCGCGTGGTGGCCTTCCGGGCGGACGTTCCCGTTACTGGGCAACTGACCAGGGCATGGTCGTCATCTCTCCCGATCAGCGTGTCAATGATCGCTTTGGTACCTATGCCTACGTTCACGCCGATGACGCGCGCCTGGTGCTGCGGTGGGCGCAGGAAAACGCGGCGCAATTGGGCATTGACCCAACGCGTATCGTGGTCACGGGAACCAGTTCCGGCGGCGGCAATGCGGTGTGGGCTTCATTGCTGGAGCCGCCGGTGACGACCTCGTTCCGGAACAATCCGCTGTTCCGTGTCGGTGCCGTGGTGCTGAAGTCGGGCGTCAGCTCCACTGCAGCCGATGCTCAACTCGGCCAGTCCCAGATCGACCGCTTCGGTGCATTCGGTGACACCATCAGCCCCGACCGAGGTCTAGACAGCCGGCTCTCGCCGTATCTGATCTTCCACGGGGACGCAGATCTGGTCTTCGCGCAGACGGCGAACCTGCGGGTGTGCACCTCTATCCGCGCAATGGGACGGGTCTGTGAATTCGTCAACGAGGCGGGCCTGGGCCATGAATGGCTGGAGACTCCCGGCAAGCAGGATGAGTCGCGTGCGCAAGAACTCGATTTCTATACGAGGACGGGTATCTTGCCGGCTATCCAATAGTTATTGATTCGGCCACGAAATAGTTGAACAAGGTGATACGTCTGAATTTGATGCCTGATCTTCCCGGCGAGGTCGGCACGTGGCCGAATCAATAACAAAATCAATATGTTTTTTGTTATTGAGGCGGCCGGCGCGGTCTA
>JAUXYM010000102.1 GCA_030694365.1 Nevskia sp. | reverse complement strand
TGCCTTCGATTACATGCAGCGCGAACTGGTCGAGCAGGGCGGCATGACCCTGGTTCATCCCTATGACGACCCCTACGTGATGGCCGGGCAGGGCACCATCGCGCTGGAAATGCTCGCCGATGTGCCCGATCTCGACACCTTGGTGATTCCGATCGGCGGCGGCGGCCTGTTCTCCGGCAATGCGATCGCGGCTCACGATCTGAACCCGAAACTGCGCATCGTCGGCGTCGAGTCCGCCGGCTACTGCTCGGCCTACGCGTCGATCCAGGGCGATCCGACGCTGGTCCGAGGCGGTCCGACGATCGCCGAAGGCATCGCCGTGAAAGGCATCGGCAAGCGGACCTTGCCGATCATCCGTGCCCATGCCGACGAACTGGTCCGGGTTGACGAGCCGGCCATCGAGCGCGCCGTCGGCCTGCTCGCCAATGTCGAGAAAGTTGTGGCCGAAGGGGCGGGCGCGACCGGGTTGGCCGCGCTGCTGTCCGATCCGGCGCGCTACGCCGGCCGCAAGGTCGGTCTGATCGTCTGCGGCGGCAATATCGACCCGCGTCTGCTGGCCTCGGTGCTGCTGCGCCAGTTGGTGCACGAATCGCGGCTGGTCAGTCTGTCGATCGAGATCGAAGACAGTCCCGGCTTTCTGGCCAGAGTCGCCGGCTGCGTCGGCATTGCCGGCGGCAACATCGTGCAGGTCCATCACGAGCGCCTGTCGGCTGGCAGCCATGCCAAGCGCGCGACCCTGGAAATGCTCGTCGAAGCGCAGGATGTGGCGCACACCAACCAGATCATCGCCGCGCTGGCCGAGGCGGGGCATGTTGTGCGCCGCGTGCACGGAGGCTATGGCGAGTTCGAGTAAGCTTGCGCGCTCGAAATCCATCGCCGCCCGAGGAAATACCGATGACCTTCTCCATGTATCAGGCCTCCGTGCCGGTGTTTCTCCGGGCGCTCGACAACCTGGGCAATGTGCTGGCGATCGGTGCGGCGCATGCCGAGGCGCGCAAGATCGATCCGCTGGTGCTGACCGGGGCCCGGCTGTATCCGGATATGTTTCCAATGTCGCGGCAGGTGCAGATCGCCTGCGACATGGTCAAGGGTGGTGGCGCGCGCCTCGCCGGCATCGATCCGCCGCCGAAAGCCGACCCCGAAAGAACCTTCGCCGAACTGCGCGAACGGATCGAATGGACGGCGAGCTTCTTGCGCGGCCTCACCGCCGCCCAGATCGATGGCAGCGAGGATCGCCCGATCGTCATGAAAACGCCGTTCGGCGAGCTGAACTTCACCGGCCAGAGCTACCTGACCGGTTTCGTGCTGCCGAACCTCTACTTCCACTCGGCGACGGCCTACAACATCCTGCGCCACTCGGGTGTCGAGCTGAGCAAGTCCCACTTCATCGGCAAGCCCTGAACCCGGCTGCTTCTTCGTCGTCGCGCTGGTGATCTGCCGCTGAATACGCCGCCTCTGCCGCCCGAATCGCGCGGCCCGTTCCGTCAAGTGCTCGGCAACGCCGGCATCCTGCTCGGCGGCAAGGCCTTGAACGGTGCGCTGAGCCTCGGTGCCACGGCGCTGGCTGCGCGCACGCTGGGCGTCGACCTGTTCGGCGTACTGGTGCTGGTGCACGCCTACGTGCAGGCGATCGGCGAGATCGCCAAGTTCCAGTCCTGGCAGGCGCTGCTGCAGTACGGAACGGCATCGTTCGAAGCCGGGCGTGTCGGCGAATTTCAGCGGGTGCTGCGCTTCAGCCTGCTGCTCGATGGCTTGAGTGGCATCGCTGGCGTGGTGATCGCGCTGCTGGGCGTGCAACTGATCGGCAGTTCGCTCGGTTGGCCGGCAGCGCTCGCGCCGGAGGTCAGCGCCTACGCGCTGGTCATCGTGTTCATGGTCAGCGCCACGCCGACCGGCAGCTTGCGCCTGCTGGATCGTTTCGACCTGCTGGCCTGGCAAAGCTCGATCGATTCCTGGGTGAGAGTCATCGGCGCCGGCATCGCCTGGTACTGCAAGGCGGGCCTGGAAGTGTTCCTGGCAATCTGGTTCCTGGGTCAGGTGATCGCCTTTTTCTTTCTGTTTGCAGTGGCCCACAGCACTCTCCGGTCACGCGGCGCGCTCGACGGTTTCCGGCTGTACGCGAAAGGATCGTTGACCGACGGCTTCCCGGGCATCTGGGGCTTTGTCTGGTCGACCAATCTGAATTCGACCCTGGCGCTGGCGTTCACCCATATCGGCACCTTGATGGTCGGCGCGCTGCTCGGTGCTCGCGATGCCGCGCTGTTCCGGGTCGCCAAGCAGTTGGGCGACGCCGTCGCCAAACCGGCCAAGCTGATCGTGCCGGCCTTGTACCCGGAACTGGCGAGGCTGGCGGCGGCGCACGATCACACCATGCTGAAGCGCCTGGTGCGTCAGCTCGCACTGACCGCTGGTGGCGCGGCGTCGGTGCTGTTGATCATCGCCGCGTTGATCCGTGAGCCGGCGCTGCGGCTGCTGGTCGGCGAGCAATTCGTCGCCGCCAAGGACGTGCTGCTGTGGCTGCTCGGCGCTTCGGTGGTCGGTCTCTGGGCCTTGCCTCTGGAGCCGCTGTTGATGTCGACTGGCGGTGCCGGTGCCGCCTTCCGCATGCGCCTGGCCGTGACCTTGGCCTACCTGCCGATGCTGTACTGGGCAACGGTCCGCGGCGGCCTGATCGGTGCCGGTTTGGTGGCGGTGATCGGTGCGGCCTTGATGTTCGGCGGTCAGTTGTGGCTGGTGCTGCGTTGGTATCGCCGGACAGAACTACCCTAAAGATCACTGACCGGGTGTGTCGGTTGGTACACTTAGTGCTGTGACAGGTGGCAACCAAAATTCGCAGTTTCCTTCCTTCCAGAACTCCTCCGAACTCTAAAAATGCTGCTGCCCACACCGACGGCGAGCGGGCTTTCCGACTACCGCCCAGCTGGCTTTGAAACGCTGCCTCAGGCGCTGGATTACGCCGCCCAAGGCGCGACCGGAATCAATTTCTACTCTGGCAAGGGCGTTGTCGTAGAAGCGCTCCGTTATCGCGATCTGCGCGAGCAAAGCTTGGTACTTGCCCGCAAGCTGCTGGCCCGTGGCCTGAAGCCGGGTCAGCGCGTCGCTTTGATCGGCGAGTCCGATGGCGACTTCGCGCGCGCCTTCTTTGCCTGCGAGTACGCCGGTCTGGTGCCGACGACCCTGCCGCTGCCGGCCGCTTTCGGCGGCCGCGCCGCCTATGTTGCCCATATACGTCGGATGATCGAGATCGCCGACGCTTCGGCTGCGTTCGCACCGGCTGCGCTAGTTGAATGGCTGGCTGAAGCGGTCGACGGTCTGAACCTTACGGTGTCCGGCACGCTGGCCCCATTGAAGGATGACCCGGACGATGGCCGTGATCTACCGGTTGTCGGCCCGGAAGACCTGTGCTATCTGCAATTCTCGTCCGGCAGCACGCGCTTTCCGCTCGGCGTTGCCGTGACCCAGCGCGCACTGATCGCGAATGCATTTGGTATCGCCTGCCATGGATTGAAGGTTGGTCCGACGGACCGATTCAGTTCCTGGTTGCCGCTCTACCACGACATGGGCTTGATCGGTTTTCTGCTGACGCCGGTGACCTGCCAGATTTCGGTCGACATGTTCGCAACCCGCGACTTCGCACGCCGCCCGCTGTTATGGCTGGAACTGATCTCGCGTAACCGCAGCACCTTGTCATACAGCCCGTCGTTCGGATATGAGCTGGCTGCACGGCGCGCGGAAACCGCATCGGTGGAAGGCCTGGATCTTTCGTGCTGGCGCGGTGCCGGCATCGGTGGCGACATGGTGCGCCCAGAGTCACTTGCGAAATTTGCTCAGCAATTCGTCGGTCGCGGCTTCGATGCCTCGGCCTTCGTGCCAAGTTATGGCATGGCGGAAACTGCGCTGGCACTTAGTTTTGCTCCGCTCGGGCAGGGCGTCCGTTTTGATACCTTGGACAGTGAGCGATTGGAACGCGACAGTATTGCGGTGCCCGCAATCGCGACCACCGAGCGTCGTCGCGATTTCGTGCTCTGCGGCCCGGCGCTGCCGGATCATGACTTCGAGGTGCGCGGCGAGTCCGGTCAGGTGTTGCGTCCTGGCCACATCGGCCGCATTTACGTCCGAGGGCCGAGCATGATGCAGTGCTACTACGGCCAGCCGGAAGCGACAGCGGCCGTGCTGTCGGCCGATGGTTGGCTCGATACCGGCGACCTCGGTTACTTCCACGATGGCCAGATCGTCATCACCGGCCGCGCCAAGGATCTGATCATCGTCAACGGCCGCAACATCTGGCCGCAGGATCTCGAATGGACCGTGGAGCGCGAAGTCGCCGCGTTGCGCAGCGGTGATGTCGCGGCGGTGTCGGTCGATGACGGCGGTGCCGAACGGATTGTCGTGCTGGTCGAGTTCCGCACTGCCGATGACGAAACGCGCGACAACCTGAAGAAGGAAGTGGCCGGCGTGCTGCGCCTGCGTCACGGCGTCGAGACCGATGTCGTGACCGTGCCACCACGCATGCTGCCGCGTACCTCGTCGGGCAAGCTCAGTCGCTCGAAGGCGAAAGCGATGTACTTGCAAGGCAGCTTCGTCACCCCAGCCCCAGCCCCCGCACCGGTGTCTTCGAGTTGACCAGCGGCACCGCGAGCAGTTCGTTCACGGTGGCAGTGACCGGGGCGACCGGCTTTCTCGGTCGCCACGTGCTTGCTGCGCTGGTCGCCCGTGGCTGCAAGCTGCGACTGCTGGCGCGTCGCGAACCGGCTGATGCCAGTTGGGGCGATGCGACGCCGGACGTCGTGCTCGGCGCGCTCGACGATGCCGTCGCACTGCGCCGTCTGGTCAGCGGTGCTGATGCCGTGCTGCATCTGGCCGGGGCCATCAAGGCGTATAGCGATGAAGCGTTCATGCGGGTCAATCGCGATGGCACACGAGCACTGGCGGAGGCGATGGCCGACGTTGCACCGTCGGCTCACCTGGTTCATGTCTCCAGCCTCGCTGCGCGGCATCCGGAACTGTCTGGCTATGCGGCGAGCAAGCGCGCCAGCGAGCAGGCCGCATTCGAAGTGCTCGGCAGCGCAAGAGTCAGCGTGATCCGCCCGCCGGCGATCTATGGCCCTGGCGATCGTGAAACGATAGTGTTCTTCGAACTGGCCTCCAGCCGTTTCGTGCCGCTGCTGGGCAAGCCTACGGCACGGATTTCGCTAATCCATGTGGCTGATGCAGCAGCATTATTGGTCGCGCGGGCAGTGAGCCCGCCAACCGGTAAAGTGCAGGCGATCAGCGATGACTGTCCCGATGGTTATGGCTGGAAGCAGATTCTCGAGGCGGCGGCAAGGGCGGTCGGCAATCGGGCACCAAGCTACTTTCAATTGCCGTCCGGGTTGATGCGTGGCGTTGGCGGCGGTGTCGGAGCGATTGCCAAGCTGATCGGCAAATCGGACATCATCAGCACCGGCAAGATTCGCGAGTTGCTGCATGAGGACTGGTCGGTGCCGGAAACCGAGTTGCTGAGGGAGCCGGCAGCACCGCCACGGCAGTCGCTGGCGGCGGGTTTCGCCAGTACCGCGCAGTGGTATCGGCAGGCGGGCTGGCTGTAGCAGAAAGAGGATCAGGATGAGTTTGAGGCCGTTGAGCCAGCACGTGAACGCGCTATGACAAACTCGTTATCGTTGCTTTACAATCCGCCGATTCATGTGCCCGGCCGCCGCCGACTCAGTCGGCGAGCTACCGTGAATGGGTGCAACCAATGAGGAACAACAGCTGATGACTGAGACTATGCGCGACACGCAAGCTCAAATTATTGAAGGCTTGCGGAAGCAGCTTAAAAAGTCGATGCCGCTCGAACCCACGACTAACATCGTTAGGGATCTGCATCTCGATTCCCTAGCCGTGATGGACTTCATCATGTCGCTGGAGGATCTGTTTGAAATCGTGATCCCGCTCGACCGCGTTGCTGAGGTGGAAACCCTCGGCGATCTGGCGCTGGTCGTTGATGAACTGCGCGGAAGGAAATGAAATAGTGAGCATACTTTCGAAGTTTGCCCCGCTACGGCAGACCTATGACCAACTGCGTTCAGTCGGTCAGAATCCTTTCGAAATGGTCTTTGAAGGCATGCTGTCCTCGACCGAGGGCATGTATCGCGGCCGGAAGACGATCCTGCTCGGTACCAACAATTATCTGGGCCTGACCTTCGACGAAGCCTGCATCGAGGAATCAGTCGCCGCTGTTCGTACCCATGGCACCGGTACCACCGGTTCGCGCATCGCCAATGGCAGCTACGGCACCCATCGCAATCTGGAGAAGAGCCTCGCGCAGTTCTTCAATCGCGAGCATTGCATGGTGTTCTCGACCGGCTACCAGGCGAATCTGGGCATGCTGTCGACCCTCGCTGGCAAGGGCGATTACCTGCTGCTCGACTCCGACAGCCACGCCAGCATCTACGACGGGGCCCGCCTCGGCCACGCCGAAGTGGTTCGCTTCCGGCACAACGATCCGGACGATCTGCGCAAGCGCCTGAAGCGCCTGGCCAATGAACCGGGTCAGAAGCTGGTGGTCGTCGAGGGCATTTATTCGATGCTCGGCGATCTCGCGCCATTGCGCGAATTCGCCGCAGTGAAGCGCGAAATGGGCGCCTGGCTGATGGTTGACGAAGCCCATTCGCTCGGCGTGCTCGGGGACAACGGCCGTGGTCTGGCCGAAGAATCCGGTGTCGAGGCCGACTGCGACTTCATCGTCGGCACCTTCTCGAAGAGTCTTGGCAGTGTCGGCGGCTTCTGCGTGTCGAATGTCGACGATTTCGACATCCTGCGCGTCGCCTGCCGTCCGTACATGTTCACCGCTTCGCTGCCGCCATCGGTGATGGCGTCGACGATCATGGCGCTGCGGCGCATGCAGGAAGAGCCGCAGCGGCGCAAGCGTCTGCACGAGAACGCCGAACGCCTGTATTACGGTCTGCGCAACTTAGGCTTCGTGGTCGGCCCTCACTGCAGCCCGATCGTCTCGGTCGTGGTGGCTGATGCGCCACTCGCCGTCGAGTTCTGGAACCGTCTGCTCGAAGGCGGTCTGTACCTGAATCTGGCCTTGCCGCCTGCCACGCCGACACCGGCGCCGCTGTTGCGCTCGAGCATCAGTGCTGTGCATACATCGGCGCAGATCGATCGCGCCTTGCAGTTGTTCGAGGCCGTCGGCCGCCAGCTCGGCGTACTGCCGCCGATGGTCAGCAGCAGCGCTGCCCGCAAACGGGTTGCGGCCTCGCTCAACGCGCCGCCGCTGGCGGAAGTCGCGATGCTGGCTTCGGGTGGGATTCGCTGAGCGCGTTTCGAAAAAGATCGGCGTCAAGCGCCGAGTTGTAATGATTCCGTAAGCGTTCAGTCGCTACCTTAACGGCCCGGGATTCCGGGCCTTTTTCGTTGTGGCGATCGGAGGCGAGCATGGTGGACGCGAGTGGAAATTCCTGCCCGGATGGCAGCGCGAGGATCGGATTTCTGTTCAATCACGATCATCTGCACCAGATTGCGCACAGCGCGCCGATCGCTTTCGAACTGGGCCTCGTGCGTACCGGCCAGCCGGTGGTCCTGCTGGTTTCCGACCCGCGTCAGCTCGACTACCTGCAGCGTCTCGCGATCGCTTATCCCGGCACCCGGGTTGAATATCGGCTGCTGAGCCTGGGCGATCGCCTGCGCCACCTCGGCCAGCGTCTGGATCGTCTGTTGCCATTCACCCGGCTGATGACCTTGTGGCAGCACCGTGGTGCCTTCCGCGATCTCGACGTGCTCGTAGTGCCCGAGAAGACCAGCCTGATCCTCCGTTCGCGCTTCGGCCTCAAGCATCTGAAGTTCGTCCACACCCGGCACGGTGCCGGGGATCGCGAAGTCGGTTTCGATCGTGCCAGCGGCCAGTTCGATCTGGTGCTGATGTCCGGGCCGAAGATTCGCGATCGTCTGCGCGAGGCCGGCCTGCTGCGCGAGGACGGTCACGCGATCACGGGCTACCCGAAATTTGATCTGCATGCCGGTGGCGCGCGGCCGAAGTTGTTCGACAACGATCGTCCGACCGTGCTCTACAACCCGCATTGCTCGCTGAGCCTGTCGTCCTGGTATACGCAAGGGCTGCAGGTGCTCGAAGCGTTTCGCCAGTCGACCCGCTATAACCTGATCGTGGCCCCGCACGTGATGCTGTTCAAAAAGCAGTTCCAGGTCTCGCTGCAGCACTGGCGGATCGACCGGCCCGGCGACATTCCGCAGCGCTATCGCGACTGCCCGCACATCCATATCGATCTCGGCAGCGAACGCAGCGTCGACATGAGCTACACCCGCGCCGCCGATCTGTACCTCGGCGATGCCTCCAGCCAGGTCTATGAATTCCTCCACCAGCCGCGGCCCTGCCTGTTCCTCGACAGCCACCGCAGCGCCTGGCAGCAGGATCCAAACTACCGGCACTGGACCGCCGGACCAGTGATTGCTTCGACCGAGGACATCGAAGTGGCCATTGACGCAGCGTTTGCAAGCCACGGGGACTACCTGGGCACCCAGCGCGAACTGTTCCGCTACAGCTTCGATCTCGGCGATCGTCCTTCGGCGCAGCGGGGCAAGGACGCTATCCTCGCGTTCGCGGAACGGCTTATGCTTCGCCCATCCGTGGACGCCCGGCTTACCGCCTGAACGCCCGCTTCATGTTTCGTTCAAGTTGCAAAGCCCCGTGAGTCGTCCATGAGCAGTGACTTCATCTACGTCGACGAGCCGGTTTCCCACCTGCATCGTCGCCGTGAAATCGCCGCCAAACATCCGGAAGTACGGGCACTGATGACCCGCAATCCGCTGTCGGCGCTGTGGATCGTCGGCTTGGTCGGTGCCCAGTGGCTGGTGGCGACGCAGGCCGATGGCTTCGAGGCCTGGGCGTTCATCGCCGTCGCCTTTTTGTTCGGTGCCTTCATCAATCACGCCCTGTACGTGATGATCCACGAGTGCACTCACGCGCTGGTGTTCAAGTCGCAGATCCTGAATCGCCTGTTCGCGATCCTTTGCGATTTCGCGCTGGTGCTGCCGTCGGCGATGGGCTTCCGCAAGTTCCATCTGCACCATCACCGCTATCTGGGCCAGTACGACATGGACCCGGACATCGTCAGCCACCGCGAAGCGCAGCTGATCGGCAACTCGGCTTGGCGCAAGGCGGCCTGGATCGCGCTGCTGCCGGTATCGCAGGCCTTGCGGCCGATGAAGCTGAAAGCGCTGCGCGGTGTTGCGCTGTGGGATGGCTGGGTGATCGGCAACCTGATCGTCGTGCTCGCCGTCGATGCGCTGATCTACCGCTACCTCGGCCCGGCCGGGCTCGGTTATCTGGCGCTGTCGACCCTGTTCGCGCTGGGCCTGCATCCGCTGGGCGGGCGCTGGATCCAGGAGCACCACGTCACTGCCGAAGGCCAGGACACTTACTCGTACTACGGTCCGCTGAACAAGCTGTGCTTCAACATGGGATACCACAACGAGCACCATGATTTTCCGGCCGTGCCGTGGAACAAGCTGCCGCAACTGCGGGCGATCGCGCCGGAGTCCTACAACGGCCTGAAGTCCTACGATTCCTGGGTTGGCGTGCTGCGCCACTTCATCTTCGATCGCTCGATGTCCGGCTACAGCCGCATGGTCCATCCGTCGACGATGCCGGCAGGCGCCCCACCGGTCAGCGAAGATTGAAGCTCAGTAAAGACTGAAGCTCAGCGCGGCTGCTTCGCCGCGACGATCGCCGCCATCTTGTCGAGCACCGCATAGCCACTGCGATCGAACGCGGCGGCACCGAAGCGTTCGATGACCCTGGCCCGGCTGGCCTGACCCATCTGCACCGCGCGTGTCCGATCATCGGCCAGCGCCAGCAGCGCTTTCGCCAGCGCCGGCGGATCGCCCACCGGCACGACGAAACCGGTTTGACCGTCGACGACGCTGCGGCGCAGTTCGCCGACCGGCGTCGCCACCACCGGCAGCGCCGCCTGCATCGCTTCGTGGGCGGCGATGCACATGCCCTCGTGATGCGAGGGCTGCACATAGCCATGCAGGCTGGCCAGAAACTCCGCCGGTTGTTCGATGAAGCCGAGCAGACGGACGTTGTCGAGACCCAGTCGCTCGACCCGTGCGGCGAGCGCCGCCGCTTCCGGGCCTTCGCCGCCGATCAGGATTTCCAGCCGCCGTGCGGCCGCCGGATGCTGATCGCGCAGCCAGGCCGCAGCGTCGATCAAATCATCAAAGCGCTTGTTCGGATGCAGGCGGCCGAGGCTGCCGATCCGGAAGCGGCCGGCCACGGCACAGGCGACCGCCTGCGGTGCATCGGCGCGCGCGCGAAAGATCGGCCAGATGTCGATCTGCGTCGGTGCCACGCCGAGCGCTTCTTCGGTGAACGTGGCCACGGTTGCCGAATCGGCAACCCAGCGCGCGGCCCAGCGGCCGGTGATCCGTAGCAGCAGGCGATTGCCGCGCAGCAGGAAGGCGTTGTGCTGCCAGCTCAGCACCGGAATGCCGAGCAGCCGGCCGGCGATCTGGCCGTAGACGCAGGCGCGGGTCAGCGAGGTCCAGATGAAATCCGGACGCTCCTCGCGCAGCAGCGCCAGCAGCTTGGCGAAGCTCGGCAGGATGTCCGCAGGGCCGCTGCCGATCAGGGTCCAGGCTAGACCGGCGCGGTCGAAGCGCTCGGCGGCACGGCGGTCCTGCGGCATCAGTGCGACCACGTTCACGGTATCGCCATGGCGCTGCGCCGTCGCGATCAGTTCTGGCACCGGAAACGCCGCACCGCCGCCGTTCAGGCCGTTGATCAGATACAGGATGCGCATCGTGCTAGCGGACTTTCGTGGGTATGGGCGTGGTCGTCGTCGGCAGCCGCAGCAGCGCGAACACCAGCGCGCCGACCGTCGCCACGGCATAAGCAAGCGCGTGCAGGCCGGCACCGGCGAGCTGGTAGTGCTGCAGCAGCAGCGCCAGCACCGGCAGCAGCCCGAGGCTGGCGACCAGGTTGATCTTCAGGGTCGTGTTCGGCCGTCCGAGCGCAACCAGCGCCGCGCCGAACGGGAAGCCGAGCAGGTGCAGGGTGCGCGCCAGCCCGATCAGCAGCAGCAGCGGGTAGGCGGCGTCGAAGCCCTCACCGCCGATGCTGCGCAGCAGCCAGGGGCTGATCGCGACGAACAGCGCCAGCACCGCCACGCCGCCGGCCATCGCGCTGAAGCCGGTGCGCAGTACCAATCGGCGCAGCCGCGCGAACTCGCCACGCGCGGCAATCACCGCCAGTTCCGGGTAGACGGTGCGGCCGATCACCAGCATCGGCTGCTGCAGCACCATGCCGATGCGCAGCGCAACGTGATAAAGGCCGACCGCTGCCGGATTGAGCAGCGCACCTACCGCCAGCGGCGTGATCCGGCCGGCGGCGTCGTTCAGGCCGAGGTCGAGATTATTGGTCAGCAGGAACCGCAGGATGCCGGGATGGCGTTCGCGCACCTTCAGGCTGACCGGCGCAGCCGCGCGATAGCTCAGCAGGCCGCGACGATGCAGTTCGCGCAGGCCGAGCGCCCATTGCACCAGGCCTTCGACGATCGAGCCGGCCAGCCAGGCGAGCAGGAAGCCGCTCAGGCCGGCATCGAGCGACCAGGCGAGACCGGCACCGATCAGCCGCGCGACCGGCCCGCTGACCTGCTGCAAGGACAACAGGTCGAAGCGGCCGAACAGGTTCAACACGCCAGCCGCCGTGGTCTGAGTGTTGGAGATGATCGCCAGCGAATACAGCAGCGCCAGCGGCAGCACCGAATCGGGCCAGCCAAGATAGTGTGCGACTGGCTCGCACAGCGCCAGCGCGATGGCGATCGCGACCCCGCCGCTGATGATCTCGATGCGTGCGACATAGCGCCATAGCGCGATGAAATCGTCCGGATGTTCGGCGATCAGATCGCCGCTGCCGTAGCGCACCACCGTATGCCAGCCCTGCAGCACGCAGAAATTGCCGACCAGCAGCGCATAGAAGTTGATCGACACCAGCAGGCCGAACTCGGTCGGCCCCAGGGTGCGCGCGCCCAGCGACAGGTAGACCAGGCCGATCAACCCGGCCACCGCCTTGCCGCCGAGCAGCTTGCCGGCGTTGCGATAGACCCGGGCCAGCGCACCGCCGCCCACTGCAGCCGCGACGACGGCCTCGGTCACCGGATCGCTCCGCGCCGGCGCAATTCCCAGAGCACTCGTGGCGAGGCGAGGATCGGATGCCGTCGTTGCCAGGGCGTCAGTTCCATCTTGACGCCGCTGTGGCGCTCGATCTTCCACAACAGATAGTCGACGCCGCCGTCGAAGGTGTACGCGCTCTTGACCAGGCGCAGGAAGTTCAGCGGCTTGCCGAGGCTGTGGCGCAGTGCCCAGCCGGCGGCGGCTGACTGCCGGGCCACCGGACTGAGCTGCGGTCTCAGCGTGCCGTCAACGGCGGTCGTGTAAGCGAGGCCGGCCGCGTCCCAGGCCAGCGGCAACAGAGTGGTGTAGCGATCGCCGCCGAAGGCCATCAGGTTGTCGGTGCGGCTGGCTTTTTCAACGCGCAACTCGGCGCTGTAGGTGCGCTTGTACAGCGCTTGCCAGTAATCCCCCGCTGGGCCGGATTCGGGGCCGAGGCGGGCGGCCCAGCCGGCGGCGCTGATCACCGCTACGCTGATCGAGCGGACGACATCGTCGCGGGCTGCGGCGTCGCGGCTCCAGGCCAGCGCGGCCGGCTGCGAATAACGCGCCCACATGGTCGTGTCGAGACCGCCGCGACGCATGCCGCGACGGAACTGGTCAGCCCTGAGCACGGCGACTTTCGCGCGCAGCTTGCGGCCATCGACGACCGGCTCCAGATACAGGATGTTCGGCGGCAGCAGCCGGTTGGCGGCGGCCGGCAGGCGACGGCGGTACCAGCCGCGCAGCGAGTCGACCAGCACGTAGTAGTCGAGCACGCCGTCCAGTTCGCCGGAACGCAGGTTCGAGCCGTAGAACAGCACGGCGGTCGCCGAACCATGACCGCGCTCGGCCAGCATCGCGGCGACCTGATGGATCGCCGGCGGCAGCGGTAGCGAAAGCTCGTCGGCGATCACGGCCTGCAGCGCCTGCTGGGCAGAATTCGAGTTCATGCGGGGCTTGGCGAATAGAACGCGATGCGCGGCCCGGCATGGAGTTCTACGCAGCCGTAAGGGCCGGCGGTATAGGGCTCGCCATCGACCACCAGCGGGCGTTCCAGGCGCAGCGCCAGCGATTGCGCGCCACCGCTGCGATAAGCGCTGGACTGACGCATCCAGCGGCCCGGCTTGCCGCGCAGCAGGCCGGGCAGGCTGCGCACGAAGCGCGGCGGCGGCGCGTCGATATCGAGCCAGCGCAGCGGCGAGTCGCCGTGGTCGTAGAACGGCCACAGACCGTTGAACAGGCTGTTCAGACTGGTGGCGAGAAACAGGAAGCGCGCGCCTTCAATCTCGGCACCACCGTCGACGCTGATGCCCATCATGCTGCCGGCCTGCCAGTCGTTGTGCGGGCCGCCGGCCAGCGTCTGCCACAGCGCGCCGGCCATGGTCGCGGCTACCGCCGGGCCATGCATGAAGCCGCGCTTGTGGACGGCACCGAGCGCCAGCTTCCAGCCCTTGTAGAACGCCGCTGCGCCGACGAAGAAACCGAGTACCGGCGGTCGCGAGCCATCGGGCCAGCGCAGTTCGATCGGCTGGCGCTCCTGAACGTGGCCGCGCTGACCGCTGGCCAGCGCATCGAGCAGCCGCTGCATCGCCTGCGGACCGTGACCGGCACCGCCGACATCGGCCGTCGCCAGGTTGGCATTGCCGCCGGCGACCAGGCTCAGCATCGGCAGCCGGGTGCCGAACGCCGGTGGCAGCGCGGTCATCGCTTCGCGCAAGGTGCCGTCCCCGCCGTCGACGATCAGATGGGTGACGCCGCGCGCGCCATATTCGCGAACCACCGCCGGCACGTCGTCGGCGGTGGCCGCGTCGATGCGCAGCAACTCGACCTGCCGGGGCACCACGACTTCGCCCAGGCGGTCGCCGATCCGGCGATTGCGCTGGCTGTTCGGGTTGCGGATCAGGCCGATCCGCATCATGCCGCCAGCCAGGACCGCAGCGGGCCGTGACGGCGGGCGACCAGGCCCTGGAGGATCTGCCCGGCGTGGACGAGCAGACTCAGCGCCGTCCACAGCGCCACCAGCAGGATGCCGAGATCCGGCCGGCCGACGAGCGCTGCCGGCGTCAGGATCACCAGGTTCGGATTGCGCCGCGCGGTAATCAGGCGGAAGAAGCTGTCGAAGTGCCGCCAGACGTGTACGTGCATGTCGAACAGCGACATGAAGATGCCTTCGAGCACGCGCTGCACGAGATAGCCGATCACGATCACCGCGAGTGCCAGATCGGCATAGGGCGTCGGTGTGCCGTAGGCGGCGAGGCCGACGATCCAGGCCCACCACCAGAACGGCGGATGGATCAGGTCGATGCCGTGATCGAAGACGTTGCCCATCGGCGACGAGGTCAGGGTGACGCGGGCCAGCTTGCCGTCGACGGTGTCGAGGAAGGTCATCAGCCAGCCGCTGGCTAGGCCGAGCAGGTAATGGCCCTGCCAGAACGCCCAGAACGAGATCAGCACGGCGATAAAGCCGATCAGGGTGACCTGGTTCGGGCTCATGCCCCAATGCGAGCACCAGCGGGTCACCACTTCGGCCGGGCGCGGCCACCAGTACTTGGTGACGAAATCGGTGACGCCCTTGTAGCTGCCGCTGAACATCCGCCGTTCGACGGCGGCCAAGGTTTCCGGCGTCAGCCGCAGCAGGTACGGCGATTCCTTCTTGCGCAGCTCGTGGTTGTAGTTGCCGCCGACGTCTTCTGCCGATCGTGGCTCCACTTCGGCTGGCAGGCTGCCTGCACCACGCTCGATCAGCGCGATCGCCGCCGACAGCTGCGCGACGTCGACATGGGCGGCAACCGCTCGCCGCGTTTCAGCGTCGATGACCACGGTGTTCGGCCGCGTCGCCAGACCCTTGATGATCGAGACATCGAAGACCCAGTCGTTCGACACGATCAGCACAGAACCACCGGCGAAATCACCGAGGCGATCGTAGCTGCGGATGTCCTTGATGCCAGCGATCTTCAGGCTGCGGTTCAGGCGCTCGGTCGAGCTAATGCCCCAGAGGCGGGTCGGATTGCGGCCGATGATCACGCCGAGCGAGGCGGGCGGGAGAGAGCTTGCGGATTGGGGGGGATTCATCAAAAGCTGCCGTGAAAAAGCGCCGTATTATGGTGGAAAGCGGCATCGTCTGATGGCCGCGCCGGCTGCCCTTTCAGGCCAGGTCCGGCTTCATCCTGCGACGTTCAAGAACCATGTTCCGGCTGGCCCATTTTTCCGATCCACACCTGCACTTCGCGGCCGCGCCGCCGACCCTGGCCGAGCGTTTGTCGAAGCGCAGCCTCAGCCGATGGTCCTGGGCGCGCGGGCGCGGCGCCCTGCAGCGGCCGGAGCTGCTTGCGGCGGCGGTCGCCGACATCCAGGCCCATGCGCCGGATCACTGGCTGTGCAGCGGCGACATCACCAATCTTTCGCTGCCGGGCGAGTTCGCCGCCGCCGGTCGCTGGCTGGCGAGTTTCGCCAGCCCGGAGACGCTGTCGATCGTCCCCGGCAATCACGATGCCCTGGTGCCGGTGCCCTGGGCTGAGAGCTGGGCGCACTGGCAGCCCTGGCTGCGCGGCGATGACCAGACGGCCTCGGTGAGCGCCAGCCAGTTTCCGTATCGCCGGGTGCGCGGCGAGGTGGCGATCATCGGCCTGTCTTCGGCGCTGCCGACACCGCCCGGTTTCGCCAGCGGCCGCCTGGGCGCTGTGCAACTCGATGCCCTCGCCGAACTGCTGCGGTCGTCGCAGCGCGACGGCCTGGCCCGTGTCGTGATGCTGCATCACCCGCCGGCCGATGGCGTGGTGCGCCGGCGCAAGGCGCTCGATGACCGCGCTGCGCTGCGCGCGGTGATCGCTCGCTGCGGCGCCGAACTGCTGCTGCACGGCCATTCCCGCGATGCCCGCTTCGATCCGATTCGCGGCCCTGACGGGCTGGTGCCGGTGCTCGGCGTGCCGTCGATCTCGGCGATCCCCAATCCCAAGGACGAGGGCGCCCGCTGGAATCTGATCGGCATCGAGCGAGTCACCGGGCGCTGGACGATCGAAGTCACCGCGCGGCGCTGGCTGCCGGCGGCGGCGGCCTTCGTCACGGCGGCGCATTACCGGATCGTCTGAGGGCGCAGAAAAAGCTGATCTCACGCAGAGAACGCGGAGAACAGCAGAAACATAAAGGTTCAAGCAGACGCCAAAGACGTGAATCCAGTTTCCCGCTTCAGCTTTTCTCTGCGTCCTCCGCGTTCTCCGCGTGAGACCTCGCTTTTGAGTCACAACGCGCTACTCTTTCGCACGCGTTTTCCGACCCTCTCATGCCGAATCAAACTGTGCTGAAGTTCGCCTGGCCCCGCTCCCGGATCGCCGAGACTGCTTGCTGGACCGTGCAACTGCGGCCGAAGCAGCCGACGCTCGGCAGTCTGGTGGTGGTCTGCAAGGAACCGGTGACGGCGTTTTCGGCGATCAGCCCCCAGGCGTTTGCCGAACTGGCCGAGGTGACGCAGGGCGTGGAGCGCCTGCTCGCCGCGTTCACCGGCTATGAACGGATCAACTGGCTGATGCTGATGATGGTCGACCCGGATGTGCACTTTCACGTCATCCCGCGTTATGCCGGCACTCGCGAATTCGATGGCCTGAGTTTCGCGGACGCCAGCTGGCCGAATCCGCCGGCGCTGGCCGAAGCGGTCAGCCTGAGCGACGCTCAGCTCGACGCGCTGAGCGCCGAACTGAGCGCCCGCTGGCGGGGAGCGGTTGCCCGCTGATGTCGACCATCCTCGACCGCTACCTGCTGCGCCAGTTGCTGCCGACCCTGCTGCTCTGTCTCGGCACGGTGCTGATCGCGCTGCTGCTGGAACGCCTGCTGCGGCTGTTCGACATCCTCGCCGAGAACAGCCACGCGCTGCCGGCGGTGTTCAAGCTGGTGCTCAATCTGGTGCCGTATTACCTCGGGCTGGCGCTGCCGGCGGCGTTTTTCGTGGCGCTGTTCCTGGTCGTTTCGAAACTCGGTGACGAGAACGAACTCGATGCCTATCTGGCCGGCGGCCAGTCGATCGCCCGGCTGACCCGGCCGTTTCTCGCCGTGTCGATCGTCCTCGCGGTGCTCAGCGCCTGGGTGTTCGGCTGGCTGCAGCCCTATTCGCGCTACGACTACCGGGCGGTGTTGTATTCGGCGCTGAACGCCGGCTGGGACGCCCGCCTGCAGCCCGGCACCTTCGCCAGCGCCGGCAGCGGCTACATGCTGACTGCCGATGAAGTCGACAAGACTGGCCGAGCCCTGCGCCGGGTGTTCATCCGCCGCGAAGTCGCCGGCCGCGAGGAGCTGACCACCGGTACCACCGGCGCGCTGACGCCATCCGCCGACAGCCGCCGCTTGACCCTGAGCCTGGTCAGCGGCGATCACTACCGGGACCGCCCCGGTGCCGGCCTGCTGGCCGTGCACTTCGCGACCCTCGACAGCAACACCGCGTTCACCCCGGATGCGCCGCCGTTCCGCGCTCGCGGCGGCAACGAACGCGAGCTGAGCTTTCCCGAACTGCTGGCCGGCGGGATGCCCGAGCCATCGCCGCCGCTGACGCCGGCCAAGATCGCCGGCGAGCTGTACGGCCGTATCGCCCGAACCTTGTCCTTGCCGCTGCTGCCGCTGCTGGCGATACCGCTCGGCATGTCGGCGAAGCGCGGCAAGCGCACCGCCAGCCTGATCGTCGCGGCGGTGCTGATGCTGCTGTTCCATCACGGCCTGCAGCTTGGTGAAAGCCTGGCCGAATCCGGCAAGGTCAATGCGCTGGCTGGCGTCTGGACGCCGTGGCTGCTGTTTGCCGCCTTGTGCGGCTACATCTACAGCCAGAGCCTGTCACGGCCCGGCGATAACCCGGTGACCCGCGCGGTAGCGGCTATCGAGGACTTCTTCGCTGCCATCGTCAGCCGCCTGCGGCCGGCGAGGAAGGCAGCGGCATGACGACATTTTTTCTGGGCGGCGCGCTCGGCGGTTATCTGCGCAGCCTGCTGGCGATGCGCTGCTTCGCCGTGCTCTGTGGCCTTGGCGGCCTGTTCCAGGTGCTCGATCTGCTGGAAAGTTCGACCGATATCCTGAGCCGCGGTCAGGGCATGCTCGGCATCGCTCATTACAGCCTGCTGCGCACGCCGAGCGTGCTGCTGCAGGCGTTTCCGCTGGCGGCTTTGCTCGGTGCGATCTTCAGCTTTTCGACTCTGTCGCGACAGAACGAGATCTGCGCGATGCGCGCCGCCGGCCTGCCGTTCCGCCGGGTGCTGCTGGCCGTGCTGCCGGTGGTCATCGCCATCGTCCTGCTCCATGGCCTGCTCGCCGAAGCGATCGTGCCGAAGACCCAGAAAGCGTTGACCGCCTGGTGGGCGAGCCTGCCGCCATCGCCGGACAAGGATCCGGATACCGAGCTGCTGTGGCTGCGCACCAATGGCGCGGTGGTCGGGCTCGAACAGGTGATGCCCGATGGCCGGCGTCTGGACGGCGTGCGCATCTATCGTCGCGATGAGGCCGGCGCGCTGCTCAGCCGCACCGTGGCGGCCCGCGCCGAGTACAGCGATCGCCGCTGGACCCTGATCGACGCGGTGACCACCGATCTGCGTGCCGGCAAGAGCGATGCGGTACAGCCGACGCTCGACTGGGAGACGCCGCTGAAGCCGGCCGATCTGATGCGCCTGTCGGCGGCCGAGCCCTATGTATCCGGCGGTCTCGCCTCGGCGGTGCTGGCCGGCACCCAAGCCGGCACCAAGACCGAATCGTTCTACCGCACGCGGCTGGCCCGCGCCTGGACCGATCCGCTGGCCGCGCTGATCATGCTGCTGCTGGCCACACCGGTGGCGATCGCGCTGACGCGCGGCGGTGCCGGTGGCGTGCAGGTGCTCGGCGCGCTGGCCTGCGGCCTGGTGTTCCTGCTGGTCAACGGCCTGACGGCCGCGCTCGGTGAAGCCGGTACCGTGAGCCCGCTACTGGCGGCCTGGCTGTCACCGGCGGCATTCGTCCTGCTAGGCCTGGTGCTGGTGTTCCGGCTCGACCGACACTGAGCCATCGTGCCGTGACCCGCGCCGCACCAAACGCTTTTCCACATCACCGATCGGGCCGTTGCCGGCCCTCCTGACCCGAGATCGCGTTGCCATGACTGCCGCCCCCGCAAACCGGATCCATCGTGGTCCGCTGACGATCATTCCGGTCGTCACCGCTGCCGAGAAGAAGCGCTTCATCCGCCTGCCGGCGCGCCTGCATGCCGGTGACCCGAACTGGGTCACGCCGCTGGACATGGAGCGCAACGAAGCGCTGTCGCCGAAGCACAATCCCTTGTTCGCCCATACCGACGTGCAGCTCTGGCTGGCGGTGCGCAACGGCGTCGATGTCGGCCGGATCAGTGCCCAGGTCAATCGCCAGGCCACCGACGGCGTCGGCCATTTCGGCATGATCGCCGCCGAAGACGATGCCGAGCTGATCGAGGCGCTGTTCGCGACCGCCGAAGCCTGGCTCAAGGCGCGCGGCATACGCGAATCGCTGGGGCCGTTCAGCTTGTCGATCAACGAGGAAACCGGCCTGCTGATCAAGGGCCACGACACGCCGCCGATGCTGATGATGGGCCATGACCGCCCGTATCTGGCCGCGCGTATCGAAGCGCTCGGCTACGACAAGGCCAAGGACGTGTTCGCCTATATCAGCGACATCACCAAGCCGCTGCCGAAGGCGATCTGTGCGCTGCTGCGTCGGCCGCTGCCGAACAACTTCAAGCTCCGTCACCTGAGCTTTAAGCAGTACCAGAAGGACATCGAATCGATCAGCGCTATCTTCAACGACGCCTGGGCCGACAACTGGCGCTTCGAACCGCTGACCACCGCCGACACCGCGCATCTTGCCAAGTCGATGCGGCCGATCCTCAACGAGAAGCTGGTCTGGTTCGTCGATGTCGACGGCGAGCCGGCCGGCTTTGGCGTCTGCCTGCCAAACATCAACGAAGCGATCGCCGATCTCGACGGCAAGCTGCTGCCGTTCGGCTGGGCCAAGCTGCTCTGGCGTCTGAAGGTCAAGAGCGTCAAGTCGGCCCGGGTGCCGCTGATGGGCATCCGCCGCAAGTATGCGACCGGTTTCACCGGCGCGATGCTGCCATTCCTGATCATCGACGCCATGCGCAAGGAGGCACGCAAGATCGGCTACACCAGTGCCGAGCTGTCGTGGATCCTCGAAGACAACCTGCCGATGCGGCGCATCAACGATGGTCTTGGCGGCATCGCCTACAAGACCTATCGCATCTACCGGAAAGCCCTTTGAGCCATGTCGTTTCGGGCGGCCCCGCCGCTATCGGCTTGACCGCCCTGGTGCTCGCCGGCTCGCGCGGGCCGGATGATCCGATGGCGCTCGCCTTCAGCGTGCCGCACAAGGCGCTGATCCCGATCGCCGGCGTGCCGATGCTGCTGCGGGTGATCGCCGCCCTGGGCGCGACGCCGGAGATCAGCCGCATCGTGGTGATCATCGAAGCGCCCGAGCTGGTCAAGCTGCTGCCGGGGCTAGCCTCGGCCGCGAACGGCAAGCCGGTCGATACCTTCCCGGCGGCCGGCAGCCCCAGCCGCAGCGTCGTCGCCGCCCTGGCGAAATATCCGACGCCGCTGCTGATCACCACGGCCGATCACGCCCTGTTGCAGCCGGCCTGGGTCAGCCATTTCCTCAAGCAAGTGCCGCAGGACGCGGATGCCGCGCTGGGCCTGGCGCGCTCCGAAGTGGTGCTTGCCGAAATGCCCGACACCCGGCGCACCTGGCTGCGCTTTGAGGAGGGCTCGTACAGCGGCTGCAACCTGTTCTATTTCGCGTCCCCCAAGGCAGGGGCGCTGGCCGCGTTGTGGCAGCAGGTTGAAGCGCTGCGCAAGCGCCCGGTGGCGATGCTGCGCCTGCTCGGCCTGAGCTATGCGCTGCGCTATCTGCTCGGCCGGCTGCGGCTGTCAGCGGCGATCGACCGGCTCGGCGTGCTCGCCGGCGGGGCAACAGCGGCGATCGTCGAAATACCGTTCGCGCGAGCGGCGGTCGATGTCGACAAGCCGGCCGACAAGGAGCTGGTCGAGCGCTTGCTGGCAGCGGACGCGCGCTGATCCGGCAAACGAAACCCGGCACCAGGCCGGGTTTTCGTTTGCTTCGAAGTCTGCTCAGGAAGTCGCGCGCCGGGTGCCCATGATCCAGTCCCACAGCGGTGACGACACGCCGTAGCCGGTGTTGCCGTTGACGAAGTGGTGCTGCATGTGATGACGCTTGAGCCGCTTGAACAGCGGGTGCTCGAAGGCGTGGTGGTGCAGCGCGTAGTGCAGGGTGTCGTAGATCAGGTAGCCGATGATGAAGCCGCCGAATACCGCGAGCAGCACCGGGCCGGCGAAGGCCAGCGCGAACAGGCTGTAGAAACCGTAGGCGAGCGGAATGCTGACCGAGGGCGGCATCACCAGACGCAGGCGATCGTTCGGGTGATCGTGATGGACGCCGTGCCAGATGAAATGCAGGCGCTCGCCGATCTTGCCCGGCGGGGTCCAATGGAACAGGAAGCGATGCAGGAAGTATTCGGTCGCTGTCCAAATCACCAGACCGCCGGCGAAGGCGGCCAGCCAGGTCAGCACGCCGAGGCCGCCGGTGAACGCGGTCCAGGTCATCCACGCGAACAGCGGCAGATACAGCGCCATCGGCACCCAGAACGGGACCTTCGACAGCGCTTCCATCCAGTCGGCCTCGAACATCCGGATCGACTCGTTCGGGCTGCGGCGTACCGGGCGGGCGGCGCTCATCAGGCGGCTCCGAGCCGGGCGGGCGCTGCGGCAGCGCCGGGGCCGGACCAGCCGGCGACCAGTTCCTCGTTGCGGGCGACATCGGCGAGGAAATCCATCTCGCCCCAGCCCAGGCCTTCGATCGAGTTATAGCCGACTTCGCCGCTGTCCTTGGCGATGCGGTCGATTACCGACAGGTACCAGAGCTTCAGGCCTTCCGGCGTGCGCATGATCCGCTCGACTTCACCGACGAAGCGCGCTGAGCCTTCGGTGGTGAAGCGCAGGAAGCCGATCGATTCGCCGTTGACGATCGATGCATCGAGCTTCTTGCCGATCACGCACAGGCGCTCGTCGACGGTCTGCACTTTCATGTCGTCGGCGTCGTACCAGTCCTTGCGGTCGATGGTGACGGTGATCGGATGGCTGATCTTGCCGAGCACGCGCTCGACGATCGCGGTCTCGATCAAGGTGTCACCGTTGAGGATCAGGCACTCGCCACGCAGTTCACTGCGGGCGATCCAGCAGCTGGCGAGATTGTCGGCCGCTTCGTAGAACGGGTTGTACAAGGTGCGGACATTGATGCCGGCCGGCGTGTGGCGCTTGAGCACTTCCTCGACTTGCTCCGCGCCATAACCGATGACGACGACGGCCTCACGCACACCACCGGCGGCCAGGCTGATCAGCTGCCACTCGAGCAGGCTGCGGCCACCGAGTTCGATCAGGCACTTCGGCCGCGACGCGGTCAGCGGCAACAGACGGCGGCCCTGGCCCGCGCTGAGGATGATCGCCTTCACGAACGGCGACCGGACAACAGGGAAGGAGACAGGCAGAAGCGCATCGGATCAATCTCGGCAGCTCGCGCGCAGGCGCGAAACATTGCAATTCTAAGACAATTCGTCCGGCGGCTTGTGACAGCGGCCGGGCGAATCCATCTGGCGAATGGCTCAGCCGGGAAACAGCGTGCTCAACAGCGCTGCCAGCCGCATACCGGCAAGGTTCAGGCGTACATCGACCGTGCCCTGCCAGGCGGTCAGATAGTCGGGGCCCGGTTCCCGATCCGCAGGGTAGAAAGCCGGGGCCGAGACGATCAGGCAGGACTCCATCGCCCAGGCATCGGCGGCCAGCGCCCCACGTTCGACGCCGGCCGCTTTCGAAGCCAAGCGCTGCACGTAGCGCTGCCAGTCCGGCTCGATCGCTTCGATCAGCCCGACGTCCCAGAGCTTGTGCAGGTTCGAGCCTTCGCCACGCCATTGCAGTTGCACGGTGTTGCCACCGCGATCCTCGGCCTGCCCGCCGTGCAGCGGCTGATGGATGTCCCCGACGAAGTGCACTAGCTGCTTCAGTGCCACCCGCCGCTGCTCGGCGCTGGCTTTCCTGTCCTTCAGCACCGAGACGGCGTTGTCGATCGCGGCGACCACGCAGCGGCCACCGGGACAGTCGCGCGGTGGCTGGTAGTGGCAGTCGCCGATCGGGAAATTGCCAGCTGGGAAATTGACGTAGTGCAGCGGGCCGGTGCGCTCGTCGCGAACCTCGTCGGCCCAGTTGGCGACACCGGCCAGAGTCGGCTCCGGTTCGTCAACCAGAATCGCCGCAACCGCCGCGCGGGCGGCTGGAGTCAAACGATCAGCCGCGATCTGGCCGACGATCCGATGACCTTCCGGCCCCCAGGCCGGCAGTTGCGGCGAGGCCAGCAGCAGGGCCGTGGCGAGCAAAGCGAGGTGCAAAGCGCGCGACACGGCCCTGCGCTTCATCAGACGCGCGACAGCTTGACGATGACCACCGGTGTCACCGGCACGTCCTGGCCGAACGGGCGGATGCGGCCGGTCGGCGTGGTGCCGATCTTGTCGAGCACGTCGGCACCGGCGGTCAGCTTGCCGAACACCGCATAGCCCCACTGGCCGGGCTTGCCGTCGAGGAACGCGTTGTCGCCGTGGTTGATGAAGAACTGGCTGGTCGCCGAATGCGGGTCGCTGGTGCGGGCCATCGCGATGGTGCCGCGAGTGTTCTTCAGGCCGTTGTTGCACTCGTTCTCGATCTGCTTGCCAGTCTTCTTCTCGGTGTAGTCCGGCACCACGTAACCGCCGCCCTGGATCATGAAATCCTTGATCACGCGGTGGAAGGCCAGGCCGTCGTAATGGCCGGCGTCGACATAGGCGAGGAAGTTGGCGACCGTCTTCGGTGCCTTGGCGGCATCGAGTTCGAGGGTGATGTCGCCCAGGCTGGTCTGCATCAGCACGGATACGGTTGCGGCTTCGGTCATCGTTTTCTCTTCTGGTTGCGTGTAAGTGGCCGCAGTTTAAGCGGCCAGCCGGCTTGAGGGGGAAACGCTCAGAGCTTCAGCTTGCGGAACATCGCTTCGGGAATGTTCTTGATGATCTGCATGATCGGCCACCAGAACCACGGCGTGTACAGCACCGGCTTGCCGCGCTGCACGGCTTTGACGATGGCCTTGGCGACGGTCGCAGGCGTTGCCCACAGTGGGCCCTTCTTGAACGCGGCGGTCATCGGCGTATCGACGAAGCCCGGCTTGATGGTCAGCACCTGCACGCCTTTCGGATGCAGCCGCTGGCGCAGACCGCTGGTGAATGCAGTGACCGCCGCCTTCGCCGAACCGTAGACGTAGTTCGACTGCCGGCCGCGATCGCCGGCCACCGAAGAGATCACCGCGATGCAGCCGTGGCCCTGGGCTTCGAAGCGGTTGCCGAGTTCGGTGCATAGCACCATCTGGCTCAGCGCATTGGTCTGGAACTCGGCGAGCATCAGCTCGCTGGACGCCTGCGCGGCGACTTGGTCGGTGAGGGTGCCATGGGCGATCAGCGCGGTGTCGAGGCCGCCTAGGCGCTGCGTCGCTGCATCGAGCAGCGCCGGGTAAGCACTCAGTTCGCGGGCATCCATCACCCAGGTTTCGGCCTGAGCCGCGCCGCGCAGGCGCAGATCGTCGGCGATCGCGGCGAGGCGATCGGCATTGCGGCCGACCAGGAACAGCGCATCGCCAAGGGCTGCGAACTCGCGCGCCGTCGCTTCGGCGATCGCCGAGCTGGCACCCATGATCAGGATTCGTCTCATCGGCTGACTTCAGTCTCGGTGACTCGTCGCCAGAACGACGAGGAAAAACGGGGATCGACATGGCTGGCGAAAGCCTGCCATTGCGGGAAGTACTGGCGGAACGCAGTCGGTGACATCCGCGCATCCTTGGCCGGGTAGACGGCACCGCCGGCGGCCATCGTCAGCGCGTCGAGCGCATCGAGCAGAGCGAGGGTCTGCGCGCCGCGATTCGGGAAGTCGATCGCCAGCGTCGCACCCGGACGCGGGAACGACATCATCCCGCGCGCCGCCATGCTGCCGAAGGTTTTCAGCACCACCAGAAACGAGCCGAGCTTCGAGTCGGCGATCCGCCGCAGCATCTCGCTGATGACGTTCTCCGCGTCCTGCATCGGCACCACGCACTGGTACTGGTAGAAGCCGCGCGGGCCGTAGATGCGGTTCCATTCCTGAACCGCATCGAGCGGATGGAAGAACGGTTGCCAGTGCCACAGCGCATCGCTGATGACCGCAGCCGGGCGTCGGTAATACAGCGCGTTGAACGCACTGAGGCTCAGCGGATTGATCAGCGAGATGGGCGGCGTGATCGGCAGGCGGATTCCTTTCGGAGTCGTCGGGCTCGCCGGGCCATCGGCGTGATTGCCGCGAATGAAGAGGCCGCGGCCGGTGTTGGCACCGGTCGCCGAGCTATCGATCCAGGCGACGGTGTAGGCCGATGCCGCTGCAGACTCGGCCGACAGCGCGAAGAACTCGGCCAGAGAGCCGAAGCGTTCGCTGCTGCCGCGTATCCAGGGGCCGGGCACTCGTTGCAATTGCAAGCTCGCGCGGCGGATCAGGCCAGTGAGGCCCAAGCCGCCGATGGTGGCGGCGAACAGCGCAGCGTTCGCGGTCGGCGAGCAGTGCAGCACCTGGCCATCGGAACGCAGCAGTTCAAAGCCGAGAACCTGATGGCCGAAGCTGCCGGCGCGGTGATGATTCTTGCCGTGCACGTCGTTGGCGATCGCCCCGCCGACAGTGACGAAGCGGGTACCCGGCAGTGCAGCCGGGAACCAGCCCTGCGGCAAAGCGAGCGCGATGATTTCCCCTAAAGACACGCCGGCTTCGACCTCGATCACGCCGCTGTCGCGGTCGAAAGCGATATAGCGATCGAGCCCGCGCGTGGCCAGCAGCGCGCCGCCGCTGTTCAGGCAGCTGTCGCCGTAACTGCGGCCCAGGGCATAGGGCAACAGGCTTCCCGATGTCGTCGGCAAAGCGTCGAAGCGGCTGCCGAGTCTGATCAAACGCTGCTCCGGTGCCGGCAGCCGTCCCCAGGAAAGCACCTGCCGGCTCATGTCGGCCACAAGGCCAACAGCATGCAGAAGCCCATCACCGTGAACAGGCCGAGGCTGACACGGTCGGTCAGCGCAAAGACGATCGGATCGTCGGTCATCCGGCCTCGCGAGCTGAGCATCCAGACCCGGCTGATCCAGTACAGCATCAGCGGGCAGGTCAGCCACAAGGCGTGGGGATGGCCGTAGCGCGAGAGTGATTCGGCGCTGTTGACGTACAGCGCCATGATCACCACGGCGGCATAGCCGGCGCTGATGCCGAGCGACAGCAAGGTCGGCAGATCGCTGGCCTGATAGCCGCGCCCGGCAGCCGAGGCCGCGCCCGCTTTCGCGACCTCGAACAGTTCCGTATAGCGCTTGGCCATCGCCAGGCTCAGGAACAGGAACATCGAGAATGCCAGCAGCCAGAAGGTCACCGCCACTTCGGTGGCGGCACCGCCGGCGATGATCCGCAAGGTGTACAGGCCGGCCAGGGTCATCACATCGATGGTCGTCGCGCGCTTCAGCCACAGCGAATAAGCCAGGGTGAAGCCGAAGTACAGCGCCAGCACCGCCGCGAATGCCGGCCCCGTCCACAGTGCGATGGCGACGGCGAACGCCAGCAGTAGGCCCGCCGCGATGACGCCGCTTTCTGCCGATATGCGACCCGACGCGAACGGCCGCAGACGCTTGCGGCGATGCTGGCGATCGGCCGCGAGATCGAGCAGATCGTTGATCAGATAAACGCTCGACGCGCAGAGCCCGAAGGCGAGAAAGGCGAGCAGGCTGTCGAGCAGCACCGCCGGCTCGGCAATGCGATGGGCGAGCACGGCGGGCACCAACACCAGCAGATTCTTGACCCATTGATACAGCCGCATCGCCCTGATCCAGGTCTTGGGCGTAGCGGGCAGCGGCGTGAACACCGGCCCGGCTTCGGCGACGGCTGCGGCACTGGCCGCGAGCCGCGCGTTGCCGACCACGATCGCCGTGCGCGCCGAGCGCCAGACGGCGAGATCGGCCGCTTCGTTGCCGACGTAGTCGTAGCCGCGTTCGCCGTAGCGCGCGACCAGTGCCCGGCGCTTGCCGTCGCCGTGCAGGTTGTCGCCGTCGCCAGTCGCGATCACCTCATCGAAGATGCCGAGATGGGCGGCGACGGCGTCGGCGATCGAGCGATGGGCAGCCGTCGCCAGCACCAGGCGGCGGCCGGCATCGCGTTGTTCGCGCAGCCAGTCGAGCAGGTCTTTGCGATACGGCAGGGTTGCGACATCGAGTTCAGTGCGTGCCGCCACTTCGCGCTTGAACGCGGCGCGGCCGGCGGCGAGCCAGCCCGGCAACTGCAGCAGCGCGCTGGGTGCCCGCTTGGCGAGATCGAGCAGCGCTTCGTGCAAGCTGTCGACCGGCGTCAGCGTGCCGTCGAGATCGACGCAGAGTGGCAGGGCAGCAGTCATCCGGCTTGCGGCTCCGGTTGCGGACGGCCACGCGCTTCCAGCCAGGCGGCGGCGAGCAGGCCGAGCAGCACGGCGAACCACAGGGTCGCCAGCCGGCACAGCAGCATCGCGATCACCGCGGTCGCCAGCGGCGCGCCCTGGGCGACCAGCAAGGCTGGCATCGCCACTTCCATGCCGCCGAGCCCGCCTGGCATGAAGAACGCGAGGCCGCCGGCCAGCACCGCCATGCCGTAGACGCCGACTGCCGCCGGCAGCGCAATGGCGATCGCCAGGCTCTGGCAGATCCAGTACAAGGCGAGGCCTTCGATGCCCCAGGCAACCAGGCCGATCAGCAGGCCGCCCGCAAGCCGGCTCGGCAGCAGCAGGGTTTTCGAGGCGCGCAGCAGGTTTGCAAGGCCGGCGAGGGCGGTTGCGATCCTGCCGCTGCGGCGCGTTGCTATCCGGTCAATCCCATCGGCCAGCGCCGGTCGGCCCAGCGTCACGACGACCGCCGCGACCACCACCAGCGCGATGACCGGCAGCGGCCACCAGCGCAGGTCCTGCAGCACGATCAGGCTGGCGAGCACGGCGATCGCCAGCACATCGAGCAGGCGTTCGACGAACAGCGTCGCCATGCTGTCGGCGTAGGGCACCTGGTGGCGATCGCGCAGGTACAGCGAGCGCAGCGCTTCGCCAGCCTTGCCGGGACTGATCGTGAACGCGAAGCCGGCGATATAGATCAGCCGATGCTCGCCGCGCGGCACCGGGTGGCCGAGGGCCGCTAGATACCGTGCCCAGCGCTGGAAGCGCAGCGCGTAGTTCAGCAGCGAAGCGCCGAGCACCAGACCCAGGCCGCTGTAGCCGAGTCCCTGCAGCGCGCTGCCGAGGGCATGCGCGTCGGCGATCAGCGCGGCCGCGAGATAGGCGGCCACACCGAGCCCGGCAATCGCGATCAGCCACGGTCGGCGCAGCCGCGCAGGCCGGGCGGCTGCGCTCACGCGCGGCCCCGGTCGCTGCTGTCCTCGACGCTGCCCGCTTGATCGCCGGCTGCGCGCAATCTGGTCTGGATCGCACGCAGCACGCCGGCGGCGTCGAGCCCGCAGTCGGCCAGCAACTGCTCGCGGCTGCCGTGGGCGACGAAACGATCCGGCAGGCCGAGGTTCAGCACCGGGCGGACGATGCGCAGCCGCGCCAGCGCTTCATTGACCGCGCTGCCGGCACCGCCGCTGACGACGTTGTCTTCCAAGGTCACCAGCAGGCTGTGTTCTTGAGCGAGGCTGGCGATCAGGGCTTCATCGATCGGCTTGACGAAGCGCAGGTCGGCGACCGTGGCATCGAGCAGCCCGGCAACATCGAGCGCGGTGGCAACCATCGCCCCGAACGCCAATAGCGCGACTCTCGTCGGCCGTCGCGACGAGCCGCTGCGCAGCAACCGGCCACGGCCGATTTCGATCGGCTCGGCAACGGCGATCGCAGCACCCGGGCCGCTGCCGCGCGGGTAGCGCACCGCGCTCGGGCCGGCATGGGCGAGGCCGGTCGCCAGCATGCGCCGGCATTCCTGCTCGTCGCTCGGCACCATCAGCACCAGGTTGGGAATCGCCCGCAGCAGGCTGAGATCAAAAGCACCGTGATGAGTCGCGCCATCGGCACCGACCAGGCCGCCGCGATCGACCGCGAACAGCACCGGCAGGTTCTGGATCGCGACGTCGTGGATCACTTGGTCGAGTGCCCGCTGCAGGAAGGTCGAATAGATCGCGACCACGGGCTTGAGTCCCGCGCAGGCCATGCCGGCGGCCAGCGTGACCGCGTGCTGCTCGGCGATGCCGGCGTCGAAATAGCGATCCGGAAAGGCCCGAGAAAACTCGACAAGCCCCGAGCCTTCACGCATCGCCGGCGTGATCGCGACCACCGCCGGATCGAGCGCGGCGGCTTCGCAGAGCCAGTCGCCGAACAGCTGTGAGTAGGTCGGCTGCGCCGCCGCGGCAGGTGCTGGCATCGCGCCGGTGACCGGATCGAAACGGGTGACGCCATGGAAGCCGATCGGATCAGCCTCGGCCGGTGCATAGCCCCGGCCCTTGACCGTGAGCACGTGCAGGAACTGCGGACCGCGCGCTGCTTTCAGGTCTTCGAGGGCCGGCAGCAGTGCGTCGAGCGCGTGGCCATCCACTGGTCCCGAGTAGCTGAAGCCCAGCGCTTCGACCAGCCCGGCGAGCGAGCCAGTGCCCGCTGCCGGATGGCTGCGGCCGAGCTGCCGGGCGACCGTGTCGCGCAGCGCGCCGACGTTCTCCGAGATCGACAGATCGTTGTCGTTGAACACCACGAGCAGATCGAGCCCGAGGGCGCCGGCGTGGTTCATCGCTTCGAAAGCCATGCCGGCGGTGATGCCGCCATCGCCGATGACGGCGACGCTGCGCCGGCCTTTGGCGCGCAGCTTTTCGGCCGCCGCGAAACCGGCGGCGGCGGAGATCGCGGTGCCGGCGTGACCGCCGCCGAAGGCATCGAAGACGCTCTCGTTGCGATCGAGGAACGGCGCCAGGCCGCCATGCTTGCGGATCGTTTCCAGCCGCGCGCGACGGCCGGTGATGATCTTGTGCGCATAGGCCTGATGGCCAATGTCCCAGATCAGCGTGTCGCGCGGCGTATCGAACACGCGGTGCAGCGCGAGCGTCAGTTCGACAACCCCGAGGCTGGCGGCAAAATGACCGCCGACCCGGGCCAGCGTTTCGATCAGGCAGCGGCGGATTTCACCGGCCAGCGCCGGCAGCTCGGCGACCGGCAGCCGCCGCAGCGCGGCTGGATCGTCGATCGCGCCGAGACGCGTGTAGCCGGAAGACTCGTTCATCGCAGTCGGGCTGGTGACGGCTCAGCGGCTGGAAGGCGGCGCGCTGTCGTCCGCGTCGAGCAGATTGCGGACTCTCAGCTCGGCGGTTTCCAGCGAGGTCCGGCAAACCTTGGTCAGGCCCATGCCGCGCTCGAACAGGCTCAAGGATTCTTCGAGCGGCAGGTCGCCACGCTCCATCCTGGCGACGATCGCTTCCAGTTCGCTCAGCGAACCTTCGAAACGGGAGACCGGATCGTCGATCGTGTCCGGTGTGGCAGTGGCAATTTTCTTGGCGGTCATGGCCGCTATTGTAGGCGCTGAGCCGCCTGCATCTGAACGATGGCTCCGGCGCATCTGACTCCCCGAACAACACGAACCACCAGGAGCACCTCATGTTTCTCGTATCCGCAGCCGAATTCGGTATCGACCTCGGCAAGCACGTCGGCGATAGCGGTTCAGGCTTCACCCTCGTCGAAGCGCTGGTGCCGCTGGTCGCGGTGATCATGGTGTTCGGCATGCCGATCGTCATCGTCCTCGCCGTGCTGCGCTATCGCGCCAACCGCCAGCGTTCGATCAACGAGATGGTGCTGAAACTCGCCGACAAGGGTCAGCCGATTCCGCCCGAGTTGTTCATGGAGCCGGCGAAGAAGAAGAAATCCGATGTCAGCTCCGGCCTCAGCCTGATCGGTGCCGGCGTCGGCCTGATGGGTTTCTTCTGGTTTGCCGGCGGTGAAGAAGGCATCGGCATCGGCTTCATTCCGCTGGCGATCGGCGTTGGCCAGTTGATTGCCTGGAAGCTCGAACAGCAGAAAAAGGATCTCTGAAGCCCGCGAGAACGGAAACGACCCGGTGTGGCCAGCGAGGCGGTCAAGGTGACAGCGGCAGAGCCGGTGTGGGCCGATGGCCCGCCGGACTCGGCACTCGTTGCCCGCGTGCTCGCCGGTGACGATCGCCACGCTTTCGCGGTGCTGGTGCGTCGCCATCAGGGCGCGGTGCGCGCGCTGCTGCGCCGTCTGTGCAAGGGCGATGACGCCTTCGCCGACGATCTCGCCCAGGAAACCTTCCTGCAGGCGCATCGCAAGCTTGATCAGTTTCGTGGCGATGCCCGGTTCAGCACCTGGATCTACCGGATCGCCTACAACAGCTTCCTGATGGCGATCCGCTCGCGCCACGAAGAAGCACCACTCGACGAGAACACTGCCGAGCCCGAGGAACACGACGGCCCGCAGGATCTGCATCCCGAGCAGACCACGGCCGATCTGCAGATGGATCTGCAACGGGCGATGGCGATCCTGTCGCCTGCGGAAAGAGCGGTGATTGCCCAGTGCTACTATCTGGACCGCAGTCACGAGGAAGCGGCTTACGCCCTCAACTGCCCGCTGGGCACGGTGAAATCGCATATTTCCCGCGCCAAGCAGAAGCTGAAAGTGCACTTGCAGGTCTGGGAGCCGAGGATGTCATGACGACTGAAGCCAACAAGACCCAGGACAAGCCTATGGACGGATCGACCTTTCCCGTTGGCCGCGGCAGTTCCATGCATGGCCGAGCGTTGGATTCCGGGCCCGGTGACGACACCTGGATCGAATCGCTGCTGCAGGAAGACGCGGCCCGGCAGCCGCATATCGCCGACGATGGTTTCGTGGTCCGCGTGCTGATGAACATGCCGGCGCCGCGCAAGCCGGCGCCGCGCTGGATCGTGCCGATGGCGGCGATGGTCGGCAGCGCCGTCGCCGTTGGCCTGACGCCAGCCGGTGTCTGGTTCGCCAACACGCTGGTGCAGTTGCTCGACATCGGCAATTTCTCGATGGCCCATCTGAGCGTGCTGGTGCCGCTGGCGCTGTTCTACGTCTGCTCGTTTTCGGCGATCCGCGAGCGCTGAACTCGCGTCGAGCAGGGCAGGCGGCTGGACTGGCCGGCCTTGCGACGCGGCGGTCCATTGGGTACCGTCCCGCGTCTTTCGCAGTCCTGCGAACTCAAGTCTCCTGATTGCTCTGATGGCCACCCCCAACAACAACGCCTACGGCGCCGACCAGATCGAAGTTCTGAGCGGCCTGGACCCGGTGCGCAAGCGCCCGGGCATGTACACCGATACCTCGCGGCCGAATCATCTGGCCCAGGAAGTCATCGACAACTCGGTCGACGAAGCGCTGGCCGGCCACGCCAAGCGCATCGACGTGGTGCTGCTCGCCGACGGCTCGCTGAAAGTCTCGGACGACGGCCGCGGCATGCCGGTCGACATCCACCCGGAGCACGGCGTTTCCGGCGTAGAGCTGATCCTGACCAAGCTGCACTCGGGTGCCAAGTTCTCGAACAAGGCCTACGGTTTTTCCGGCGGCCTGCACGGCGTCGGCGTGTCGGTGGTCAATGCGCTGTCGAAGGTGCTGGAAGTGCGCGTGGTGCGTGGCGGCGGCGAGTGGCTGATCGGCTTCGCCGACGGTCACAAGGCCAGCGAACTGACCCGGGTCGGCGATGCGCCGATCAAGAAGAGCGGCACCACGGTGCATTTCTGGCCGGACGACAAGTACTTCGATTCGCCGAAGTTCTCGGTTCCGCGCCTCAAGCAGGTACTGCGTGCGAAGGCCGTGCTGTGCCCGAATCTGCGGGTCAGCCTCGATGACCAAGTCAACGGCGAGCAAACCGTCTGGCAGTACGAGAACGGCCTGCTCGACTACCTGAAGGATTCGCTGAATGGCGCTGAAGTGCTACCCGCCGAGCCGTTCATCGGCAAGTTCGCCGCCAAGCGCGAAGAAGCCGAGTGGGCGCTGTGCTGGGTCAACGGCGGGCCGGAAGCGGTCGCCGAAAGCTATGTCAATCTGATCCCGACGGCGCAGGGCGGCACTCACGTCAACGGCCTGCGCACCGGCCTGACCGAAGCGATCCGCGAGTTCTGCGAGTTCCGCAATCTGCTGCCGCGCGGCCTGAAGCTGGCACCGGACGATGTCTGGCAGGGCTGCAGCTATGTGCTCAGCATCAAGATGCTCGATCCGCAGTTCGCCGGCCAGACCAAGGAAAGACTGTCCTCACGCGAGACGGCCGCCTTCGTTCAGGGTGTGGTCCACGATTCGTTCTCGGTCTGGCTGAACAAGCATCCGGAAGCCGGCGAGCAGGTCGCCCAACTGGTGATCGCCAACGCCAATGCGCGGATGAAGCTGGCCAAGCAGGTCGTCCGCAAGAAGATCACCAGCGGCCCGGCGCTGCCCGGCAAGCTGGCCGATTGCGTGCTGACCGATCTCAATCAGACCGAGCTGTTCCTGGTCGAAGGCGATTCCGCCGGCGGCTCGGCCAAGCAGGCGCGGGACCGCGATACCCAGGCGATCATGCCCTTGCGCGGCAAGATCCTGAACAGCTGGGAAGTCGATGCCAACGAAGCGCTGGCGTCCAATGAAATCCACGACATCAGCGTCGCCATCGGCGTCGATCCTGGTTCGTCGGACATCAGCGGCCTGCGTTACGGCAAGGTCTGCGTGCTCGCCGATGCCGACTCCGATGGCCTGCACATCGCCACCCTGCTGTGCGCACTGTTCCTGAAGCATTACCGGCCGCTGGTGAAGGCCGGGCACATCTACATCGCGATGCCGCCGCTGTTCCGCATCGATGCCGGCAAACAGGTGTTCTACGCGCTCGACGATGCCGAGCGCGAAGGCATCCTCGATCGCCTGCAGGCCGAAGGCAACAAGGCCAAGATCAATGTCACCCGCTTCAAGGGCCTGGGCGAGATGAACCCGCTGCAGCTCCGCGAAACGACGATGAGCCGCGATACCCGCCGCCTCGTGCAACTGACCTTGGACGGTGCCATCGATACCGGTATTGCTGACGTCGAAGGTGCCGAAGTGCCGGTCACCGTCGACGCGATCATGGACATGATGCTGGCCAAGAAGCGCGCTGGCGATCGCAAGGCCTGGCTGGAAGAGAAAGGCGACAAGGCCGAGGTTTGAGTCGTCTGCGGTAGCGGCGCTGTTGCCATCGCAGTTGCAGTTAGACTAAGTACTAGTCCATCCAAGGCTCCTGCGATGAAAGCCAGCACGCCGGTCAACGTCCACGAAGCCAAGACCCAGTTCTCCAAGCTGCTGGCCCGGGTCGCACGCGGGCAGGACGTGATCATCGCCAAGGCAGGCAAGCCGATTGCCAGGCTGACGCCGTATACGGAGCCGAAACGGAAGATTGCCCCGCCGGGAGGCATGGCCGGGCAGGGATTCTGGATCGCGGACGATTTCGACGCACCTGTCGACGAGCTTTTCGACTGCCTCAAGGACGACTGAGGTGCGGCTGCTGCTCGATACCCATGTCGCCGTCTGGTGGCAGCTTGAATCGCTGCGCCTCGGAGTCGAGGCCCGGCATCTGATTCAGCACAGCGACGAGCCGGCATTCATCAGTCACGTCAGCCTGTGGGAACTGGCGATCAAAGTCTCGATCGGAAAGCTGCATCTTGATCTGCGGCAGTTCTGCGAGCGCATCGTCGATGATGGATTCCATTGGTTACCGATCAAGGAAACGCATCTGCTGGCTGTTGCGGAGATGCCGCTCGGCGACGATCACCAAGACCCTTTCGACCGTCTGCTGGTCGCGCAAAGCCTTACCGAACCGCTGATCCTCCTCACTGCCGACAAGACGCTCGCGCGTTACGGCAGCACGGTGAAAGTGGTCTGAATCGGACCACACAGACCTTGCGCACCGGTGGGCAGATGAAGCCTGCCCACCCTACGTCACTGGCCCGATAGGTCAGCGCTGTCAGGGCATCAGTAGGTAATGCTCAGCCGTGCGCCCAGCCGGCGTTCGTCATCAGCGAGCAGCGATGGTCCCGAGGCCAGGATCGGCTCGGCGACGAAGCCGGTGAACTCGACCACGCTGCTCAGCCGCAAGGTGGCTTCGAGGCCGACGGCCGCGCGCTGGGCGGTGCCAGCCGCAACCGGCGGCGGGTCGCGGAAACGAGCGGCACCGTACTCAGCGAACAGCGTCGGTTCGAATGACAGCCAGCCCAGGGCCCAGGGCCGGTGGTTGATCGTTGCGCGTGCACGCCAGCCCTGGTCACCCGCAGCGGTGCCGGGCTCGAAAGCACGCTGGGTGTCGCCACCGAGCACCACCTGTTCGTTCTGCGGCAGTGCTGCCGAGGAGAACTGGGCCGAGGCTTCGATCGCCGGCGAGAACGCCGAACCCGGCTGGTAGCTCAGGCGGATGGCCGGACGGGCCAGCGAGAACTGGCCGCGTCCGCCACCACCGGCTGGCACGAATGGCGAAGAGGTAAAGCCCTGGCTGAGATCGATGCCGCCCTGCAGCTCGAAGATATGGCTATTGCCGATCGCGAACTGGGTGGCCCCGCTGACCACGATATTGGCCTTGGTGTAACGCTCGGTCAGCAGGCGCTGATCGTCGAAATCGAAGGTCTGCTGAACGCGGGCAACGCGCAGGCTCAGGGTGACGCGTTCCGTGTAGGTGGCATGCAGCGGCACCAGCCAGGAGACG
The DNA here is from genome assembly GCA_030694365.1 of Nevskia sp. Taxonomy (GTDB): domain Bacteria; phylum Pseudomonadota; class Gammaproteobacteria; order Nevskiales; family Nevskiaceae; genus Nevskia. Next base: position 5,969 of record JAUXYM010000102.1, on the reverse strand, counting down.
CCGGCCTCGGAGATTTCGCCATCCAGCCCTGCGGGGAAAACGGTACCCATGGCATCGATCGCCGGCACCTTGGGCTTGAGTTCGACATAGCGGCCGTCGACGCCAAGCACGCCGGCCGTGGTGACCCGCGTCAACGAGCCCGAGGCTTCGTGATAGGGGCCGCTCTGGTCGTCGCGCAACTGTGGCGGACGCACCGCAGCGCCGATACCGACCAGCGCTTCAGTGCCATCGCCCCATGAATAACGAGCCTGGCCATCGGCGATATAGCGGCCGGAATAGCGATTGCCGTTGGTTGCGAAGCCGGCGCGCAGCTGCAGGCGATCACGGCCATCGGTCGGGTTGTCGATGACCAGCTTCGAGGAATCCGGGCCGTCCGGTACCAGCTGCATCTGATAGTTGTCACCGGCACGTTCGCTGAGCGAATCGGCCAGCACGCGGCGTTTTTCAAGATCGGCTGCGGTGACCACCCGTTTCTTTTCGATGCCGGCGAAATACGCCTTGATCCTGGGCGGCGCTTCCACCGAGCTGATTCGTCCGCGCTGCACTTCAATGTACAGCGTCGAGCCGTCGACGCCGTAGCGGGTCAGCGCGGCCGGATAACCGAGCAGGTAGCAACTGGCACCGAGGCCGCGGACGATTCCCGCCGGGGTCGTGGCGGCCGACGCCACACGCGCCACCTGCGCCGTGCCGAGCTTGCAGAAATCGGCGACGTAGAAGGTCAGCGCGCCGGCCTGGACCTTCAACTTGGCGTAAGGACGAATTTCTGCCGCTGGCACCATCTGCGGTTCAGCCGGCGGGGGCAGGGCTACGGCCAAGGTGCGGATCCTGATAGGGGAATGACGGGACAGTGGCGAATGCCGATGACGCTTGAACAGATACGAAAAGCCCGGCACGCAGCCGGGCTTTTCGGACAATTGCTGGACGACTGCCGAGTGCGCTTAGCGGCCGGTGGTCAGCGTGATGGTCAGCGGGCCGGCCAGACTGACGTTGACGCCGAGCGCACCATTGATCTTGACCAGATCGGCGTTCAGGAATGCAGGACCGGGCAGCGGCACGACGATGGTCTGAGTCGTGGTCTGCAGCGGCGAGGTGCCGAGCAGCAGCGGCGGCAGTGCATTGGCGACGTTGGTAACGCCAGCGACGGTGTCGTTGAGGACGTCCGGCAGCGCTTTGACGATGTTGCCCAGCGACACGACCGGCTCGTTGAGCACGGCCTTGACGACGGCGAGGGTGCCCTGGACGACGGGGAGGGCGGCATGAGCCGGAGCCGACAGCACGGCAGCCATTGCAGCGACAGCGAAAATGGATTTCTTCATGACAGAAACTCCTTAGTAGTTTGAATGAGCCCGATTCCGTTGGGGTACGAGGCGCGGGAGGAGGAAACATGTGTAGTTCACAACAAGCCCGGCGGGAAGTCCAGCCCTGGCGATCGCAAGCAGAGCCGCAGACGACAAAAAAACCGGCACGGATGCCGGTTTTCTGAACCGCGAGATACTGGCCCTACGGCTGGCCGGTGGTCACGGTGATGCCGATCGGTCCCGATGCATTATTGATTCGGCCACGTTCTGCTCCACAGTGAGTGCACCCTTCAAGTCTCAGCGTGTCCTTTCCTTCAACTATTTGGTGGCCGAATCAATATCAGCCGTTTGTCGCGCTATCGATGCCATCCACCGCTGGAATGAATGATTTCTTCGACGCTGCCAAGTGAGCGCTTGTTGCGCGGCGCTCAATTGCAACATCGAACCGGACATCGTTAGTACCTGCCGCCCGCCCGCCCGGACATGGTCAAATACGGCCCCTCCGGACGCCCCGACCCGCTGCATGCAGGGCCCGGTGATGATCGTTGCCGCTGACCCAGCCTGAACATGACCCCAATCGAACCGACTGAAACCGAACGCCTGCCTTTGCGGCTGTTCGCCGAAAAGGCTTATCTCGACTACTCGATGTATGTCGTGCTGGACCGCGCCCTGCCGCACGTGGCCGACGGCCTGAAGCCGGTGCAGCGCCGCATCATCTATGCGATGAGCGAGCTGGGCCTGAGTTCGACTTCGAAGCCGAAGAAATCGGCGCGCACCGTCGGTGACGTGATCGGCAAGTTTCATCCGCACGGCGACAGCGCCTGTTATGAGGCGATGGTGACCATGGCCCAGCCATTCGCCTATCGCTATCCGCTGGTCGACGGCCAGGGCAACTGGGGCTCGGCGGACGATCCGAAATCGTTCGCGGCGATGCGCTACACCGAAGCCAAGCTGACGCCGTATGCGTCGACCCTGCTCGGCGAGCTGGAGATGGGCACCTCGGACTGGGTGCCGAACTTCGACGGCACCCTGCAGGAGCCGAAGCTGCTGCCGGCACGGCTGCCGAACATCCTGGTCAACGGCACCACCGGCATCGCCGTCGGCATGGCCACCGACATCCCGCCGCACAATCTTCGCGAGCTGGCGCTGGCCTGCAAGCTGCTGCTGAAGAACCCGAAGGCGACGCTCGACGAGTTGATGACGGTGCTGCCCGGCCCGGATTTCCCGACCGGCTGCGAAATCATCAGTGAGCCCGCCGAACTGCGGAAGCTCTACGACACCGGCAACGGCATGGTCCGTATGCGTGCCCGCTGGGAGCGCGAAGACGACAACGTCGTCATCACCCAGCTGCCGCATCAGGTATCGCCGGCGAAGATCCAGGAGCAGATCGCCGAGCAGATGCGGGCCAAGAAGCTGCCGCTGGTCGAGGATCTCAGAGACGAATCCGATCACGAGAACCCGACGCGCATCGTCATCATCCCGCGCAGCAATCGGGTCGACATCGATGCGCTGATGACTCACCTGTTCGCGACCACCGACCTGGAAAAATCGGTGCGCGTGAACCTGAACATGATCGGCCTCGACGGCCGGCCACGAGTCAAGAACCTGCCGGAAATCCTCGGCGAATGGCTGGTCTATCGAGTGGCGACGGTCAAGCGCCGCCTTGAGTACCGGCTGAAGAAGGTCAACGAGCGCCTGCACATCCTCGATGCCTTGCTGATCGCTTTCCTGAACATCGACGAGGTGATCCGGATCATCCGTTACGAGGAAGACCCGCACGCCGAGCTGATGGCGCGCTTCGGCCTCAGCGACATCCAGGCCAATGCGATTCTCGACCTGCGCCTGCGCCACCTGCAGAAGATCGAGGAAATGCAGATCCGCGGCGAGCAGGCCGAACTGGCCGCCGAACGCGCCAAGCTCGAAGACCTGCTGGGCTCGGAAACCAAGCTGCGCAATCTGGTCGGCAAGGAAATCGACGAGGACGCCAGGAAGTACGGTGACGATCGTCGCTGCCCGCTGGTCGCCCGCGCGCCGGCCGTGGCACTGGAAGCGACCGAAATCCTGCCCAGCGAGCCGATCACCGTGGTGCTGTCGAAAGCCGGCTGGATCCGCGCCGCCAAGGGCCATGAAGTCGACGTCACCGGCATGAGTTACAAGACCGGCGACGAGTACCTGACTTCGGTGCTCGGCCGTACCAATCACTTGCTGATCCTGCTCGACTCGAAAGGCCGCGCCTACACGCTGAGCCCGCGTGAGTTGCCAAGCGCGCGTTCGCAGGGCGAGCCGGTGACCACCAAGCTCGATCTGCAGGACGGCGGCAACATCATCGCGCTGATCGCCGGCGATGCGAGCGAGCGCTACATGCTCGCCGGCAGCGATGGCTATGGCTTCAACGCCAGGCTCGACGATCTGCAGGGCCGCAACAAGGCCGGCAAGGCCTGCCTGAGCCTGGAAGGCACGCCGCTGCCGCCGATGCAGCTTAAGAAGCCGGCTGAGGAGCGGATCGCCGTCGCCACCGCTGAAGGCCGCTTGCTGGTGTTCCCGGCCAGCGAGCTGCCGGAACTGGCCAAGGGCAAGGGCAACAAGCTGATCGGCCTGAAGGGCGAAGACCGCATCGTCGCCGCCTGCGTGCTGCCGGCCGGCTCGGCGCTGGAAGTCACCAGCCTGAAGCGCCGCCTGACCATCAAGGCCAGTGATCTCGAATCCGGCTATCACGGTGCCCGCGCGTCCCGAGGCAATCCGTTGCCGCGTGGCTACCAGCGAGTCGATGCGATGACGGCAGTGGCCAGTGGCCGCACTGGCGAGTCGGCCTCTTGAGAATCAAACGTCTGCCGCCAATATTCCCGAACCTGAACCCGCATCACGGAACGCTGCCATGAAACGCATTGGTCTTTTCCTGCTCACCAACATCGCCATCATGCTGGTGCTGTCGGTGGTCGTCAGCCTGCTCGGTGCCGATCGCTTCCTGACCCAGAACGGCCTTAATCTCGGCAGCCTGCTGATCTTCTCGGCGGTGTTCGGCATGGGCGGCTCGTTCATCTCGCTGGCGATGTCGAAGTGGATGGCCAAGCGCTCCACCGGCGCGGTGGTCATCGAGCAGCCGAAGAGTGCCGCCGAAGCCTGGCTGCTGGCGACCGTCGAGCGCCAGGCTCGTGCGGCCGGCATCGGTATGCCGGAGGTCGCGGTCTACGACGCGCCGGAAATCAACGCCTTCGCGACCGGCATGTCGAAGAACAGCGCGCTGGTCGCGGTGTCGACCGGCCTGCTGCGCGCGCTGAACCAGGACGAGACCGAAGCCGTGCTCGGCCACGAGATCGCCCACGTCGCCAATGGCGACATGGTCACCCTGACCCTGATCCAGGGCGTGCTCAACACCTTCGTGATCTTCCTGTCCAAGGTCATCGGTTATGCGGTGGACAGCGCGCTGCGCGGCAAGGACGATCGTGGCGGCCCGGGCATCGGCTACTACGTGACCTCGATCGTCATGCAGATCGTGCTCGGCTTCGCCGCGTCGATTGTCGTCGCCTGGTTCTCGCGGCACCGCGAATTCGCCGCCGATGCCGGCGGCGCCCACTACGCCGGCAAGCGCAAGATGATCGCCGCGCTGCAGAAGCTGAAAGCCCAGCACGAACCGTCGACCTTGCCGCAGGGCATGCAGGCCTTCGGTATTGCCAGCGAGGTGAAGAGCTTGTTCATGACGCACCCGCCGCTGGAGGAGCGTATTGCTCGGCTTCAGGCTTCGGCCTGAGGCTGCTCTCAAAAGCCACGCTCAATTCCTGGCGTCATCCCCGCGCAGGCGGGGATCCAGTTTTGACGCACACGCACCGCTGGAAGCAGAGGACTGGATTCCCGCCGACGCGGGAATGACGAGTGAAGTGAATCGCGGTCCCACTAAGGCTCAGCGCTTCACCATCACATCTTCGCCGAGCATCACCACCTCGGGCTCCTGCACGTGGTAGCCCTGGATGAAGTGGATGCCCATCTGCCAGAGCGTGGCCATCAGGTCGGCGTGCTCGACATGGCTGACGATGGTTTTCATCCGGTGCTGCTTCGCGGCTTCGATCAGGTCGCCGAGTCGCTTCTGAACTTCGCGATCGCCGAATGACTGCGTGTACGAGGCGTGGAATTTCAGGAACTGGGCCGGGATGTAGTCGAGCATCTGCCGGGAATTGCTGCCGATGCCGAAGTGCTCGATGGCGATGCCGGCGCCGAGTTCGACCAGTTCGCGAGTCAGCGTGCGGGCCTTGCGGATGTGGTTCTGCAGCACCAGCTCCTGAGCCTGGAACACCACTTCACTTGCCTTGAGCCGGCCGCCATCCAGCAGGCCGCGCAGCCAGATGATGAAGGCCTCGGCATCGCGCACCGTGTCTTCGGACAGCTTGATGAACAGCGTTGCCGCATCACGGGTGCCGCGACGGCGCTGGACGGTATCGAGTGCCGTGGCGATGACCCAGCGATCGACCGAGCGCATCAGATTGAATTTCTGCGCGGCCGGCAGGAACTCCGAAGCGCGCCATTCGCGGCCGTCTTCATCGACCATGCGCACCTGCAGGTCGAAGTGGGTGTAACGGCCGCCTTCGAGACTGGCGATCGACTGGAACGCCAGCCGCATGCGGTCCTCGGCAAGCGCGCGGCGGGTCAGGCCGGCAATGCGCGCGTCCTCGTGTTCGT
>JAUXYM010000098.1 GCA_030694365.1 Nevskia sp. | reverse complement strand
ATGTTGAACAAGCAAGCCGACGATGGCAGGAAGTGACTCAGGGTTGTAGACCGCGCCGGCCGCCTCAATAACAAAAAACATATTGATTTTGTTATTGATTCGGCCACGTGCCGACCTCGCCGGGAAGATCAGGCGTCAAATACAGACGTATCACCTTGTTCAACTATTTCGTGGCCGAATCAATAAATGAACACATAGAGTTCCGTCATGCCCGCGCAGGCGGGCATCCAGTTTCGGCCGTAGCGCGCCGCATCAGAACTGGATTCCCGCCTGCGCGGGAATGACGAGTGTTTTGTAAGGATTTGAAGGAAAATGCTCTAACGGTGTCTGCGACTGCTCAGGCGCGTGAACCATCCGCCGCGCGCTGCATCGCCCTGCGAGCGGTCGGCAGATAGCGCCAGTGTTTCGGTGTGAGCTGCCACAGGCTGCGGGTGACGTGGCCCAGTCCGCGCAGCAGGCGTTCGTCTCGCGCGGTCCAGGCCAGGCCGAGGCGCTCGCGCAGCACCGGCGGCAAGGTGCCGGTTGCCAGCCATTGCGAGCCGCCGCTGACGATAGGCCTTAGCAGCCAGTTCCACAGCGGGCCGCGCAGCCAGTCATACGGTGCTGGCACGCTGTGGCCGTTGCGGAAGTACCAGTCGGTGACGGCGGTGTTCTGCAAACGGGTGTCGATCATCTGCTGCCAGTAGCGCTGGAAGCTCGCGTAGTCCGGCGGCACCGGCACCATGGTCAGGCCGTACAGCGCATACCACTGGATCGACTCCTGATACAGGCGCTCTTTGTCGGCCTCGCTCAACGGCGTGCCGAAGAATTCGCAGAGCGCGATCTGGCCTTCGAAGAAGGTGGCGTGCGCCCAGTAGTACAGCTCCGGATTCAATGCGTGATAGGCCTGGCCGCTGCTGTTGTGGCCGCCGATGCCGCGATGGAAGTCGCGCACCTGGCGGCCGGTGCAGACGGCGCGGTCGCCGTTGTAGACCACGCCGAGGATCGGCGGGATCGAGCGCAGCAGGCGGTGCCAGGGGTGCTGGAAAAAATTCGAATGCTCGACCAGCGCCGTCGAAATTTCCGGGTGCATGTTCTGCAAGGTGCCGGTGCGGGCGATCAGCAGCAGCCCGCGCAGATCGCCGAACAATTGCCAGGTCAGGGAATCGGCTGACAGCGGCACCGGGCCGGCGGCACGCGCGCTGGCGGTGATCGGCACGACTTTATGCGGGCAACGCGGCGGATCCATGGCCGGCTGGGCGGTCGATGACGGCGGTGTTTTCTGCTTGCGGTCGCGCATTGCGGACCCCTGATTGACGGCGGCTTGCCGAGGCTGAACAGTAATGCGAATCTTTGCTCGCATTCAATTCGCGATGCCGCTTCCGGAGGTCCGTCGTGCGCAAGAGCCCGAAGCAGCAGCGCTCGCAGAAAATGGTCGACGCCTTGATCGAAGCCACCGGCCGGGCGATTGCCGAACACGGCCTGGCACACGCGAGCACCAACCACATCGCGGTGCTGGCCGGGGTCAGCGTCGGCTCGCTGTACCAGTACTTCGACAGCAAGGGCGCGCTGCTCGAAGCGCTGCTCGATCGGCTGAGCAGCGATCTCGCCGGGCTGGTCGATCAGCGCATCGACAGCCTGCTCGATGCCGACGTGCGCAGCACCGTGCACGGCCTGCTGTCTGCGGTATTCGCGTTCATGCAGAAGGATGAAGGCCTGTATCTGGAGCTGGCGCGCAACTGGTACCAACTGCATTCGATGCGCGTGGTCGATCTGCTCGAACGGCATATGTTCGAGGTCTGCCGGCTGTATCTGCTGCGCCACCTGAACCAGTTCCGCATCCAGAACCCGCACGCGGTGCTGTTCGTGATCATCAACAGCACCTTGATGACCCTGATTCGCTACCTGAGCCAGCCGAATTCGCACCTCCGCAAGGACGAGATCATCGACTGCCTCAGCGACATGCTGGCCGCGTACATGCAGTCGCTGAACGAAGCGCCGGCAGCGGCTTGAGAGCTTGCGGCTCTCGTTCTACTCGCGTTTCATCTTTTGATAGTCGTCGAGGGCGCGACCGCCATGCGGCGCGGCGCGGGCTTCGTCACACTGCCTGACCCCATCGAGCGCGCGCTCATGTCCACCCGCAAGCACCACCTGCTGATCGCCCGCGCCGCCGAGCGCATGCCGAACTACGTCGGCAGCAAGATCTTCAAGGGCAGCGGCCACTGGATTCAGCAGGAGCAGCCGCTCGATCCTCCCCCGCAAACGGGGGAGGAAGAGAAGCCTCAAAGCCCCGCCATGCAGGTGTACTTCACCACCAGATAATCCTCGATGCCGTAATGCGAGCCTTCACGGCCGAGGCCGGATTGCTTGACGCCGCCGAACGGCGCGACTTCGTTGGAGATCAGGCCGGTGTTGACGCCGACCATGCCGTATTCCAGCGCGCCGGATACCCGCCAGACGCGGCCGACATCGCGGGCATAGAAGTAGCTGGCCAGACCGAACTCGGTGTCGTTGGCCATGGCGATCGCTTCCGCTTCGGTCTCGAAGCGGAACAGCGGCGCCAGCGGGCCGAAGGTTTCCTCGCGGGCCACGAGCATGTCCTGGGTGGCGTTGGCGATCACCGAGGGTTCGAAGAACGAGCCGCCCAGCGCGTGGCGCTTGCCGCCGGCGAGCAGGCTGCCGCCCTTGGCGAGGGCATCGTGAATGTGTTCCTCGATCTTGATCACCGCCTTGTCGTCGATCAGCGGGCCGATCTTGACGCCGTCGGCAGTGCCGTCACCGACGGTCAGTTTCTGCACGGCGGCAACGAACTTGGTGGCGAAGGCTTCGTAGACGCCGGCCTGCACGTAGATGCGGTTCGAGCAGACGCAGGTCTGGCCGGCGTTGCGGTACTTGGAAATGATCGCGCCTTCGACGGCGGCATCGAGATCGGCATCGTCGAAGACAATGAATGGCGCGTTGCCGCCGAGTTCCATCGACACCTTCTTGATCGTCGCCGCGGTCTGGCCCATGAGCGTGCGGCCGACTTCGGTGGAGCCGGTGAAGCTCAGCTTGCGGACCAGCGGGTTGGTCGCCATTTCGGTGCCGACTTCACTGGCCGCGCCGGTGATCACCGACAGCACGCCAGCCGGAATACCGGCCCGTTCGGCGAGCACCATCAGCGCCAGCGCCGACAGCGGCGTCTGCGACGCCGGCTTGACCACCATCGTGCAGCCGGCGGCCAGTGCCGGGCCGACCTTGCGGGTGATCATCGCCGCCGGAAAATTCCACGGCGTGATTGCCGCACAAACGCCAACCGGTTCCTTGGTGATGACCAGGCGCTGGCCGACCAGCGTCGGCGGAATCACATCGCCGTAGGTGCGCTTGCCTTCCTCGGCAAACCATTCGATGAACGAAGCCGCGTAAGCAATCTCGGTGCGCGACTCGCTCAGCGGCTTGCCCTGCTCGGCGGTCATGATCTGGGCGAGATCTTCCTGGTTGGCCATGATCAGGTTGAACCAGGTGCGCAGCAGGCCGGCGCGATCTTTCGCGGTACGCGCCCGCCAGGCCGGCCAGGCGGCATTGGCCGCTTCGATCGCGTCGCGCGTTTCCTTGCTGCCCAGCTTCGGCACGCTGGCCAGCAGCGTGCCGGTTGCCGGGTTATGGACCTCGATGGTTGCCGCGCCGTCGATCCACTCGCCACCGATCAGGCATTGCTGACGCAGCAGCGTGGGGTCCTTGAGCTTGAGGGGCATGACAGGTCTCCATGGGGCGGCGGGAAAGTGCGTGATCCTATTGATTCGGCCACCAAATAGTTGAACGAAAGGACACGCTGAGACTTGAAGGGTGCACTCACTGTGGAGCAGAACGTGGCCGAATCAATAATAAAATCAATATGTTTTTTGTTATTGAGGCACCAGCGCCACCTATCAGC
>JAUXYM010000095.1 GCA_030694365.1 Nevskia sp. | reverse complement strand
AAGACTCCATAAATCTCCTGCTCGCGTCCGAAAGTATTTCCAACATCGGCCCGTCAGATATGCAGCGTGAGTTCAACTATTTGAAGGCCGAATCAATAAGCGCGATGCAGGTGATCAACTTCCTGACTGTGGCCTGGATCGCCCCGAACGTGCTGCACAGCTTTTCGCTGCACTTCGTCAGCTCGAACATGCACTACTTCGGTGACGTCGAGCCCGGCAACGAGTTGCAGCAGTGCCAGGTGCTGAACGCCTGGTGGATGACGCCGTTCCATCTGTTTTGCTTCAACTTCGGCTCGACTCACGCGATCCATCACTTCGTGGTCAAGGAACCGTTCTACATCCGCCAGATGAGCGCGCCGGTGGCCCACCAGGTGATGCGCGAAATGGGCGTGCGCTTCAACGATGTCGGCACTTTCGGGCGGGCCAATCGCTGGACCCAAGTTCGCGCCTGATTAGCGGCATCGGTCACGAAAAAGCCCGAGGGCGGATCTTCCGGCCTCGGGCTTTTCTTGTTGCTGAAGGCGACTAGAGAATCGTCGGATTCGGCACGTCGCCGTAGACGGCCTTCGGGTCGAAGATCTTTTCGCTCTCTTCGAACTTCAGCACGCGAGCGCCTTCATTGTTCTGGGCCCCTTCGCCGGTCGGGATCGAGCGATAGAAGCAGGAGCGGTAGCCGACGTGGCAACTGGCGTCGCCGGGGATTTCGACCCGCAGCCAGACCGCGTCCTGATCGTCGTCGATGCGCATCTCGACCACCTTCTGCACCAGGCCGGAGGTTGCGCCCTTGTGCCAGAGCACTTTCCGCGAGCGGCTGTAGTAATGCGCTTCACCGGTGCTGATGGTCAGCTTCAGCGCTTCGGCGTTCATGTAGCCGAGCATCAGCACTTCGCCGCTGTTCGCCGCCGTGGTCACGCAGGCGATCAGGCCGTGCTCGTCGAATTTTGGCGCGAGGTCGTGACCTTCCTCGACCTGTTCGATGGTCTGGCGGGCTTCGAAACGGACATCAGTATTGGCGACGGTCATGGCGGCTCAACAGATCTACGGGAGATCAGACAGGTCTGGCGGGCGGCGATTATAAACGCGCCGGCGGATCAAGCCGGCGCGCGCGTCAATTGGCGATCAATACGCCGCCGGGCCTCTTGGCAGGCGGCGACCGCCCCGGTTGTCGTCATCGTTGTCCCGAGGCGGCCGCGGTGTCGGCGCCTGTATCGGCGGGCGCTGCGCTGGTTCGGGCTGCTGACGCGGCGGAGCGGAGTAGCGGCTCGGGGCGTCATTACGGTCGTTGTGGTTGTCATTGCGACCGTCACGGCCGTCGTTTCTGGCCGTCGGCCGCTGACCCGGAACCGTCGGCGGCTGACGATGCTGATCGCGATTCTGGTCGTGATCGGACTGATTGCCGCGCTGACCCGGCGGCAACGGCGGTGCCACGACGACCGGCGGGCGCGGATCGCCGTTGTGGCCATTGCCGCGATCGGGATCGCGCGGCCGAGGGCGTGAGGGGTTCGGGTCGGCATAGATCGGCGGTTCGGAATTGCGCGGCCGGCCGTTGGCATCGTAGTCGCGGCCACGGCGGTCGCGCTCTCGGTCCCGGTCGTCATAGCGATGGCCGCTGTAACCCGGCGGGTAGTAACGCTGGCCGCGGTAATAGCCTTGGCCATTGCCGTAGTAAGGCCGGCCGTCGTAGTAGCCGCCACCGTAGTAGTAGCCGCCGTACCAGCCCGGCTGGTACCAGCCCGAACCGTAGTAGCCAGGGCCATAGTAGGAATCGGGGTAACCGTAGGATTCGTAGCGCACTACCACGTCGCGCTGATCGCGGCTGCCGTAGTCATCGTCGTAGGTTTCAAGCGGCGTACAAGCTGCAACCGCAGCAGCGATGCCGATCAAGGACAGGACACGGACGATCAGTTTGACGGGAGCCTTGTTCATGGCCGGACTTTACGCCGCCGATCTGAATTGCTGCTGAACAAAATCCGACGGTCGTGCCTCAGCGCCGGCGGCGGGCGATCGCCCCCTTCATCACGCCTTCGTAGGCGCGCACCGCAATCTCCCGGCCCGGCCGCTCGGCGGCAAGCCGATCAGCGAGATGGCCGGCGATGCATTCCACCGTGGTGTCGGTTTCGAGCAGGTCGCAGCGCTCGGCCGGCAGTTCCAGCGCGAACGTGCCTTCGGCGGCGGCGTACTCGTAGCGCTCGCGGGCGTTGGCGGTCGACACCCGATCTTCGCGAGTGCCGAGGTAGATGTCGGCCCAGTGCATGGCCTGCTCGGCTTCAAGCGTGGCATCGCGAACGCCGTCGACCAGGATCTCGATCCGCGAACGATGGCCGTGGGCGATGCGCTGGCAATGGCCGGCGTGCTTCTTCAGGCCGTGCGTGTAGTGGTAGTACGGGCCGCTGATCGCTTCGCTGCGCAGATTCAGGACCAGCTCGGCAACGTTGGCCGGCACCACGGCGGCGAGCACCGGCTTCAGATGCCCGGCCAGCGCCTCGGCGGTCACCGTTTCGGCATCGAGCAGGGTCACGGCGATCGCTGGCGAGCTGTGCTCGATCGCACCCGACACCGGGCCCCGAAATTCCAGATCGACGCGGCCGCCGGCTTCATGCACGGAAAGCCCGGCGTGGCGGCGCGGCACGATCAGCGTGTGGTCGGCGCTGTCGTCGAGCGCGCGCTTCAGGCGCTTCTTGACCTCGCCAAAGTCCAGCACCATCGACTGCGCGTCCAGCTCGCCGCGCAGTTCGATGTCGACGATCCAGCTTTCGCCAACCACGCCGCGCAGCGCATCGAGATAGGCGCAGTCGATGACCGTGAGTTGCTCGACGAACAGGCTGGACAGAACGCGGGACATAGCGGAAGACGAGGATTTGCGGCGCACAGTGTAGCGCTGCGGTGCCGCCTGGCCGGACAATCGAGCCCCGCACCGGAGCCGAACCATGTCTTGTTCTTTGCGTTTGACCGCTTTTGCACCGCTGGCCTTGAGTGGGTTGTTGCCGTTGGGTGCTGCGGCCGAAGTGCTCAAGGCTAGCGAGCAGAGTTTCCTCGCACGCAATCAGGTCACCATCGCCGCGCCACCGGCCAAGGTCTGGGCGGCGCTGATCGAACCCGCGCGCTGGTGGAACCAGGAACACAGCTGGTCCGGCAAGGCGGCCAACTTCAGCCTCGATGCGCGCGCCGGCGGCTGTTTCTGCGAACGCTTGGCCGAAGGCGGCAGCGTCGAGCACCAGCACGTGGTGATGGTCTTGCCGAATCGCCTGCTGAGGCTGACCGGTGGCCTGGGTCCGCTGCAGGCCGAAGCGGTCAGTGCGGTGTTGAGTTGGGAGCTGAAGGCCGAAGGCGAGCACACGACCTTGAGCCAGACCTATGCCGTCAACGGTCAGGTTCCTGGGGGTCTGGCCGGCTGGGCGACGCCGGTCGACGGGGTCATCCGCGAGCAGCTGGAACGTCTGCAGAAACTGATCGAAACCGGCAAGCCGGGGGCCGTTGAAGCCGCGAAGTAGGGCAGGAGCGATGGTTTAGAATCGCGGCCTTCCAAGGATTCGCCGCACTCAAGCCATGCCCGTCACCACCCGCTTCGCTCCAAGCCCGACCGGTTTTCTGCACATCGGCGGCGCGCGCACCGCGCTGTTCTCGTACCTGTACGCGAAGCGCTTCGGTGGCCAGTTCCTGCTGCGCATCGAGGATACCGATCGCGAGCGTTCGACCCAGGCAGCGGTCGACGCGATCTTCGAAGGCATGGCCTGGCTCGGTCTGAATGGCGACAACGCCGAGCCGATCTACCAGACCCAGCGTTTCGATCGCTACAAGGAAGTGATCGCCCAGATGCTGGCCGAGGGCAGCGCCTATCACTGCTACGCGAGCAAGGAAGAGCTCGATGCGCTGCGCACTGCGCAGATGGCAGCGAAGCAGAAGCCGCGCTATGACGGCCGTTGGCGGCCGGAAGCCGGCAAGCTGCTGCCGGCACCGCCGGAAGGCGTCAATCCGGTGGTGCGCTTCAAGAATCCGACCGAAGGCGAGGTCGTCCTCGATGACCTGATCAAAGGCAAGATCGTGTTTGCAAGCGACGAACTGGACGATCTGATCATCGCCCGCAGCGACGGCGGGCCGACCTACAACTTCTGCGTTGTCGTCGACGACTGGGACATGGGCGTCACCCACGTCATCCGCGGCGACGACCACGTCAACAACACGCCGCGCCAGATCAATATCCTGCGAGCGCTCGGTGCCACGCCGCCGGCCTACGCCCATGTCTCGATGATTCTCGGCAGCGACGGTGCCAAGCTGTCGAAGCGCCACGGCGCGCTCGGCGTCATGGAGTACCGGGCGATGGGCTTCCTGCCGGAAGCGCTGCTGAACTACCTGGTCCGCCTCGGCTGGAGCCACGGCGATCAGGAGTTGTTCACCCGTGAGGAAATGATCGCCAAGTTCGATTTCGACCACGTCTCGGCGAGCCCGGGGCGCTTCGACATGGAGAAGGCCTGGTGGGTCAATCACCAGTATCTGAAGTCGGTCGACGCCTCGGTCGTGGTGTCTGAATTCCAGTGGCATCTGGAGCGGATCGGCGTCGATGTCGCCAACGGCCCGAGCCTGACCGCAGTCATCGAGCAGCAGCGCGAGCGCTGCCGTTCGCTGGTCGAGATGGCGGAGAAGTCGAAGTTCTTCTTCGCCGACCTCGACGGCTACAACGAGAAGGACGCCGCCAAGCACTTCAACGCCGATTCGCTGGCGCTGCTCGGCGAACTGCGCGCCCAGCTGGAAGCGCTGCCGGAATGGACCACCGAAGCCCTGCACGCGGCGGTCAACGGCTTCGCCGAAGCGAAAGGGCTGGGCCTCGGCAAGATCGCCCAGCCGATCCGGGTTGCCGTCTGCGGCATGGCGGTGTCGCCGCCGATCGACGCGACCTTGTTCCTGCTCGGCCGTGAGCGGACCTTGGCGCGGCTGAACGCCGCAACGAGCCGCCAGCAAGGCTGATTTGCAAGGTCGCCGGTACCGGTGTAAATTTGTCTGACGCCGTCAGACGAAGCTACGCCATGAAAATCAGCGAATCAGCCAATCGTTACTCCGCCCAGACCGATGAGGCGCAGAAAAGCGTGGCACCTGCGTCGCGTATCACCGTGCGCCTGAAGCCCGAACTTGCCGAACGGCTGGACGCCGCGCGGCGTGCGCGCAAGCTCAGCGTCACGGCGGTAATCGAGCAAGCCCTGGAAAGTTACCTCGCCGAAGCCGCGGCCCCGCCCAAGCTGACGCTGCTGGACGCCCTGAAGAAGCATGGCGTGCTCGCTGCCGTCGACATGGGGCCGGACGCCTCCGTCAACATCAAGGCGGAAATTTCCGGCTACCTGGACAGCAAGCATGATCCTCGCTGATTCGGGATTTTGGGTCGCCCTGTTCAATCCGCGCGATCGCTTTCATGCCCCGGCCGTGGTGGCGGCGGCACGTCATGAACGCGAAGGCTTCATCACCACCCAGGCTGTGGTCACCGAGGCCAGCTACCTGTTGGCCGCGAGGCGGCATCCCGGACTTGCCGCGAACTTCATCGCCGCGTTGTTCGATGCCAGCGTGGAACTGTTCGAGCCCGGCCGCGAGGCGCTTCCCAGGGCTGCCCGGCTGATGTCCCAGTATCTTTCGCTGCCGATGGACTACGCCGATGCCTCGCTGCTGCTGCTCGCCGAACACCTCGGCCACGGCCGCATCCTGACCACCGACCAGCGCGATTTCGGCAGCTACCGCTGGAAGAACCATTACCCCTTCGACAATCTGCTCGAAGTGGCTTGAAGCACCTGTTTCCAGTTGATGGTTGTCGATCGAACGGTAGCGAGTAGTAAAAGTCTCATCCGGAAATGATACCTTCCGGATGGCCGATGTGGCATTGTCGGCCAGTGCTTCCGGCGTCGAGCCAGACTGGATAACGGCCAATTTGACATGTTCCAAAACCCCCTGAAAATCTTCGGCCGAGACCTGCCAGTCTTGTAACTTCACTTGATGGCCGGGCGCGTCCATGTTGACGGCTCGGCTACTCACGCTGCGATTCGACGCCCTGCTGGAGCGCTTCGATGAAGCGCCGCTGATGCAACTGCAGCGGAACGTTCCGGCTGAATCCATTCATCAGCATTTTTTCCTGCATCAGGAAACGCCTTACCTGCTGCTGGTGCTGATGTGCCGCAGCGATCACGCCGAACCCGCAGGCCCAGGCGCGGCCAGCAAGGCGGCGACTGAACCGTTTGCCTGGAAACAGCTGCTCAGCGAGGCCGACCAACCGCTGTTCCAGTCTCTGCGTCGGTGGCGCGGTCAGCGTGCACAGAGTGAGGGCCTATCGCCATACAGACAGGCCGCATTCAGCAAATCAGCCCGCCGCGCGCGGGCTTTTTTGTGTCTGTCGTTTGGCCTGTTGACGACGATGTCCGGTTTCGGCGCGGAATCTCGTCTGAATGGTATCGACACTCGATAACGGCTTCCTTCGATTTCAAGGATTTCAATGAGCAAGCAGGCCGGCCCCTAGCCGGTCTCTGGCGGGGTTTCCCGCTCCCTTCCCCAGGGAGCGGGCTTTTCACTCGATTTGTGCCCGTCATCGGCCGGCGGCAATCGGCCACTCATGGTCGGTTACTGTTCGGGGCACGCCGTCGAGTTTCGACTCGACCTGCCCAACAGCTTTCAGCCGGTGCCGCCCATGACCGATTCCCCGACGCCGCGCGCGGCCCGTCATACCAGCTTCGCCCTGCCGCTCGGCCTGACGCTGATCACGCTGCTGCTGATGTTTCAGGCGCTGCGCTATCGGCCGTCGCCAGCCTTGGGGCTTGATGCGCCGCCGAACCTGTTTTCAGCACAACGTGCGGTCGATGCGCTGGCTATCGTGCTCGGCGATGAAAGCCCGCATCCGACTGGCAGCCCGGCCAATCACGCGGTGCGGGATCGTCTGGTCGCCACGCTGACCAGCCTGGGCTACGCGCCCGAAATCCAGACCGGCCGCTCCTGCGACGAAGCAGGCGATTGCGCGGTGGTCGAGAACATCGTCGCCCGGCTCGATGGCCGTGTAGCGGGGCCGGCGGTGGCGCTGACCGCGCATTACGACTCGGTGGCTGCCGGGCCGGGTGCTTCCGATGATGGCATCGGCGTGGCGACGCTGCTGGAGATCGCGCGTCTGCTCAAAGCCGGCCAGCCGCAGCCGCTGCACAGCGTGCTGCTGCTGATCACCGATGGCGAAGAAACCGGTTTGCTCGGGGCGCGGGTGTTCGTCGACGAACACCCCTGGGCGAAGGAAGTACGCGCGGCGGTGAACCTGGAAGCGCGTGGCAATGCCGGCCCGAGCTTCATGTTCGAGACCGGCCGGCACAATGCCTGGGCGATGGCGCTGTATCAGGGGCGAGTGGCGCGGCCGATCACCAACTCGATCTACTACACCGCCTACCAACTGCTGCCGAACGACACCGATTTCACCGTGTTCAAGGCGGCCGGCTGGGAGGGTTACAACTTCGCGCTGACCGGCAAGGTGCAGCACTACCACACGCCCCAAGACAGCCTCGCCAACCTGTCTCTGGACAGCTTGCAGCATCACGGCGACAACGCTTGGTCGATGTTGCTGGCTCTGGCCGAAGCCCGGTTGCCGGCGAGCGACGCGGTGCCCTCAGAAGACGCTGTCTATGTCGATCTGTTCGCCGGGCGTCTGCTGGTCTGGCCGGCGACTCTGGCGCTGCCCTTAGCCATCGGTAGCGCGCTGGTCTGGATGCTGTTGGTCGCCGTGCAACTGCGCCATCGCCGGCTGGGCTTACGCGAACTGGCATTGGCGACGGCGGGTTCGATCCTGGCCATGGTGCTGGCGGCGCTCACCAGCCGGGCGCTGCTGCTGCTCCTTCGGGCGGTCACGGCGGTGCCGCCGGCAGCGGCCAACTATCACTGGACCGCGTATCCGCTGCCGCTCGATATCGCCAACGCAGCCTTGGCGGCGCTGGCCTTGCTGATCGTCGCCGGCCTGCTGAAACAACGAGTGAGTCTTGCCGCGTGGTGGTCAGCAAGCGGGCTGTTGTTGCTGCTGGCGACGCTGGCCAGCGCGGTCTGGCTGCCTGGGCTGGGGTTCGCCTTCCAGTTGCCGCTGCTCGCTTTGCTGCTGGTAGCTGCGGCGCTGAAGCCTTGGGGCAGTGATCAAGTGCTGGTGGCGGCGTTGATCGCGACGGCGCTGGTGGCGACCAGCGTGTTGCTGCCAACGATCGGCTTCCTGCATCAAGGCCTGGGGCCGGATGCACTGAGCGTTGCCGCTGCCTTGCTGGTCTGGGTGTATCTACCGCTGTTGGGGCCACTGCTTGGCTTGATCGGTTCCGTACACAGTTCGTTGCAGCGCAGCTTGCTGCTGGCAGCGCTGGCCACGGCAGCCATTTCCGGCGCGATTGCCGCCTGGCTGCCGCCGTACAGCGAGGCTTCGCCGCAGCGACTGAACCTTGAATATCTCGTCGATATCGATCGCGGCGTGGCCGAATGGCTGGCGCGGCCGGATTCCGGCCTGCTGCCGCCGGAGCTGGCGGCCGCCGCCGCGTTCAGCCTGAGACCGACACCGGTTTTCCCGTGGAGCCGTGGACCGGTCTGGCGGGCTGATGCGGACGAGACCGAACTGCCCGGTCCCGAGTTACAGATGCTCAGCACCTCGGCCGACGGTGACGGCTGGCGTTACCAGGCTCGCCTGAAATCGCCGCGCGGTGCTGGTTCGATCAGCCTGTGCTGGCCGCCGGGCAGTGCGCCGACGCAGCTTGTGCTGGGTGGGCATCGGCTGCCGGAACCCGATGCCCGCACGCTGGGGGCGGTCGCAACCCGGCGAGCCGGCTGGCGTTGCATCAGCGATCACGCGCTGAACCCGGACGGCGTCGGCTTGGCATTTACGTTGCCGGGCGCGGCACCGGTGGAAGCCTTGCTGTTCGATCGCAGTGCCGGCCTGCCGGCAGCCGGGCTGAAGCTGTTGACGGCGCGTCCCGAGACCGCCGTGCGTTCGCAGGATGGTGACGTCACGCGGCTGATCCGCCGGGTCATCATCGGCCCGCCGTGAGCTTCCTGAATCCGTGCTGGTTCAAGTTTTCATCTCTATCCAGCGCCCTTACTAGCGTGGAAAATGTGAAGAAAGGGCGATGCCTGCGACGGCTGGAACCAATAATTTGCTCTGCTGCCCAGAATTTTCGAACAAGATTGTCGGAAATAAGTGCGAAAAACAAGAAATCCTGATAAAACCCATTCAATAAGATATTAGTGTCTCGGCACCGTCTGAGCGATCGGGTTCCTTGGGGGAACACACATGGCTGCGAAACAGTGGGATCCAGCAGTGGTTGCGAGCACCGCCGCTGGCGGTGCCTTGGTCACCAAGCGTCGCGGCTATGCCGGCCGCACGGCTGAGCAACTGGCTGCCGAACGTCGCCAACGCCTGCTCGATGCGGCGCTGACCCTGTTCGCGGAACGCGGCTTCTCGCGCACGCCGATCGAACTGCTGTGCTCCACCGCCCGCGTCACCACCCGGCATTTCTACGAGCACTTCGATTCGCGCGAAGCGGTGCTGGTGGCGATGTACGAACAGATCAACCTGGACACCCGCGCCACCGTCATGCGGGCCCTGCAGGTGAGCGGCAAGACACCTGAAGAACTGATGTTCGCGGCGATTCACGCCTTCGTCGACAGTTGCACGGTCGACCCCCGGCGCACCCGCATCCTGTGCGTGGAAGTGATCGGCGTCAGCAGCGAGATGTTCCAGCGCCGCCGGCACGCCGTGCACGAGTTCGCCACCATCCTCAGCCGGTTCACCCAGCAACTGGTGGATGCCGGCGGCCTGCCACCGGGCGATTACTGGCACAGCAGCATGGCGATGATCGGCGCGATCCGCGAACTGATGATCGAATGGTTGATGACCCAGGAGCGCCCGCCGATCGAAGCGGTGCACGGCCAGATCAAGGGACTTTTTCGTTGCCTGATCGCCGGGGCCAGCGTGATCAATCGCGACGCCGCGGACGCTGGGGCCGTTACCAGTTGAATGGAAACCTAAAGTCCCGTCATGCCCGCGCAGGCGGGCATCCAGTTTTCGCCGTCGCGCGCCGCATCAGGACTGGATTCCCGCCTGCGCGGGAATGACGAATTCTTGTCGGAACCGAGCAAGGCGGCACAAGTTATTTTCTGGTTATTTTCCCGAGATTTTCCCGGATTTCCCCGGGCGATCGCCCCCTTGCGATACCCCTTGCGATAAAGTGGCGCGCCTTTTCAGACCCGCGCGCAACAACGCTGCAGGCTGTCAAGCCGCCCCGAACCAGCCTGGAATTCCGCGATCATGAGCGACTCCCCCGAAGCCCCCCCCCAACTTACATTTGATCTCATCGTCATTGGCGGCGGTCCCGCTGGTTATCCGGCCGCGATCCGCGCCGCGCAGCTCGGCATGAAAGCGCTGTGCGTCGACAGCTGGCTGAACCGCGACAACACGCCGAGCTTCGGTGGCACTTGCCTGAACGCCGGTTGCATCCCGTCGAAGGCGTTGCTGGAATCCTCCGAGCTGTTCCACAAGGCCGGGCACGAGTTCGCAGTCCACGGCATCGGCGTCGGCACGCCGGTGCTTGATCTTAAGAAGATGCAGGAACGGAAGATGGCCGTGTCCAAGGCCAACTCCGGCGGCGTCAAGCTGCTGTTCCAGGCCAACAAGGTCACCGGCGTGTTTGGTCACGGCGAACTGCTCGGCAACGGCCAGGTCAAGGTCACCACCCATGACGGCGTGGCCACCACCTACACCGCCAAGCACATCCTGATCGCCACCGGCTCGGCACCGGTGGAGCTGAAGAAGATCGCGCCGTTCGATGGCGACAAGATTGTCGATAGCTGGGGCGCGCTCGATTTCGCCGCCGTGCCGGGCCGCCTCGGCATCATCGGTGCCGGCGTGATCGGCGTGGAGCTGGGCAGCGTCTGGTCGCGCCTCGGTGCCAAGACCGTGATCCTTGAAGCGCTGCCGGGCTTCCTGCCGATGGTCGATGCCGCAATTTCCAAGGAAGCGCTGCGCCAGTTCACCAAGCAGGGCCTCGACATCCGCCTCGGTGCCAAGGTCAGCGCGGTTGCCAAGGGCAAGACCGATGTCACCGTGACCTACGAGCAGGGCGGCGAATCGAAGACCGAAACCTTCGACAAGCTGATCGTCGCCGTCGGCCGCCGTCCTTACACCGACAAGCTCGGTGCCGAGGTTGCCGGTGTGGCACTCGACGAGCGTGGCTTCGTCAAGATCGACAAGCACTACAAGACTTCGGCTGCCGGCATCTATGCCGTCGGCGACGTCACCGGGGGCGCGATGCTGGCGCACAAAGCGATCGAGGAAGGCGTGGTGCTGGTCGAGCAGTTGCACGGCGAAAAATCGGAAGTGAATTACAACGCGATTCCGTCGGTGATCTACACCAGCCCGGAAATCGCCTGGGTAGGCCTGAGCGAAGAACAGGCCAAGGCTGCCGGCTTTGAGGTGAAGACTGGCTCCAGCCCGTTCGCCGCCAACGGCCGCGCCCGCGCGATGGAAGCGATCGCCGGCCAGGTCAAATTCGTGTCGGACGTGAAGACCGACCGCATCCTCGGCGTCCACATGATCGGTCCGTATGTCTCGGAACTCTGTGCCGAAGCAGTGCTGGCGCTGGAATTCGCGGCAACCACCCAGGACATCCAGCTGACCATGCACGGCCATCCGAGCTTGTCGGAAACCTTCCATGAAGCCGCGCTGGCGGTGGATGGCCACGCGATCCACTCCGCCAACAAGAAGAAGTAAATCTTGTTTGGACAGTCCGCGCCATTGATGGCGCGGCGCCTGTCGGGACGACACACAGGAGCAGATCATGGGGCGTGGTCCGAGCATCGAAGGGCGCAAGAACGCCACCGACGCCGTCAAGGCGAAGAAATTCACCAAGTTCATTCGTGAGATCACCGTTGCGGCGCGTGCCGGCGGCGGCGATCCGAACGCCAACCCGCGTCTCCGTCTGGCGATCGACAAGGCGCTGACCGCGAACATGACCAAGGACACCATCGAACGTGCCTTGAAGCGCGGCACCGGCGAGGGTGCCACCGAGCAGGTCGTCGAAATCCGTTACGAAGGCTACGGCCCCGGCGGCGTCGCGGTGATGGTCGACTGCATGACCGACAACGCCACCCGCACCGTGGCCGACGTGCGCGCCGCGTTCAGCCGTAACGGCGGCAACATGGGCACCAGCGGTTCGGTGGCGTTCCAGTTCACCAAGACCGGCGAAATCATTTTCGATATCCGCGACAACGCTGCACTCGAAGAAAAAATCCTCGAAATCGCCCTGGAAAACGGTGCCGACGACGTGCTCAACGACGACGGTTTCGTCGACGTGCTGACCACGCCGGAAGCCTATCTTGCGGTCAAGGGCGCGCTGGAAAAGGCGGGCCTGACGCCGATTGATTCCGACGTGCTGATGCGCCCGGCCACCCGCGCCGTACTCGAAGGCGACGCGGCCGTGCAGATGAGCAAGCTGATCGCCCGTCTCGAAGAACTGGACGACGTGCAGGACGTGCATCACAACGCTGATCTCCCGGCCTGAAGGTGGCATCCAGCGCCCCGATCCGCATCCTCGGCATCGACCCCGGCTCGCGGATCACTGGCTGGGGCGTGATCGAACACGCCGGCAACCGTTCGCGCTGCATCGATCACGGCCGCATTCATCTCGATGCCGGCGAACTGCCGGGGCGGCTGCTGCGGATCTTCACCGAGGTCGGCGAAGTGATCCGCCAGTATCAGCCGCAGGAAACGGCGATCGAGGAAGTGTTCGTCAATCGCAATGTTTCCAGCGCGCTGATTCTCGGCCAGGCGCGCGGCGCGGCGATCTGCGCGCTGGCTTCGGCCGGCTTGCCGGTGGCCGAATACGCCCCGGCGCAGATCAAGTCGGCCGTGGTCGGCAATGGTCGCGCCGAGAAGCAGCAGGTCCAGCACATGATCAAGATCCTGCTGAATCTGCCGGAAGCAGCACCGACCGATGCCTCCGATGCGCTCGCCGTCGCGCTCTGCCACGCCCACGTTCGTGGCACGGTGATCAAGACCGGCGAAGCGCTGCGCGGGGCTTGGGGCAATGCCACGGTTGCGAAAGCGACTCGGCGCTAAGGCAGAAACGTCATGACGACACCTCGTTGCATCGTCATTGGCGGGCCGAATGGCGCAGGGAAGACGACGTTTGCGCGCGAGTACCTGCCCAACGAAGCTGGCATGGTTCACTTCGTCAATGCGGATCTGATTGCAGCAGGACTTTCTCCGCTCAAGCCAGAGCTTGCAGCGGTTGCGGCAGGGCGACTGGTGTTATCGGAGCTTGAGCGGCTGGTCGCTCAGCGCGTCGATTTTGCGTTTGAAAGCACGCTGTCGGGGATCGGCTATGTCCGGCACCTCAAGGCCTGGAAGATGGTGGGTTACCGGATCGAGATCGTATTCCTGAACATTGCGTCTGCCGACCTGGCCTTGCGCAGAATTGCTGCCCGTGTTCGGCAAGGTGGTCACGACGTTCCTGAGGCAGATGTGCGGCGACGACTCGATCGCTGTCTTGCGAACTTCGAATCGCGTTACAAGTTACTTGCAGACCGCTGGGAGCTTTACGATGCGTCGCAATCTCCACCCGTACTGATTGAGCGAGGGCCATGAGTAGCCAGCCAGTTTCTGATGGTGCCCAGCCAGAAATGCCGCCAGCATCGGCGACGGCCGAGGCCGCGATGCAGAGGGCGACCGAGCGAGCGCGCGAAACCGCCAGACGCTTCGGCACGCCCATCTACGTCATCAAGGATGGCCGCGTGGTCAGTGAAATCGTCGGTGATCCGCAAGCCTCGTCAAAATCATGATCGGCAGACTCAGTGGCACCCTGATTGCCAAGCAGCCGCCATTCCTGCTGCTCGATGTCGGCGGCGTCGGCTACGAAGTGGAAGCGCCGATGTCGACCTTCTTCAAGCTGCCGGCCATCGGCCAGGCGGTGGTGTTGCAGACCCATCTGGTGATCCGCGAGGACGCCCACCTGCTGTTCGGTTTCGGCACGGCAGCGGAAAAGGGTCTGTTCCGCGAGATCATCAAGATCACCGGTATCGGCCCGAAGCTGGCGCTGGCGATCCTGTCCGGCATCGGCGTCGAGGATTTCTGGTCGGCGGTGCGGATGGCGGAGACCGGACGCCTGGTCAAGCTGCCGGGCATCGGCAAGAAGACCGCCGAGCGCATCGTCATCGAACTGCGTGACAAGGCCGGTGCCGGCGGGCCGGGCGATCTCGGCATGCTCAACGCATCCGGCGTGACGATTCCGGCCAGCCCGATTGCCGAAGCGCGCGCTGCGCTGGAGTCGCTGGGCTACAAACCGCCGGAAGCGCAGAAGCTGACCGATGCCGTGCACAAGGACGGCATGAGCACCGATCAGATCATCCGCGAAGCCCTGAAACGCGCGATTCGTTGATCCTGAGCCCGGTTTCGGCGCGCCAGCCGCGACCCCTTTCCCCCTGAAGGGATTTCCATCCTCGCGTCGCAGGCCGCAAATGCGGGCCTTGCACGGCGTGAACTGCTAAAATGCCGGCTTGAATTGGCAGCCCGCCCGCAGGCTTTCCGATGACGACCACGGCCATGAAGCAGCGGCCCCCGCATCGCAGGAATCCTGAACCGGAGCGCCTAAAACCGCATTCAGAACACGCCACGAATGACTGATTTCGCCAAAGAAGTTCTGTCCGTCAATCTCGAAGACGAGATGCGCCGTTCCTACCTCGATTACGCGATGAGCGTGATCGTCGGCCGAGCGCTCCCTGACGCCCGTGATGGCCTGAAGCCCGTGCATCGCCGCTCGCTGTACGCGATGAACGATCAGGGCAATCACTACAACAAGCCGTTCCGGAAATCGGCGCGCATCGTCGGCGACGTGATGGGCAAATACCATCCGCACGGCGATACCGCGATCTACGACACCATCGTCCGCATGGCGCAGCCGTTCTCGCTGCGTTACATGCTGGTCGACGGTCAGGGCAACTTCGGCTCGGTCGATGGCGATCGCCCGGCGGCGATGCGCTACACCGAAGTGCGGATGTCGAAGATCGCGATGGAACTGGTCGCCGACATCGACAAGGACACCGTCGATTTCGTGCCGAACTACGACGGTTCCGAGCACGAACCGGCGGTGCTCCCGACCCGCATCCCGAACCTGCTGGTCAATGGTTCGAGCGGCATCGCGGTCGGCATGGCGACCAATATCCCGCCGCACAACCTGTCCGAAGTGATCGACGCCTGCGTGGCGCTGATCGATAACCCGGACATGGATCTCGACGCGCTGATGAAGCTGGTGCCAGCGCCGGATTTCCCGACCGCCGGCCTGATTCTCGATGCCGCGGGCCTGAAGGAAGCCTACGAAACCGGTCGCGGCCGCATCGTGTTGCGCGCCCGCACCCACTTCGAAGACTTCGAGCGCGGCGGCGATCGCCAGGCGATCGTCACCACCGAACTGCCTTACCAGGTCAACAAGGCGCGGCTGATCGAAAAGATCGCCGAGCTGGTCAAGGAAAAGAAGATCGAAGGCATCACCGATCTGCGCGATGAGTCCGACAAGGACGGCATGCGCATGGTCATCGAGCTGCGCCGCGGCGAGAACGCCGAGGTGGTGCTCAACAACCTTTACCAGCAGACCCAGCTGCAGACCGTGTTCGGCATCAACATGGTCGCGCTCGACGACGGCCAGCCGAAGACCATGGGGCTCAAGCAGCTCCTGGAAATCTTCCTGCGCCATCGCCGCGAAGTGGTGACCCGTCGCACCCAGTACCTGCTCAACAAGGCTCGCGACCGCGCCCACATTCTCGAAGGTTTGTCGGTGGCGCTGGCCAACATCGACGAAGTGATCGAGTTGATCCGTCGTTCGCCGAACGCCGCCGAAGCCAAGGCCGGGCTGATGGGCCGTGACTGGCGTGCCGGGCAGGTCGCCGACATGCTGTCGCGCGCTGACGCTTCGCGGCCGCTGGGCCTCGACGCCGAGTTCGGCATGCAGGCGATCGTTGGCGCGCTGCCGGGGCCGGAAAGCCTCTATCGGCTGTCCGATCTTCAGGCCCAGGCGATCCTCGATCTGCGCCTGCAGCGCCTCACCGGCCTGGAGCAGGACAAAATTCACGACGAGTACCGCGCGATCCTCGAGTCGATCCTCGACTACATGGACATCCTCGCGTCGGAGCCGCGCCTGCTCGGCGTGATCCGTGGCGAGCTGCTCGACGTCAAGGACAACTTCGGCGACGAACGCCGCACCGAGATCACCGATTTCGCGCTCAATCTCAATCGCGAAGACCTGATCACGCCGATGGACATGGTCGTGACCCTGTCCAAGGCCGGTTACGTCAAGGCGCAGCCGCTGTCCGAGTACCAGGTGCAGAAGCGTGGCGGCCGTGGCCGCACGGCGGCGGCGACCAAGGAAGACGATTATGTCAACGGCGTCTGGGTCGCCCATAGCCACGACTGGCTGCTCTGCTTCTCCTCGCGCGGCCGCATGTACTGGCTGCGCGTGTTCGAACTGCCCACCGGCGGTTCGGGTGCCAAGGGCAAGCCCTTCAACAATCTGCTGCCGCTGGAAGACGGCGAACGGATCAGCGTGGCGCTGCCGATCAAGCGTTTCGACACCGGCCAGTACGTGTTCATGGCCACTCGCGGCGGCACGGTCAAGAAGACGCCGCTGGAAGATTTCTCGCGTCCTCGTACCGCCGGCATCATCGCCGTCGATCTGCGGGTCGACGACGAACTGGTTGGCGTGGTGCTGACTTCGGGTGAAAGTGACGTGCTGCTGTTCTCCGATGCCGGCCGGGTGATCCGCTTCAACGAGCGCGACGTGCGCCCGATCGGCCGTGGTGCCACCGGCGTGCGCGGCATGCGTCTGATCGTGAAGTCCGGCACCAGCGACGATGAAGAGACCATCGCTGCCGAAGCAGATGGCGAGGAAACCGCCGCCGAACCGATCGCCAGCGGTGCCAAGCTGATCGCACTGATCGTTGCCCAGAACAGTTTGAACGGCGAGGGCGACATCCTGACCGTCTCCGAATTCGGTTACGGCAAGCGCACGCCGATCGCCGGCTTCCCGCTCCGAGGCCGTGGCGGCCAGGGCGTCATCGCCCAGGCGCTGTCGGACAAGACCGGCAAGCTGCTCGGCGCGCTCGACATCAACGATCGCCACGAACTGATGCTGATCTCCGACGCCGGCCACCTGATCCGGGTCAAGGCCAGCGAGGTCAAGCAGCTCGGCCGCAACACCCAGGGCGTGCGCGTGGCGCGTCCGAGCGAGGGCGATCGTCTGGTCGGCCTTGATCGGATCGAGCCGGAGCCGGATGCAGTGAACGAATCAGATGATGTGCAGGCCGCCGAGCCATCGAACCCCGAAGACGGCGAGAACGCCGCTCCTAACACATAAAACGAGGATTGATTGAACAGTCCGCGCCAGGGATGGCGCGGTCTTGTTCAGGACGAACACCATGACTAGAGTCTTTAATTTTAGTGCAGGCCCCGCGACGCTTCCTGTGCCAGTACTCGAACAGGTTCGTGACGAACTGCTCGACTGGCACGGCACCGGCATGTCGGTGATGGAAATGTCCCATCGCGACAAGCCGTTCATGTCGATCGCCGCCGAAGCCGAGGCCGATCTGCGTGAACTGCTCGGTGTGCCGACGAACTACAAAGTGCTGTTCATGCAGGGCGGGGCGACTGCCCAGTTCGCGGCGGTGCCGCTGAACCTGCTGAACGGCAAGAGCGCCGACTACATCGTCAACGGTGCCTGGGGCGCGAAAGCGGTCAAGGAATGCGCGAAGTACGGCAAGGCCAACACCGCCGCCAAGCCGGACAAGTTCAATCAGGTGCCGGCGCGTGATGGCTGGAAGCTCGATCCAAACGCCGCCTACGTGCACTACACGCCGAACGAAACCATCGAAGGTGTGGAGTTCCAGACCGTTCCGGATGTCGGCTCGGTGCCGTTGGTTGCCGACTTTTCGTCGAGCTTCCTGTCGCGTCCGCTCGATGTCTCGAAGTTCGGCCTGATCTACGCCGGCGCCCAGAAGAATGCCGGCCCGGCCGGCATCACTTTCGTGATCGTTCGCGAAGACTTGCTCGGCACCTGCAATCCGCTGGCACCGTCGATCTTCGACTACAAGGCGGTCAGCGAGAACGAGTCGATGCTGAACACACCGGCGACCTTCGCCTGGTACGTGTCCGGCCTGGTGTTCAAGTGGATCAAGTCGGAAGGAGGCCTGGCGGCGATTGGCGAGCGTAACCACCGCAAGTCATCGCTGCTCTACGACTACATCGACAGCGAGCCGTTCTATGCGAACCCGGTGGCCAAGGCCGACCGCTCATGGATGAACGTGGTCTGGACCTTGGCCGACGCCAATCTCGATGCCGATTTCCTCAAGGGCGCGGCGAAAGCCGGCCTGCCGGGCCTGAAGGGCCATCGCGCGGTCGGCGGCATGCGCGCGTCGATCTACAACGCGATGCCGGAAGCCGGCTGCGCGGTGCTGGTCGACTACATGAAGGAATTCGTGCGGACCAAGGGCTGAAAAGCGGTCCGGCGGCAGCACCCTACTTCCACCACTGTCATTCCCGCCTGCGCGGGAATGACGCGGTTGGTGATTTCGAATTCGAAACCATGTTCAAGATCAAGACGCTGAACAATATTTCCGTGCTCGGCCTCGAGCGCCTGCCGCGTGCGCGCTATGAAGTCGCGTCGGACATCGCAGCACCCGATGCGCTGCTGCTGCGCTCGGCGGATCTGCACAAGGTCGAGATTCCGGCCAGCGTCAAAGCGATTGCCCGTGCCGGTGCCGGTACCAACAACATCCCGGTGGCTGCAATGAGCAAGCGTGGCGTGCCGGTGTTCAATGCGCCGGGCGCCAATGCCAACGCGGTCAAGGAGCTGGTGCTGGCGTCGATGCTGCTCGCCGCCCGCAACATCGCCCCGGCAATCGCCTTCGTGAACGGCCTCAGGGGCACTGACGAAGAGCTGCACAAGCTGGTCGAGGACGGCAAGAAGCACTTCGCCGGCATGGAATTGCCGGGCCGCAGCCTGGGCGTGATCGGCCTCGGCGCGATCGGTGTGAAAGTCGCCAACGCGGCGCTCGATCTCGGCATGAAGGTCTACGGTTTCGATCCGGCGATGACCGTGCAGAACGCCTGGCAGCTGAATTCCGGCGTCATCCAGGCGCTGTCGGTGGACGATCTGGTGTCGAAATCGCAGTTCATCTCGGTGCACGTGCCCTTGCTCAATGTGACGCGCGGCCTGATCAATGCCGAACGTATCGAGCTGATGCAGAAGCCTGGTGTGGTGCTGAACTTTGCCCGTGCCGAAATCGTCGACGAGGACGCGGTGCTCGCCGGTCTCAAGAGCGGTGCGTTGCAGGCCTACGCCTGCGATTTCCCGAGCAACAAGCTGGCCGGCAATCCGAAGGTCATCGCCACGCCGCATCTCGGTGCGTCCACCGGCGAAGCCGAAGACAATTGCGCGATCATGGTCGCCGATCAGCTGCGCGAGTTCCTGGAAACCGGCAACGTCCGCAATTCGGTGAATTTCCCGGAAGCGGTGATGCCCCTGCTGCCGGGCAAGCAGCGCCTGACCATCGTCAACGCCAATGTGCCGAACATGGTCGGCCAGATCACCACGGCGCTGGCCAAGCACGAGATCAACATCAACGACCTGCTCAACAAGTCGCGCGGCGAGATCGCCTATACGCTGGTCGATGTCGACCAGCCGCTGCCGGACGAGATGGTCGACGAGCTGGCGGCGATTCCCGGCGTGCTGGCGATCCGTGTGATCGGAGGCGGTGTCCGATGAAGCTGAACACTCTGCCCGAGGCCCGCGCCGCGATCGATGCGATCGACGCCGAGCTGCAGGCGCTGATCGCCCGCCGTGCCCGCGTTGCCGAAGCGGTGCGCGAGATCAAGGTGGCGGCGGGTGCGACCGGCGATCACTACCGCCCGGCCCGCGAAGCCGAGGTGCTGAAGAAAGCGATGGAGCGCAACCGTGAACTCGGCGGCCCGCTGCCCGATGAAGTGATGGCCAAGCTGATGCGCGAAATCATGTCGGCCTGCCTGGCGCTGGAATCGCCGCTGTCGGTCGCCTATCTCGGCCCGGAGGGCACCTACACGCAGGCCGCCGTCTACAAGCAGTTCGGTGCCCAGGTGGCGGCCCGTGCGGTGGCGACCATCGACGACATCTTCCGCGACGTGGAATCCGGTGCCGCCGCCTACGGCGTGGTGCCGATCGAGAACTCGACCGAAGGCGTGGTGAATTCGACGCTCGACCTGCTGGCGACCACGCCGCTGTCGATCTGCGGCGAAGTCTGGCTGCCGATCCATCACCAACTACTGTCGCTGCATGAGCAGTTATCGGATGTGAAGGTCGTTTACGCCCATCCGCAGTCGCTGGCCCAGTGCCGCCGCTGGCTCGACGCCAGGCTGCCCGGCGTGGCGCGCGAAACCATGGTCAGCAATGCCGCCGCCGCCAAGCAGGTATCCGAAACCGGGCAGGGTGCGGCGATCGCCAGTGCCGCAGCAGGGGAGCGCTACAAGCTGCACGCGCTGGCCACCAACATCGAAGACGATCCGAACAACACGACGCGCTTCCTGGTGATCGGCCGGCAGCAGCCGGAAGTGACCGGTGCCGATCGCACTTCGCTGGTCTGCTCGGCACCGAGCGGCGGCGAGGCCGGTGCCTTGTTCCGCTTGCTGGAGCCGTTTGCGAAAGCCGGCATCAACCTGTCGAAGATCGAGTCAAGGCCGAGCCGGCGCGGCATCTGGGACTACAACTTCTTCCTCGATGTCGAAGGTCATCGCGGCGAAGCCATCGTTGCCGAGGCACTCGATGCCGTGCAAAAGCGCGCAGCGTTCTTCCGCATCCTCGGGTCTTATCCGCGGGCGGTGGTTTGAGTCAGATTCCTCAGAATTGGGGCCATCCCAACCAGGCCGTCATTCCCGCCTGCGCGGGAATGACGAAAGATTTTGAGTTGTGTTTTCGCGAGTGCGTGGGCAATCAAGCCATTGTTCACTCGCCTTTGATCGAGCAAACCGATGTCCACCATTGAACAGCCTTTCCTGAAAAACGCACTCGCCGGCGTCATGGCGCTGGAGCCGTATTCGCCCGGCATGCCGATCGACGAGCTGCAGCGCCGCCTGGGCCTGACCGACATCATCAAGCTGGCGTCCAACGAAAACCCGCTCGGCCCGAGTCCGCTGGTCAAGGCCGCGCTCGCCGAACATGCGGCGAAGGGCAATGTGTCGCTGTACCCGGATGGCGGTGGCTTCCGGCTGAAGGCGAAGATCGCCGAGTTCCATGGCATCGATACGAGCCGGATCACGCTCGGCAACGGTTCCAACGATCTGCTCGTGTTCATCGCCCGCGTGTTTCTCGGCCCGGGCCGCAAAGCGCTGTTCTCGGAATACTGCTTCGCGGTTTATCCGCTGGCCACGCTGGCCCAGAACGCTGAAGCGATCGTCGCCAAGGCGCTGCCGCCGGATCACCCGAGGATGCCCTACGGCCACGATCTCGATGCGCTTGCTGCCGCGCTGACGCCGGAGGTCAGCGTGGTGATGATCGCCAACCCGAACAACCCGACCGGCACCTGGGTCGAGGCCGCAGCGCTCGAAGCCTTCGTCGCCAAGGTCCCGGCGTCGACCCTGGTCGTACTCGACGAGGCCTATATCGAATACTTCGAGCCGAGCCTGAAGCCGGGCAGCCGCGCCTGGCTCGACCGCTATCCGAACTTGGTGATCACCCGCACGTTCTCGAAGACCTACGGCCTGGCCGGGCTGCGTGCCGGCTATGCGCTGTCGCACCCTTCCGTCGCCGATCTGCTGAACCGTGTTCGTCAGCCGTTCAACCTGAACATGCTGGCCTTGCTCGCCGCCGAAGTGGCGCTCGGTGATCAGGCGCATGTTGCGAAAGCCGTTGAGCTGAATCGTAGCGAGATGGTCAGGCTGAAGACCGAATTCACGGCACTGGGGCTGAAAGTCCTGCCGTCGCAAGCAAACTTTCTGACCTTCGATCTGGGCCGCGAAGCTGCGCCGATCCACAAGGGCTTGCTGGAGCGCGGCGTGATCGTGCGGCCGATGGCGTCGTACGACATGCCGACCTACCTCCGGGTGAGCATCGGCACTACGGCCGAGAACACCCGCTTCCTCGACGCGCTGAAGGCGGCGCTCGCGGCGTGAGCGAGCCGGTGCCGATCCGTCTTGCCGTCGTCGGCCTGGGCTTGATCGGCGGTTCGCTGGCACGTGCGCTGCGCGAAGCGGGTGCTGTTGCCTCGGTCAGCGGCTATGACAGCGATCCGGCTCAAGTTGAGGCAGCGCTGGCGCTCGGCGTGATCGACCGCGCCGGTGTCGATGCTGCCGATGCAGTGCGCGGTGCTGATGTCGCGGTGATCGCCGTGCCCGTGCTGGCGACGGCGGCGGCCTTTGCCGCCTGCAAGCCGGGTTTGTCCGAGGCCACCATCCTCACCGACGTCGGCAGCACCAAGCAGTCGGTGCTGGCGGCGGTCTGCCGCGTGTTCGGCCATGTGCCGCCGCGATTCGTCGCCGCGCATCCGATTGCCGGCACCGAAAAGTCCGGGGTCGCCAATGCACAGCCGGACCTGTTTCGCGATCACCGACTGATCCTGACGCCGCACGCGACGCAGGACGTGGAAGCGCTGGCGACCGTCGAGCGCCTGTGGGCAGCGACCGGCGCCAGAGTGGTCAAGATGGACGCCGCGCGTCACGACTCGATCTTCGCCGCGACTTCGCATCTGCCGCATCTGCTCGCCTACAGCTTCGTCGACATGCTCGATCAGCTTGAGGGTGCGGATGCCGACATCTTCCCGAACGCCGGCGGCGGCTTTCGCGATTTCACCCGCATCGCGTCATCAAGCCCGCGCATGTGGCACGACATCCTGCGCGCCAACGCCGAGCCGGTGGCAGCACTCTTGCGAAAGCAGATCGACGAGCTGACCCGCCTCCACGGCATGATCGAGCGCGGTGACTGGGACGCGATGCAAGCCGTTTTCGAGCGCGCCCGTGCGGCGCGCGAGCGGCACCTGACCCGAATCGAATGAAGCAGTTTCCAGTGGTCAGTGTCCAGTTGCCAGAGAAGCGGGCACGGCGCTGCGACTTGTTTGTTCTGGAAACTGGAAACTGGAAACTGGAAACTTCTTAACCAAATGACATCACTCAACTACCTCGTGCAGGCGGGCGGTCAGCTCACGGGTGCCCTGCGCGTGCCCGGCGACAAGTCGATTTCGCATCGCGCGGTGATGTTCGGCTCGCTGGCCGAAGGCGTCTCCGAAGTCACCGGCTTTCTGACCGGCGAAGACTGCCTGTGCACGATGAAAGCCTTCCAGGCGATGGGCGTGCGCATCGAGCAGCTTGGGCCGACGCATCTGCGCGTGCATGGCGTCGGCCTGCATGGCTTGAAGGCACCGGCGGGTTCGCTGGATCTGGGCAATTCCGGTACGTCGATGCGGCTGATGTCCGGCCTGATGGCGGCGCAGGCGTTCGAGACGACTCTGATCGGCGATAGCTCGCTGTCGAAGCGGCCGATGCGCCGCATCGTCGATCCGCTGCGCCAGATGGGCGCAACCATCGCGACGACCGAGAAAGGCACGTCGCCGCTGACGTTCTCACCTGCGAGCGGATTGAAGGCGATTTCCTACGACTCGCCGGTCGCCAGCGCACAGGTCAAGAGCGGCATTCTGCTGGCCGGGCTGTACGCCAACGGCAAGACCGAAGTCCGAGAACCTGAAGCCTCGCGCGATCACACCGAGCGGATGCTGCGCGGCTTCGGCGTCGAGGTCGAAGCGACGCCGGGCTACGCCGCGGTTCGCGGCGGCCAGCAATTGCGCGCGACCAACATCGAGGTGCCGGCGGATATTTCCTCGGCCACCTTCCCGATGGTGGCGGCGGCGATCGTCCCCGGTTCGGACTTGCTGCTGACTGCCGTGGGCATCAATCCGACCCGTACCGGCATCATCGACATCCTGCGCAAGATGGGCACCTCGATCGAGCTGACTAACGAGCGGATGTTCGGCGGCGAGCCGGTGGCCGATATCCGGGTGCGTGGCGGGCAGCTGCAGGGCATTGCGATCGGCGGCGATCTGGTGGCTTCCGCGATCGACGAATTTCCCGCCGTGTTCGTCGCCGCAGCCTGCGCGACCGGCATCACGGTGGTGACTGACGCGGAGGAACTGCGAGTCAAGGAATCCGACCGTATCGCCGCGATGTGCGACGGTTTGACCGTGCTCGGTGTGTCGGCGATCGCGCAAGCCGACGGCGCGATCATCACCGGCAGCCGCATTGGCGGCGGTACGGTGGATTCCAAGGGCGATCACCGCATCGCGATGAGCTTCGCGATCGCCGGCCTGCGTGCGGCTGGCGCGATCAGCATTCTCGATTGCGCCAACGTCAATACCTCGTTCCCGGGCTTCGTCAGCCTGATGGGCGGTGCGGGGCTGCGGATCAGCGAGCAGAAGACCTCGTGAACCCTGTGCGCATACCGGTTATTGCGGTCGACGGTCCGAGCGGCGTCGGCAAGGGCATGGCGACGCGCTGGCTGGCGGCGCGGACCGGCTGGCATCGGCTCGACAGCGGCGCTTTGTACCGGGTTCTGGCGCTGGCCGCGGTGAAGGCCGGTGTCGCCTTGGGCGCTCACGATGAAGTCGCCGCGCTGGCTTCAACTTTGGACATCCGTTTCGTCGGCGAAACCGAGGCAGACGAAGCAATTCTCGTCAACGGCGCCAACTGGACCGACAAAATCCGCGCCGAATCAACCGGTAATCTTGCTTCGCAGATCGCCACCGCACCGGTGGTCCGGGCGGCACTGCTGCAACGGCAACGGGATTTCCGGGAAGCTCCCGGCCTGATCGCCGACGGTCGTGACATGGGGTCCGTGGTGTTTCCCGACGCCGTGCTGAAGATCTTCCTCGATGCCAAGGCCGAGGCCCGGGCGATGCGTCGCCACGCTCAGTTGAGCAAGAAAGGTGCAAGTGTTAACCTCGACGACCTGTTTGTAGAAGTGCGTGCTCGTGATGAGCGCGACCGCAAGCGAGCCATTGCGCCGCTTGTCGCCGCGACTGACGCGATCATCATCGATACGACCAGGATGTCGGTGTCTCAAGTGCTGGTGCAACTCGAAATCCTGCTGCGTCAAAAGCAGCTGATTTCCTGAGCGCTGACACGTCGTCAATCGGATTGCCAGGATGGTGATCCTCAAACCTTAGACCATGCGGCCAGGATGGCCCCACGGATGTTTCACCTACTTATAGAGCTTGCTGAATGATCGAAAGTGTCGTTGAACTCAGTTTCGCCGAGATGTTTGAAGAAAGCCTCTCAGGCGGCCAGTCGATGCAGCCTGGCACCATCGTTACCGCGCTGGTGCTCGAAGTTAAGGCTGATGTGGTGATCGTTGACGCCGGACTCAAGTCCGAAGGCGTCATCCCGATCGCAGAATTCATGGTTGACGGCGCACCGGCGACGGTGATGGTCGGCGATCGCATCGAAGTGGCGCTGGAAACGGTCGAAGACGGCTTCGGCGAAACCCGCTTCAGCAAGGAAAAGGCCGAACGCATCCGGACCTGGGACCGCCTCACGAAGGCGTTCGAGGGCAAGGAAACCGTCATCGGCATCATCACCGGCAAGGTCAAGGGCGGTTTCACCGTCGATATCGGCAATGTCCGCGCATTCCTGCCGGGTTCGCTGGTCGACGTCCGTCCGGTTCGCGACACCGCGTACCTCGAAGGCAAGCCGCTCGAGTTCAAGGTCATCAAGCTCGATCGCCTGCGCAACAACGTCGTCGTTTCTCGCCGTGAAGTGCTCGAAGCCGAATACTCGGCCGAGCGCGACATGCTGCTCGAGAAGCTCCAGGAAGGCGCGATCCTGCGCGGCGTGGTCAAGAACCTCGTCGAGTACGGCGCGTTCGTCGACCTCGGCGGCATCGACGGCCTGCTGCACATCACCGACATGACCTGGAAGCGCATCAAGGATCCGGCGGAAGTCGTGACCGTGGGCGTGGAAATCGAAGTCAAGGTCCTGAAGTACGACCGCGAGCGTCGCCGCGTGTCGCTCGGCCTGAAGCAGCTGGGTGCGGATCCGTGGGTCGACATCGAACGTCGCTACCCGGAAAAGACCCGCCTGTTCGGCAAGATCACCAACATCACCGATTACGGCGCATTCGTCGAAATCGAGCCGGGTGTCGAAGGCCTGGTCCACGTCTCGGAAATGGACTGGACGAACAAGAACGTCAACCCAGGCAAGCTGGTGCACCTCGGCGACGAAGTCGAAGTCATGATTCTCGACATCGACGAAGAGCGCCGCCGCATCAGCCTCGGCATGAAGCAGTGCGTGCCGAACCCATGGGAAGAGTTCTCCCAGAACTTCCAGAAGGGCGACAAGGTCAAGGGCCAGATCAAGTCGATCACCGACTTCGGCATCTTCATCGGTCTGGATGGTGGCATCGACGGTCTCGTCCACCTGTCCGATCTGGACTGGAACGAAGCCGGCGAAACCGCCGTCCGTCGCTACTCGAAGGGCCAGGAGCTGGAAGCCACCGTGCTTGCCATCGACGGTACCCGTGAGCGCATCAGCCTGGGCATCAAGCAGATGGGCCAGGATCCGCTCACCATGTTCCTTGCTGACAACCAGAAGGGCCAGATGGTCAAGGGCATCGTCAAGGAAGTCGACGCCAAGGGTGCTGTCATCACCCTCGCGGGCGGTGTCGAGGGCTACATCAAGGCCGGCGATCTGGCGCGCGAGCGCGTCGAAGATGCCACCAAGGTGCTGTCGGTTGGCCAGGAGCTGGAGTCGCGCTTCATCGGTGTGGATCGCAAGAACCGCATCGTGACGCTGTCGGTTCGTGCCAAGGAAATCCAGGAAGAAGAAGAAGCTGTGGCCGAGTACAGCCGCAATGCTTCGACTGGCAAGACCAGCCTGGGCGACCTGCTGAAGGAACAGATCGGCGGCAACGACAACTAAGTCGAGCCAGCACCGAGCTTTTCCGCCGCACAGAAGAGCCGCGCAAACGCGCGGCTCTTTTTTTTGTGTCGCGCGTTTGAGAAATTTGCGCGACAACGGTTGCGCAGTTGCTGCTTTTTCACTATCGTCGGCCGTCCCAAAGGTTTGATCGCGCAAGCATTTATGACCAAATCCGAATTGATCGAAGCGCTCGCGCTGAAGCAGACCCATCTGATGCAGAAAGATGTCGAACTGGCCGTCAAGCTGGTGCTCGACCAGATCGGTGATGCGCTGGCCCACGAGGAGCGGGTCGAGATCCGTGGCTTCGGCAGCTTTGCGCTGCACAGTCGTCCGTCGCGCGTCGGCCGCAACCCGAAGACCGGCGAAGCGGTACAGATTCCATCCAAGCACGTGCCGCATTTCAAGCCGGGCAAGGAAATGCGCGAGCGAGTCAATGCCAGCATCGAGACCACACCGCTGAAGAACCTCTGATCGCCGGTCAGCCTGTCGTCTTCTTTCGCTTCATCACGGATCGACTTCCCATGCTTCGAGTGCTGACCGTGATCCTGCTGGCTTTGGTGTTTCTGACCGGTGCCAGCCTTGGCTATTTCAATGCCGAGAGAGTCACCTTCCATTATCTGTTCGGACAGGCCGAAATTCGGGTCGCCGTGCTCGTGGCCGTCAGCTTCGTCATTGCGGCGGTGCTGACCCTGGCGCTGTGCGGCCTGCGAATGCTGCGTCTGCATCGCGAAATCCGCCGTCTGCGCAAGGCGCTGCGCGACAGCGAAACCGAGCTCAAGAACCTGCGCAATCTGCCGTTGCTCGGCAGCCGCTGAGCAGCGGCCGGCGATGTTCGAAACGCTGTTCTCCTGGGCTTTCCTGCCGCTAGGCGTGGTGCTCGGCTTGGCGATGGCCAAGCGCAAGACGCTGGATCGCCCGGCACCTTCGACACCCGGTGAGCCGCGGCTGGACATGAACCTGCCGCCGCGGGCCGATAGCGATCCCGTCGAACTGCAGATGACGCTCGGCAGCCTGTTCCGCAAGCGCGGCGATTTCGATCGCGCCATCCAGCTGCATGAAGCCGTGCTGGCCAGGCCCGAGCTGACCGCTGACGAGGGGGCCCGTGCACGGCTGGAGCTGGCGCAGGATTTTCTGCGCGGCGGCGTGATGGATCGCGCCGAACAGTTGCTGCAGGAGTTGGTCGCCGCTGGCCAGCATCTCAGCGAGGCGCTGGAACTGCTGCTCGATCTGCATGAGCAGGGCCGCGACTGGCAGCAGGCGATGCGCACGGCGGCCCAGTTGCAGGGCGTTCAGGGCAAATCCCAGGCGCGGCGCATTGCCCATCATCACTGCGAGCTGGCGGAAAACGCTCGCCATGATGGCGATCTTGCAACCGCGCATCAGCGCGCCGAAAAGGCACTCGACTCCGACCATGGCTGCGCGCGCGCCAGCCTGTTGCTGGCCAGCCTCGCCGAAGCGGCCAAGGACTGGAATGCCGCGATCAAGGCCTATACGCGAACGATCGAGCAGGATGTCCGCTATCTGCCGGAGGTGCTGGTGCCGATGCAGCGCTGCCATCTCGAAAGCGACAATGCCGATGCCTACGTGCAGTTTCTCGACGATGCCGAAGCCGATCACCCGGATTCGCTGGCGGTGGCTCTGGCCAAGGCCGACATCCTCGTCGAGCAGGGCGACAACGCCCAGGCCTATCTGGCGACCCGGCTGATGAAAACGCCGAACTGGCGGGGGCTGCTGGTCTGGATCGATGCTTCGATGCCCGGTTTCGATACTGCGGCTAGCCTGACCAGCGTCTATCGCAAGCGTCTGCAGGGGCAGCCGCGCTACGCCTGCAGCAACTGCGGCTTGAAGCCCGGCGTGCTGTTCTGGCAGTGCCCGAGCTGCAAGCACTGGGCGACGATCGCGCCCGCGAAGGAAGACCTTTGAGTCTGCGCCGGCCTCGGCAGTTCGAGGTGGCGGCGAAGCCGTTCTGGGCAGGCGCCCAGCCATGAGCCGTACGGCATTCGTGACCGGTGCCGATGGCTTCATCGGCGTCAATCTGGTCGAAGAACTGCTGGCCCAGGGCTGGCAGGTGACAGCCATGCATCGGGCCGATGCCAAGCTGCAGCGGCTCGAACAACTCTCAGCGCAGCGCGTCATCGGCGATGTCACCGATTTTCGAAGTCTGCGTGACGCGATGCCGGCGCAGGTCGATGCCGTATTCCATGCCGCGACCAATACCTCGTTGTGGTCGCGTCAGCGCATCGAGCAGCTCAAGGTCAACGTCAAAGGCACACGCAATGCGGTGCGCGCGGCCCTGGAAACCGGGGCGGGGCGCTTCATCCATACCTCGAGTCTGGTTGCCTACGGTCTGCATGGCGGCACGGTGTCCGAGGACACGCCATCGCGTGGCCTTGGTTCGACGATCAACTATGTACGCAGCAAGGCGCTCGCCGAGCGCGAGATCCGGCAAGGCATCAGCCGCGGTCTCAACGCGGTGATCATCAATCCGGCCCATGTCATCGGTGCGCATGACGAGCACAACTGGTCGCGGGTGTTCCGGATGGTCGAGCGAGGCCGGCTGCCGGCAATGCCCGGCGGCGGTGGCAGCTTCTGCCATGTGCGCTCGGTGGTTCGCGCGCATGTTGCCGCGGTCGATCGGGGGCGGGCAGGGTCGAATTATCTGCTGGGCGGTGCCGACTCCAGTTACGTCGGGCTGGCGCGGGCGATTGCCAAGCTGATGAAGGTGCCGGTCAGGCCGCGCTCCCTGCCGTTGCCTGCGATGCGCGTGCTGGCGCGGCTCGACGAACTGATGTCAGCGCTGCTGCGTCGCGAACCGGAGCTGACGGTCGACGCGATCGAGCTGCTGTCGACCACGCTCTATTGCCGGAACGCCAAGGCGGTCGCCGAGCTTGGCTATGAACCGCTGCCGCTGGCGACGCTGCTGGAGGACTGCCATCGCTGGATGATCGCCAGCGGCCGCCTCAAGTCAGACGCGGCTGAAACCTGAGACGCGCCTTACTCGCGCTGCAACCGGCGCAGTTGATCCTTCGGAATGGTCTCGAGAATTTCCTGACGCTTGGCGCTGAGCCGTGAGCGATCCTGGGTCGTGATACTGGCAACCCGCAAGCCCGCATTCAGCTGCTGCAAGGCGCCGCGAACATCACCGCGCCCGTAGTAGTACAGGCACTGCTGGTATTGCGCTTCGGCAACGTTGCCCGATGCGCGGGCAGCGGCGGCCAGCAGACGATAGGTGTCGATGCGGGTGCCGAGCGCCTGTTCATGTGACAGCAGCACGCGCCGCGCTTCATCGGGGCGGTTCGCGGAGATCAAGGCATCGGCATAGGCGAGGATGGCCGGCGGATGGCGCGGCACGCCGTTCAGTGTCTTTTCCATCAAGGCCAGGCCTTCATCGGTCTTGCCCTGGCCGATCAGGATGCGGGCTTCGAGAATCGGCACGCTGACGGCTTTCGATCCGGCTTTCAGCAAGGGCTCGAGTGCGGCCTGAGCTTCGTCGTAATGACCTTGCGCGTGCTGGGCCATCGCCAGCCCATACTGGTTTTCCGGCGTCAGCTTGCCGGCATTCAGCTCGCCCTCGAAGTACGCTGCGATCTCGCTGGCCGAATCGGCCATCAGCACACGAATTCGCGCGCGCATGATCTCGAAATCCGGCGAGTTCTTGACGTCACGCTTCTGATAACTGGCTGCGCGAGCCGAGGCTTCGGCGATACGCGTCGAATTGACCGGATGGGTCAGCAGGATTTCCGGCAGGCGGTTGCCATATAGGCGCGTCTGCTGTTCGAGCTTGGAAAAGAAGCCGGCCATGCCGTTGGGATCGAAACCGGCAGCGGCGAGCGTGCGGATACCGATGCGGTCGGCCTCGAACTCGTTCGAGCGCGTGTAGCTGACTTGCCGGTTGTAATTGATACCCTGACCCAGCGACAGCGCGCCGATGACGATATTCGGATTCGCCGAGCCGGCGATGATCGCCGCGATCACTGCAGCCCAGGTGGCGATGGTGGCGACCTGATCATCGTTCTGGCCGCGCGCAGCATGGCGCTGAGTCACGTGGGCTTCTTCGTGGGCCATGACGCCGGCCACTTCGCTCTCGCTGTTCGCCGCCAACAGCAGGCCGGCGTTGACACCGATATAGGCACCGGGCAGAGCGAACGCGTTGATGCGCGGATCGGCGATCAGGAAGAAATTGAAGGCCGGCGGCTTCTCGGTGCCGAACGCGGCCAGGCGCCAGCCGAGTGCAGTCAGGTACTCGCCGATCTCGACGTCTTCAAGCACGTAGTTGTAGTAGTAAAGCTCGGCGGCAACCTGCTGGCCGATCTCATTTTCTTCCGCGGGCGACAAGGCCAGATCAGCGGGATTGCCGATCTCGGGCAGATCGATGATCGGCTGCTCGGCGTTGCTGACAGCACTGACGAACGCCAGCGTGGCGATGGCCAGCGAAAGGAAGGTTTTGCGCATGTAGGAGTTAAGCCCGGGGTGACGTCGAGTTTACGCTTAGAGACCTGCGGCTTACTTAAGTTTCAACAGAGTCCTGTGCCTGCGACCCAAAAGGCGGACAACGAAACGGACGCCTCCATGCCTCAGGGCGATGGTAGACTTCGCCCGATTTTTCGGGGGGACGTTCACGCGGCATGATCTGGGTCGATTACGTCTTCATCGCCATCCTTGCCTTCTCGCTATTGCTGGGCATCTGGCGCGGCCTCGTCCGTGAGGCCATCAGTCTTGCTGCCCTGATTGCAGCCTTCATCCTGACGGCGCTGTACGCGCCCGATCTCGCCCATTGGCTAGAGCCGCACATCGCATCGCCGCTCGGTCGCGTCCTGTTTGCCAACGTTCTGGTCTTCCTGTCAGTGATGCTGGTCGGCGCGTTTGTCGCGTGGCTGGCGTCGCGTGTCGTCAAGGGCGCCGGGCTCGGCAGTTTTGACCGCATGCTCGGCGGCGCCTTCGGCATCGTCCGTGGTGTGCTGGTGCTGGCGGTGCTGGCCCTGGTCGTACAGCTCACCGCGTTGCATCGCGAGCCAGTCGTTCAGCAATCGAAACTGCTGCCAGCGCTTCAGCCGCTGGCCGAAAATCTGGCGAGCGTTGCGCCAGCTGAATGGCTGAACTGGCTCAAGCCGGCCACCCCGCTGCGAAACACGGATTCGGAGTAACAGACATGTGCGGGATTGTCGGAATCGTTGCGAAAAGTCAGGTCAACCAGGAAATCTACGATGGCCTGACGATGCTTCAGCATCGTGGCCAGGATGCCGCCGGCATCATCACCAGCGAAGGTGATCGCCTGTATCTGCACAAGGAGAACGGGCTGGTTCGCGACGTTTTCCACAAGGACGAATACATGGTCCGCCTGCGCGGCAATATGGGCATCGGCCATGTCCGCTACCCGACCGCTGGCACCGCGACCTCGGCTGAAGCGCAGCCGTTCTATACCAACACCCCGTTCGGCGTGTCGCTGGCCCACAACGGCAATCTGACCAACGCCGAGCAGCTGAAGCAGGAGCTGTTCGCCGAAGATCGCCGGCACCTGAACACCGATTCCGATTCCGAAGTGCTGCTCAATGTCTTCGCCCACGAGCTGATGATGATGGGCTCGCCACGGGTGTCGCCTGAAGACGTGTTCGAGGCCGTATCCCGCGTCCACATCCGCGCTCGCGGTGCTTACGCCGTCGTGGCGATGATCAGCGGCTACGGCGTGGTCGGCTTCCGCGATCCGCACGGCATCCGCCCGGTGGTCTATGGCCGTCGTGAAGGGCCGCAGGGCATGGACTACATGATCGCCTCGGAATCGGTCGCGCTCGACGCCGCCGGCTTCGAACTGATCGCCGACATCGCGCCCGGCGAGGCGGTGTGGATCACGCTCGACGGCCAGATTCATGTCCGCCAGTGCGCCATCAATCCGAGCTATTCGCCGTGCATCTTCGAGCACGTCTATCTGGCCCGCCCGGATTCGGTGATGGACAAGATCTACGTCTACAAGGCGCGGCTGCGGATGGGCATCAAGCTCGCCGAAAAGATCCTCCGCGAGTGGCCGGATCACGACATCGACGTGGTGATTCCGATCCCCGACACCTCCCGCGTCGCCGGTGCCGAACTGGCCGCTCGGCTGAACGTCAACTACCGCGAAGGCTTCATCAAGAACCGCTACATCGGCCGCACCTTCATCATGCCGGGCCAGGCCCAGCGCAAGAAAAGCGTGCGCCAGAAGCTGAATCCGATTCCGGTCGAATTCCGCGGCAAGAACGTGCTACTGGTCGATGACTCGATCGTCCGCGGCACCACCAGCCAGGAAATCGTCCAGATGGCTCGCGACGCCGGCGCCCGCAAGGTGTACTTCGCTTCGGCCGCGCCGCCGGTGCG
>JAUXYM010000022.1 GCA_030694365.1 Nevskia sp. | reverse complement strand
CAGCCGAGACCCATCAGGGTCATCACCGTCGGGACGCGGTATTCGTTGGCGAAGGCGCGCAGCTGCACGGCCGCTTCGGCGTGGATGACGCCGCCGCCGGCATAGATCATCGGCCGCTTGGCTTCCTTGAGCAGTTCATGGAAGCGGACGAGAGAAGCGTCGTCGATGCGCGCTTCGTCGGTCAGGCGCAGGCGGGCGCGGTAGCCCGGTACCGGCAGGCGGCCGAGCACGTCACGACGGCCGGTGAACACGCCCTTCCAGTTCTGCACGTCCTTCGGCACGTCAACGACCACCGGGCCGGGGCGGCCGGTGCGAGCGAGCTCGAACGCGGTGCGCACGGTGGCTTCGAGCTTGGTCGGATCGGTGACCAGGAACACGTGCTTGGCGCAGGCGGCCATGATGTTGCTGATCGGCGCTTCCTGGAACGCGTCGGTACCCATCGCGCTGGTCGGCACCTGGCCGCAGATGACCACGATCGGCGTCGAATCGGCCATCGAATCGCGTACCGGGGTGACGGTGTTGGTCGCGCCCGGGCCGGAGGTCACCAGCGCCACGCCGACCCGGCCCGAGGACCGCGCATAGCCGGCCGCCATGAAGCCG
Organism: Nevskia sp.; assembly: GCA_030694365.1. Taxonomy (GTDB): domain Bacteria; phylum Pseudomonadota; class Gammaproteobacteria; order Nevskiales; family Nevskiaceae; genus Nevskia. The sequence goes on along the minus strand of JAUXYM010000022.1, from coordinate 5,608 downwards.
GCACCCTGCTCGTTGGCCGGCACGATCAGCGGCATCGGGTCTTCGCCCGCAGCACTCGGGTTGGCGGCGTTGTAGCGGAAGATCGCATCGTAGGTCGGCAGAATCGCGCCACCCGAATAGCCGAAGACGACATCGACACCCTCATCGGCCAGGACCTGGACGATGATGTCGGCACCGCTCATCGTCTGGCCGGCGAGGGGGTGCGTGTCGTGCTGCAGCGGTGCGTTCATCGGATCAGAAACTCGTTTAGTGATGCGCGGATGGTCGTTTGAAGGACCAAAAGGGGCGCTTTTATAGCATGTCCGCCGCTATTCCAGCCCGTTCTGTCTTGCGTCCGGCGCGCTCTGCGGCTACCGTGCGCGCCCTATGCGTCAAGATCAAAGACATATCGTTTCCATCCTGCTTCAGAACGAAGCAGGCGCGCTGGCGCGTGTCGCCGGCATGTTCTCGGCCCGCGCCTACAACATCGAGTCCCTGTCGGTTGCGCCGACTCACGATCCCAGCCTGTCGCGGCTGACCCTGGTGACCTACGGCAGCGATGCCGTCGTCGAACAGATCGTCAGGCAGTCGCGCAAGCTGGTCGAGATCGTCGAGATCGTCGATCTGGCCGGCCGCGAGCACATCGAGGCCGAGCTGCTGATGCTGAAACTCGGCGTCGACGCCGACAATCTGCAGGCGGTCGTCGACTGCGTGGTTCGCCACCACGGCCAGATCCTCGACGAGACCGAAGCCACCCGCACCGTGCAGCTGACCGGCACCGGTGCCGAGGTCAACGACTTCGTCGCCGAGATTTCCAGCCTGGCCCGCGTGCTCGAACTGGCCCGCAGCGGCACCGCGGCACTGGCGCGCGGCACCACCGTGCTGGCCGCCCCGGTCTGATACGTCGGGCCGAAAGAAACGAACTGCAAATAACGATCCGATCCACCGAAGACGCATTCGCGCTTCATCCGTCCCACGAGAGGGCACCGCTGTGAGCATTTCCCCAAGCATCAACGTTTTCTACGATAAAGACGCCGACCTTTCGATCATCCAGTCGCGCAAGGTCACGATCCTTGGCTATGGCTCGCAGGGCCACGCCCATGCCCAGAACCTGAAGGACTCCGGTGTCGACGTCACCGTCGGCCTGCGCAAGAACTCGAAGAGCTGGGTCAAGGCCGCCAATGCCGGCCTCAAGGTGCTCGAAGTCGCCGACGCGGTGAAGACCGCCGACGTGGTCATGATCCTCGCCCCGGACCAGGACCAGCGCCTGATCTATGAGCAGAGCGTGGTCAACAATCTGAAGGAAGGTGGCGTGCTCGCCTTCGCTCATGGCTTCAACATCCATTTTGGTCTGATCCAGCCGCGCGCCGATCTCGACGTGATCATGGTCGCGCCGAAGGGCCCCGGCCACACTGTACGCTCGACCTACACCCAGGGCGGCGGCGTGCCGAGCCTGATCGCGATCCATCAGGACGCGTCCGGCTCCGCCAAGGAGATCGCACTGTCCTACGCCTCGGCGAATGGCGGCGGTCGCGCCGGCATCATCGAAACCAACTTCCGCGAAGAGACCGAAACCGATCTGTTCGGCGAACAGGCCGTGCTCTGCGGCGGTGCCTCGGCGCTGGTGCAGGCCGGTTTTGAAGTGCTGGTCGAAGCCGGCTACGCGCCGGAAATGGCCTACTTCGAGTGCCTGCACGAACTGAAGCTGATCGTCGACCTGATGTACGAAGGCGGCATCTCGACGATGCGCTACTCGATCTCGAACACCGCCGAATACGGCGACTACGTGACCGGCCCGCGGATCATCACCGAAGAAACCAAGAAGGAAATGAAGCGCGTCCTCGCCGACATCCAGACCGGCAAGTTCGCTCGTGATTTCGTGCTCGAGAACCAGGCTGGCCAGCCGATGATGCAGGCGCGTCGTCGCATTGCTGCCGAGCACCAGATCGAAACGGTCGGTGCCGGCCTGCGCGCGATGATGCCGTGGATCTCGAAGAACAAGCTGGTCGACAAGACCAAGAACTGATCCTTCGGATCAGCTGTTCTGCTGCAAAGGATCGGGGCGCTACGGCGCCCCGATTCGTTGGTGCGCTGCCGGTAATTGCGCGGCTTCCCCGGCCAGCCATTACACTTCGGCTCCGAAAAGAGGCCCGTCATGAACGACCCCGTCGTCACTTCCGAACCGCGCCGCAAAGGCCCTACCAAGGGGATCTATTTGCTGCCGAACCTGTTCACCACCGGCACCCTGTTCGGCGGGTTCTACGCGATCGTGTCGTCGATGAACGGCAACTTCGATCAGGCGGCGATCGGCATCCTGTTCGCGATGATTGCCGACGCCCTCGACGGCCGTATCGCGCGAATGACCAATACCTCGACCGATTTCGGCAAGGAATACGACTCGCTGTGCGACATGGCCGCGTTCGGCATCGCTTCGTCGATCGTCGTTTACGCGTACTCCCTGCGCTTCCTGTCCGACTACCAGTGGCTGGGCGGCAAGCTCGGCGGCGTGCTGGCGATGACCTATGCCACTTGTGCGGCGCTGCGTCTGGCCCGCTTCAACGTGCTGGCGGCGATCAAGGAAAGCAGCAAGGATTTCTTCGGCCTGCCGAGCCCGGCCGCTGCAGCCGTGGTCGTGTTCTTCGTCTGGACCGCGTTCAGCTACGAGTTGAACGGCCTCGACGTGCTGATTCCGGCCAGTATCCTGACTCTGGGCAGCGCGCTGTTGATGGTGTCGTCGATCCGCTACAACAGCTTCAAGAAGCTGAACCTGAGCGGCCGCATGCGCTTCCTGCCGTTCGTGGCGGTGATCGGCGTGCTGGCGCTGGTATCGATCAACCCGCCGCTGATCCTGTTTCTGATCTTTTTCGCGTATGCGATGTCGGGTCCAGTGGCGACCGTGCTGCGCCGGATGCGCAACAAGCCGGCACCGATCTGAATCCGATCTGCTTTTGGAGAGCCCATCCATGCAGCGTCTGAAAATCGATTTCGTATCCGATGTCGCCTGTCCCTGGTGCGCGATCGGCCTGGGCGGGCTGATTGCTGCCGTCGACCGGCTGGCCGGCAAGCTCGAGGTCGAGTTGACCTTCCAGCCGTTCGAGCTGAACCGCAACATGCCGCCGGAAGGCGAGAACCTGGGCGAGCACATGGTCGCCAAGTATGAGCTGACCGCTGCCCAGATCGCCGAGAACAACGCGCAGATCACCGCACTGGCGGCCGAGCCAGCCTGAGCGCGGTCGCAAGCCATCGACGGCAGCCCGAACACGACGCGCGGCAACAACGCGCGCTTGGCGAGCGGCCCGTGGCTGGTCTATCATTCGCGCATCATGCAAGCCCGCACCAGCTCCCAGATGTTCTTCGGACCGACGCTGTTCGGTCGCGAGCTGCTGCTTGCCCTTCGACTGCTGCCGTAAGGCAGATCATCGAAATTCGCCCGTCCGGGGGCTAGTACCGGAAAAAAAGCCTGAACGTCCTGTCCCAAACCGATACGTCCCTGTATCGGATTGCTGAACGACGGCTATTCGCCGTCGGAAAACTTATTGTTTATTTGCGAGTAACCCATGAAAGACCAGCTCATCATTTTCGATACCACCTTGCGCGATGGCGAGCAGTCGCCAGGTGCGGCCATGACCCTCGACGAAAAGGTGCGGATCGCGCTGGCGCTGCAGAAGCTGAAGGTCGATGTCATCGAAGCCGGCTTCGCGATTGCCAGCCCAGGTGATTTCGCCTCGGTGCAGGCGGTGGCCCGCGCGGTCAAGGAATCGATCGTCTGCTCATTGGCTCGCGCCAATGCCGGCGATATCACCCGCGCCGGCGAAGCGCTGCAGCCCGCCGCGCGCAAGCGCATCCACACCTTCATCGCCACCAGCGCGATCCACATGGAGAAGAAGCTGCGCTTGACGCCGGATCAGGTCGTCGACAACGCGGTCGGCGCGGTCAAGCTGGCGCGTACCTTCACCGATGACGTCGAGTTCTCCGCCGAGGACGCCGGCCGTTCCGACATCGATTTCCTGGTCCGCATCTTCGATGCGGTGATCAAGGCCGGTGCCACCACGCTCAACGTGCCGGATACCGTCGGCTACATGATCCCGAGCCTCTGGGGCGAGCGCTTCAAGACCTTGATCGAGCGGGTGCCGAATGCCGACAAGGTGATCTGGTCGACGCACTGCCACAACGATCTCGGCATGGCAGTCGCAAACTCGCTCGCTGCGGTGATGAACGGCGCACGTCAGGTCGAGTGCACGATCAATGGCCTCGGCGAGCGGGCCGGCAATGCGGCGGTCGAGGAAATCGTCATGGCGATCCGCACCCGCCACGACGTGTTCCCGGTCACCACCCGCGTCGACGCCACCCAGATCGTGCCCTGCTCGCGCCTGGTCTCGAACATCACCGGCTATCCGGTGCAGCCGAACAAGGCGGTAGTGGGTGCCAACGCCTTCGCGCATGAGTCCGGCATCCATCAGGACGGCGTGCTCAAGCATCGCGAGACCTACGAGATCATGCGCGCCGAGGATGTCGGTTGGTTGTCGAACAAGCTGACCTTGGGCAAGTTGTCCGGCCGCAGCGCGTTCCGGGCGCGGCTCGATGAACTTGGCTACCAGTTCAAGTCCGATGCCGAACTCGCAGAAGCCTTTGCGCGCTTCAAGGATCTGGCCGACAAGAAGCAGGAAATCTTCGATGAAGATTTGCAGGCCCTGGTCACCCAGACCGAGCAGGCCCGTGCCGAAGAGCGCGTGACCTTGCAGTGGCTCGAAGTGACTTCGAAGACCGGCACCAAGCCTTTGGCCAAAGTGGCTTTGAGCGTCGATGGCGAAATCCGCGAAGTGCAGGCACTCGGCGATGGCCCGGTCGATGCCGTATTCGCGGCGATCGAACAGCGGGTCGGCACCGGTGCCAAGTTGCTGCTCTATTCGGTCAACGCCATCACTACCGGCACCGACGCCCAGGGCGAAGTCACCGTGCGCCTGAGCAAGGACGGCCGCGTGGTCAATGGCTTGGGTGCCGATACCGATATCGTCATCGCTTCGGCCAAGGCTTATTTGAATGCGGTCAACCGGCTCGAAATCCCGGTCAGCCGCGCCCATCCGCAGCATGCCGAGTTCGCGGCGATGCCCTGATCGGCCAGCACCGCAGGCACCACGAACCCCGGCTCAGGCTGGGGTTTTTTTGGGGCGTGTTTTGTCGCTGAGCAGGTGCACGCCCGGTACAGTTGCGCTCGCGGATCGACAACTTCGGCTTCATGGGCCCGCACTGGGACTGGGTGTTCGGAACTGCGAAGTCCGCAGCCACAATGCCGTCGAAGATCATTCCTTGATAAATGCGATGAGGCAGCGCCGGTGAATATTGAAATATCTCCTCTCTGTTCCGCTGATCGACAGGCATGGGAGCCCTTGGCTCGGGCTTACAAAGCGTTCTATCAGACGACAGCGGCGGATTCGAAGTACGAAAGAGCCTGGCAACGCCTTCTCGCCGAGGACGGTGCCCCCCGCATTAGAGCATTTTTAATTTATAAGGCGACATATCCAGAAGAAGCGAAGTAATTGGCGCATTCGTCTGGAGAGAAGGAGTCGAGGAGAGAACCGATGTGGTTCCCGAGGGCATCGACGGTTCGCTTGTCGGCTTTGCGGAGCAG
>JAUXYM010000092.1 GCA_030694365.1 Nevskia sp. | reverse complement strand
CGCCTTCCCCGGCAGCAAATCCTTGATCCGATCCCACTGCTCGTCCCGAATGATTCGACGGTCCATCAGTCCAACTCCATCAATGAGTCGGGGAAATAGTCTAATGTCAATTGTTAACACGGCCTAGGGAAATCAGCTCCGCAGCGGCTCTGGCGCTGCTTCCGGCGCAGGGGCTGGTGTTTTCGCCTTGTGGGCGCTGGCCAGCCAGATGTACATCGCCGGCACCACGAACAGCGTGAACACGGTGCCGATGGTGATGCCGGTGGCGATCACCAGGCCCATGTGATTGCGGCCGACGGCACCGGCACCGCTGGCGACCACCAGCGGCATGACACCGAGCACCATCGCGGCGGTGGTCATCAGGATCGGCCGCAGACGGGTTTCAGCGGCAATCTCGATCGCTTCCCGCTTGCTGTGGCCCAGCGCCATCTGCTGGTTGGCGAACTGCACGATCAGGATGCCGTGCTTGGCAATCAGGCCGACCAGAGTCACCAGTCCCACCTGCGTGTAGACGTTCAGCGTGGCGAAGTCGAGGAAGATGAACACCATCGCGCCGAAGATCGCCATCGGCACCGACATCATCACCACCAGCGGATCGCGGAAGCTTTCGAACTGCGCCGCCAGGGTCAGGAAGATGATCACCAGTGCGAACACCATGGTGGTCAGGAAGCCGCCGGATTCCCGGACGTACTGCCGTGACACACCGCCGTAATCGATCGTGTAGCCCTGGGGCAGGGTTTCCTTGGCGATGTCGTTGAGGATCTTCAGCGCTTCACCCTGGGTGCCGCCGAACACGGCGCCGATGGTCGCCGAGTTCAATTGCTGGAAGTGCGGAATCGACTGCGGCACCGTTTCGGTCTTCAGGCTGACCACAGTCGACGCCGGCACCATGCCGCCGGTCGCGGTGCGGATGTAGTAGTTATCCAGCTGATCGGCATTCAGGCGATCGCTGGTCTGCACCTGCGGGATGACCTTGTAGGAACGGCCTTCGATCGAGAAGTAATTGACGTAACCGCCGCCAAGCAAGGAACCGAGCGCGCCACCGACATCGCGCATGGTCAGGCCGAGTGCGGCCACCTTGTCCCGGTCGACATTCACCGTGGTCTGCGGCTTGTCGATCTTCAGGCCGTTGTCGAGCACATAGAACTTGCCGGTCGCCTGGGCCTTGCTGATCACCGCATCGGCGACGGCGTAAAGCTTGTCGAAGGAATCGGTGGTGTTGATCACGAACTGGATCGGCAGGCCATTGCCGCCGCCGGGCAGCGGTGGCGGATTGACCCAGAAGACATTGGCACCGGCGATGCCGTTGCTGCGATTCTGCAGATCCACCGACATCGCATTGGTATCGCGCGTGCGCTCCGCGTAAGGCACGGCAACGAAGCCGCCGATACCGGAATTGACCGTGCCGACGCCCTCGATCTGGAACGCGCTGCCGTATTCCGGCAACTGCTTCATGACGTCGTAGATCTGGTCGGTGTAAGTCGACATCTGCTTCAGCGTCGCATTCGGCGGGCCGCTGACGATGTGGATCAGAAAGCCTTGATCCTCGGCCGGTGCCAGCTCGCTTTTGGCCAGTACGCCGGCCATCGGCATCAGCATCATCACCGCGATCAGCGCCATCACCACGAAGCCGAACACCACCACCGTGACCCAGCCGTCGAGCATCCGGCCGAGTATTCGTCGATAAGCCGCCGAGAAGCGCTCGAAGTTGTGATCGAGCATCTTCACGAAGCGGTTGGAGCCGTGATCGTCGCGCAGGAACATGGCGCACATCATTGGCGACAAGGTCAGCGCCACCACGGCGGACACTGCGACTGCACCCGCCAGGGTGAAGGCGAATTCGGAGAACAGCACGCCGGTCAGGCCGCCCTGGAAACCGATCGGCACATAGACCGCGATCAGCACCACCGAGATCGCGATGATCGGCCCAGCCAGTTCGCGGGCACCGACGAGTGCCGCCTGCAGCGGCGTCTTGCCCATCTTCATGTGGCGATCGACGTTCTCGACGACGATGATCGCGTCATCGACGACCAGACCGATCGCCAGCACCAGCGCCAGCAGGGTCAGCAGGTTGATCGAGTAGCCGAGCAGCAGCATCACGAAGAACGCGCCGATCAGCGACAGCGGCATGGCGATGATCGGGATGATCACCGAGCGGAAGCTGCCGAGGAATAGGAAGATCACCACCGTGACGATCGCCAGCGCTTCGATCAGCGTCTTTTCCACCTCGCTGATCGAAGCGCTGATGTACTGGGTGGAGTCGTAGACGATCTCGCCGTTCAGGCCTTCCGGTAGCTGGGCCACCAGCTCGGGAAACGCGGCGCGAACGTTCTTGACCACCGTAAGTGCGTTGGCATCAGGTGCCACCTTGATGCCGATGAACACCGATTGCTTGCCGTCGAAACGGGTGCCGGAATCGTAGCTTTCGGCGCCGAGCGACACCTTGGCGACGTCTTCCAGACGCACCAGGGAGCTGCCTTTCTGCTTGATGACCAGCTTCTTGAATTCCTCGATCGAATGCAGATCGGTGCCGGCTGTCAGATCGACGCTGACCATGTCGCCGCGCGTGGTGCCCAGTGCCGACAGATAATTGTTGTTGCCCACCGCCGTGTAGACATCGGCCGCCGTCAGGCCGACGGCCGCCAGCTTCTGCGGATCCATCCAGGCGCGCAGCGCGAACTGGCGCCCGCCGAGCAGTTCCGCCTGCTTGACGCCGGAGATCGTCTGCAGCTTCGGCTGCACGACGCGGATGATGTAATCGGTGACCTTGTTCGACGGCAGCGAAGGCGAGTGGAAGCCCATGTACATCGACGCGATCGCTTCGCCGACCTGCACGGTCAGCACCGGCTGCTGCGCTTCCGCAGGCAACTGATTGATCACCGACTGGACCTTGGTATTGATTTCGTTCAACGCACGATTGGCGTCGTAGTTGAGCTGCAGGGTCGCGGTGATGGTCGAGGTGCCGGCGACGCTGGTCGAGGTCATGTAGTCGATGCCCTGCGCCTGCGCCACGGCCGCTTCGATCGGCGTGGTGATGAAGCCGGCGACGACATCGGCGTTGGCCCCGTAATAGACCGTGGTCACGGTCACCGTGGCGTTCTCGGTCAGCGGGTACTGGCGCACCGGCAGCCCGAACATCGAGCGCAGGCCGAGCACCAGGATCATCAGGCTGACGACGGTCGCCAGGACCGGCTTCTTGATGAACAGATCGGTGAATTTCATGAGGATCTCATCGTCCTTGAGCGGGGCCTAGAGCGAGCGGGGCCAGTGAGCGGGGGCTGCTCACTCGTCGACCGGCTTCGGATGGGCGTTGTTGCCCGGCTGCACCTTGTTGTTGATCGCCACCTTGACGCCGGTTTTCAGCTTCAACTGGCCGCTGGTGACCACGATGTCGCCTTCCTTGACGCCGGTCAGGATCGCCACCTGATCGCCGCGGGTCGGGCCGACGGTGACGAACACCTGGTGGGCCACCATCACCGGCGGTACGTCGGATGCCGGTGCCTGATCAGCTTTCGGGGGAGCAGGTGCAGCGGCAGGCGCTTCCTTGCCTTGCGCCTTGGCGACTTCGGCGGCCACTGTTGCTTGCTGGGCTGCCTTGATCCTGGCGTCTTCAGCCGCCAGCCGCTGGGTCTCTTTCAGTTCGGCCGGGGTGTTGGGATCCTCAGTCTTCTCGCTGCCACGCGGCACCACCAGAAACACTGTTTCGCCGTAGGGATTGAAGCTGACGGCGGTCTGCGGCACGGTCAGGTAGCGGGCCTTGGCACCGACGGTAACCTCGACATTGGCGAACATGCCGGGCAACAGCTTCTGATCCGGATTCTTCACCGTCGCCTGCACCTTGACGTTGCGGGTGTCGGCGTCGATGGTTGGCTCGATGGCGCTGATCTCGCCGACGAAAGCAACGCTGGGGAAGCTGTCGGACACCGCCGAGACTTTCTGGCCGACCGCCAGCGCCGCCAGCGCTTTCTGCGGCATGTTGAAATCGACGTAGATCGGATCGAGCTGCTGCAGGCTGACGATCGCATCGCCGGGGTTCAGGTACTGGCCGCGATTCAGCGCCGAGATGCCGAGCCGGCCGGAGAACGGCGCGGCGATGGCTTTCTTGGCCACCGTCGCCGCCTGTTCGGCCACCGCAGCGCGCGCGGCGGCGAGGGTCGATTCGGACTGGTCGAGCTGCGCCTGGCTGATCGCGTCGGCAGTGCGCTGTTCGCGATCGCGCTTGGCGACACTTTCGGCCTGTTTCAGATCGGCTTTCAGGGCATCGAGCCGGGCGATATCGCTGGCGGCATTCAATTGCACCAGACGCGCGCCGGCCTTGACCTCGTCACCGGAGCGGAACGACACGCCGTCGACCAGCCCGGCGACCTCGGTCGACAAGCTCACGCCGCGCACCGCGCGCAGCGAACCGGCTGCGCTCTGGGTCGGCTGCCAGTCTTCAAAGGCCGCAGTCAATGTCGACACCGCCACCTGCGGTTCTTGCGCCTTTGCGAAGCCGGCGATCATCTTGTTGATCTGAAATGCCTTGGTGCCGCCGACGGCGAGCAAGACCAGCACGACGATGCCGATGAGGATCAACCAACGCTTCATGGAGTTCTCCGGGGGGTACGCAGTCCGAGCGTCGAGGCGCGGTCAGTCGATTGAATGGATGAAGGTTTGCAGCAGGAGCGCGCGGCGATCACGGCGCACCCGCTGATGACTGGGTCGGTTCACCAGGCGGCTGGCCGCCGGGAGCACCGCTAGGAAACTCAGCATCGGCATTGCGAGTGGTCCAGCCGCCACCGAGCGCCTGGAACAACGCGGCGGTATCGCTGAGCCGGGAAACCCGGGCGATGACGTAGCCGGCGCGGGCCTGGGTGTCACGAGTCTGGGCATCGAGCACGGTCAGCGAGCTGCCGCTGCCGAGCTTGTACTGGTTTTCGGTCAGTTTCAGACCCTGGGCGGAAAGATCGGCGGCGTTGTATTGCGTTTGCAGGTACTCGGCGTCGGTTTCCAGCGCCCGTAGCGCATCGGCGACATTGCGGAAAGCGTCCAGCACGGTTTGCCGGTAATCCGCCGCCGTCTTGTCCAGGGTCGCGAAGGCGGCGCGGCGCTCGGCTCTCAACTTTCCAGCATTGAACAGGGGCTGGGTGACATTGCCGGCAATCGACCAGACATTGCCGGTGAACAGCTGATCGATCACCGATGCCTGAGTACCGAACTTGGCAGTCAGCGCGATCTGCGGCAGCAGGTTGGCGGTGGCGATGCCGACCCGCGCCGAAGCCTCGTGCATCGTCGCTTCCGCGGCCCGGATGTCCGGCCGCTGACGGACCAGCGACGACGGCAGCGATATCGGCAGCGCCTGCGGCAAGCTCAGTTCATCGAGTTCGAACGGCGCGCTGACGTACTCGCTCGGCAGCTTGCCCAGATAGACCGCGAGCTGGTTCTGAGCCTGGGTCATCGCCAGCTTATGGGCCGGCAGCTTGCCGCGTTCGATGGCAGCCTGTGACTGCATCGACAGCAGTTCGGAGCGGGCGATGGCACCGCTTTCATAGCGGGCCTGGGTGATCTTCAGCAGCGATTCCTGCTGCCGGATCACCAGTTCCTGGCCGACTACCAGAGTGCGCTGCTCGATCTCGCGGAACGCCGTGGTGAGGACGTTGGCGACCAGCGTCTGATAGGTGGCTTCGAGCTGCCATTGCTGGAACTCGGCCGCCGCCCGCTCGGCTTCCACACCGCGCCGGGTGCCGCCCCACAGATCGAGCCCGTAGCTGACGCCGATCGAGGTGTTGTACAGGTTGTAGATCACGCCGCCGCCGCCCGGATTACCGAAGGTAGCGGTATCGATTTTCTGTCGCGAGGCATTGAAGGTGCCTTCGGCCGAGGGCAGCAGGTTGGAGCGTTCGGCGCGGTAGTTCTGCTGGGCCACGCGCAGCGCCGCCTGAGCGGAAGCGACGCTCGGGCTGGCGATCAAAGCCTGTTCGACCAGGGCATTGAGCTTTGGTGCACCGAACAGCGTCCACCAGCGATCCGGCAGCGCTTTTCCGGCCAGAAACTGTTGCGCTTCACCGCCCGGTACCGCCGTGGCAACGGTCGCGCCGGGCAGCGCTTCGCGGGTGTAACGCGCGCTTTCCGGAACCGCTGGCGTGGTGAAATCCGGGCCTAAGGCGCAGCCGCTGGCAAACAAGGCCGAAGCGAACAGGCTCAGTCGGGTCCGTGAAGGCAGTTGCATCATCACGTCGGTTTCCTCTGGAAATTTGCGGCGTCGATGGCGACACCGACTGCGTTATCGGGCAGCAGGCCATGCAACAGCGTCTGCACGACCTTGGCGGCATAGTCGGCCGGGACGCTCGCATTACCCATGCCGGGCATGTGGCTCAGGATGTTGCGGTTCTGGAAGAACATCATTTCGCTGGCGCCGAGCATCCAGGCGGCGATGCCGGGATCAAGCTCGGGCCGGAACTCGCCGCGATCGACGCCTTCCTGAAACAAGGCGATCACGGCATTGCAGTTGCGCTCGAAGATGTTTTCGGCAATCTCGCGGCCCTTGCCGCTGCCGGCATTGAGCACTTCGCGGAAGATCAGCTGGGTGCGGGCCTCATTCTCGAACATGTCGAGAAACTCGAATTCGACGAGCCGCAGCAGCTTGTCGGTCGAACTGAGCGGCTGCTGCAGCAACTGTTCGGCAAATTCCGCGTGGCCCTTGCAGGCTTCGCGCATAACGTCGAGATACAGCGCTTCCTTGGAATCGAAGTGATGAAAGATGTTGGCCTTGCAGACGCCAGCGCGCGACGCGATCTCCGACAGCGACACGGCGTCGAAGCCAGTCTTGGAAAAGAGTGACGCGGCAGCGTCGAGTATCGACCGGGCACCGGCGGGAAGGCTCATCGCATCGACTCGTGACATCCGGCAGGTGTGAAGGGGGTTCGAAGCGGTAAGCAGGCTACTGACTGACCGGACGGTTAGTGATTCTAACCACGCCATTAATATGCTGGCAAGCACTGGCGATTTGATGAGTAAAAGGCGGGCAAAACGCCTGGGGCGTCCGTCGAGCAAAGCGCGCGGACTCTGCCATTGTCGGATGTCACAGTCATGTGTAGTCTGCTCCGACGAGATCGCTTGCCGGTTCATGGCCTGGAAGCGGGAAGGCTGAAACTTCAGCAGCAGCCGGTCGAAGCATCGGCGCTGACTACGATCTGGAAAACGACAGAACAAGGCGGCGCAGCCGTCGGCGGTGGGGGGATTCGGCGAATGAAGGCAGATCCTCGGGGTTCGACGGATGGCATGCCGGCCTGGACGGCTGCGCGCGCGGAACGGATGGAAAGCGACACTGATGCGCGTTATTGAGGCGGCCTACAAAATGTTGAACAGGAGAGCGTCCCGGGCAACGTATGAAGCAAGCTGATAGGTGGCGCTGGTGCCTCAATAACAAAAAACATATTGATTTTATTATTGATTCGGCCACGTTCTGCTCCACAGT
>JAUXYM010000086.1 GCA_030694365.1 Nevskia sp. | reverse complement strand
GCTGTTGCCGTGGACGTTGGACCCCCTTAAGCGCGCCGAGCATCGCAGGCCATGGCGGATAGGCTCCGAAGGAGGCGAGGCAGGATGCCGAAGCCTTTTCGCCGCGCCACGGATGGCGCGTCGAAAAGCCCCGTCATGGCCGAGAAGCACAGGGCATCGACTTGCCGGCTTCTACTGCTTCGGCAAGGCGACGCAGCGCCGGGGGGCGCCCTTCCTTTGGTTACTTTCCTTGGGCACCAAGGAAAGTGACCCGCGCGATAGCGCGGAACAGTGCGCTGAAGCTAGCAAACGGGAACAAGGGCCGATCAAGTCGAGAACAACACAGACGTCAGCTAAGCCGAGCCAAGAACCCGCCCGCCCGCTACCATCCACCCCCAATCGCCAAACCCAAAGCGCGCTCCCCCATGGCCCTCAAAGCCACCATCTTCAAGGCCCAGTTGCAGATCGCCGACATGGATCGCAACTACTACGCGGAACACGCGCTCACCATCGCCCGCCATCCCTCGGAGACCGACGAGCGAATGATGGTCCGCGTGCTGGTGTTCGCGCTGCATGCCCATGAGCGGCTGGAACTCGGCAAGGGCTTGAGCGATCCGGACGAGCCGGATCTGTGGCGCAAGGATCTGACCGGGCTGATCGAGGAATGGATCGAACTGGGCCAGCCGGACGAGAAGAACATCATCCGTGCCTGCGGCCGGGCTGGGCAGGTGTTTGTCTACGGCTACGAGCCGCATCCGCATATCAAGGCTCCGGTTGCGGTCTGAGAAGGCATCCATGCGCTTCAGAAACTGGATTACCGCTTGCCTGCTGCTGATCAGCGCCGCGGCCGCCGCAAAGAATCCGCCGTATCCGATGGGCTCGATCGACGAGCTATTTCCGCAGCTACCGCAACCCGTCGAGCACAGCTACAAGATCGACGACCGGAAGATCCACTATTGGCAGATCGGCGACGGGCCGGCGCGCATCCTGTTCCTGCACGGCACGCCGGGCGGCTGGAAAGCCTGGGCGCATTACATGGCCGATCCGGAATTGCAACAGCGGGCGACGATGATCTCCGTCGACCGTCCCGGTTTCGGCGCTTCGGATCCAGGCCGGGTCGCGCCGCTGATGGCCGATCAGGCGCGCTTGCTGGTGCCGCTGCTGGACGGTCCCGGCGCGCCGACCTTGCTGGTTGGCCATTCGCTGGGTGGGCCGATCGGTGCCGAACTGGCGATGCGCTATCCCGAACGGGTGCGCGGCGCGGTGCTGGTCGCGCCGTCGATCGACCCGAACACCGAGCAGCCGCGCTGGTACAACGTCGCCATGACCCTGTGGCTGGTCAAGCTGATCGCGCCGAATGATTTCATCTGGTCGAACCAGGAAATCCTGCCCCTGGTTGACGAACTGAAAAAGCAGACGCCGCGCTGGGCAGGCCTGAAAATGCCGATCACCGTGGTCCAGGGTGCCAAGGATGAGCTGGTCGATCCGCGCACGGCGGCCTATGCCGAGAAAGTGTTGCCGAAGCCGAACGGCAAGGTCGTCGTCGTGCCGAACCTGGGGCATTTCGTGCTCTGGAACCGGCCGGATCTGGTGACCCAGGAAATCATTGACGTGCTGGACCGCACCACCCAGCCATGAGCACCGAGCTGACCTTGATCGCTGCACTGGCGCAGAACCGCGTGATCGGCCGCGACGGCGATCTGCCCTGGCGGCTGCCGGACGACCTGAAGCGCTTCAAGCGCCTGACCGTCGGCAAGACCGTGCTGATGGGCCGCAAGACCTGGGTGTCGCTTGGCCGGCCGCTGCCGGATCGCGACAACTGGGTGCTGACCCGCGACATCGCGTTCAAGCCGGCCGGTGCCACGGTGTTCGCCAGCCTCGATCAGGCGCTGAACGCCGGGCAGGGGCGGGAACTGGTGGTGATCGGCGGTGCTGAACTGTATCGCCAGACCCTGCCGCTGGCGACGCGGCTGGAACTGACCGAGGTGCTCGCCGAGCTTGAAGGTGACACCTGGTTTCCAGAGTTCGACACTGCCGATTGGATCGAGACAGCCTCCGAAGCGCATCCCGCCGACGAGCGCCATCGCTTTCCGTTCCGCTTCGTCACCTTGAATCGGCGAACGGGTCGGCCACATCAATAATAAAATCAAGGTGTTTTTTGTTATTGAGGCGGCCGGCGCGGTCTAAAACCCTGAGTCACTTCCTGCCACCGTCGGCCTGCTTGTTCAACATTTTGAGGGCCGCCTCAATAACAGGGTGCAATTCCCGCTCCTATCGCCGCTCTACATCAAACCTGTGCAGAGTTTCCCTGGCTTGCATCCAGACCGGCGATGGCAATTCCCGGACCAGCGGCAAGACCGCTGATCAGCTTTTGACACATGTCAGGATTTTTCTGACATTAGGTCGGGAATAAACTGATTGGGCAGCGCTGCGCTTTGGTCAAAGATGGCTCCACGGAATCACTAACGGGGAGCGCAACAATGAAGCCGGCGACCAGGATGGGCATCTCGCAGAACCTTGCGATGACCCCGCAACTGCTTCAGTCGATTCGCCTTTTGCAGCTTTCGGCGATCGAGCTGGAACAGGAAGTGGAAGCCGCGCTGGAAGGCAATGTATTGCTCGAACGCCATGATGACGCGCCGCTGACAACCGCTGGTGCCGAAGCACCGTCCCCCGAGCTGATCGACTGCGCTGCCGTCAGCAGCGAATCCACCGAAGCGGCGGTCAGCGGCTGCGATGAGGCTGCTGGCGATAGAGTCGATGCCGATTTC
Source organism: Nevskia sp. (assembly GCA_030694365.1). Taxonomy (GTDB): domain Bacteria; phylum Pseudomonadota; class Gammaproteobacteria; order Nevskiales; family Nevskiaceae; genus Nevskia. Next base: position 17,863 of record JAUXYM010000086.1, on the reverse strand, counting down.
GACTGGTCGAGTGCCGAGTCCTGGTCCGGTGGTGAACCGACCGAAGACGGCGAGCCGATCGAGGCCCGCCGCGCCGCGGCGCCGATCGAGGATGCCCGGGTTGCCGCCCTCGAACAGCTGGAGCTGATCATCGACAGCCGCCGCGACTGGCAACTGGCGATCGCGATCATCGAACACATCGACGACAACGGTTATCTGGAAACCGAGCTGGCGGTCATCCTGGTCAGCCTGCCGGCCGAATGGCAGGTGACGCTGGACGAACTCGAAGCAGCGCTGAGCACCGTGCAGAGCGTCGAGCCCACCGGCTTCGCGGCCCGCGATCTGCGCGAATGCCTGTTGCTGCAACTGGAAGCGATCAAGGCCGGCACGCCGGGCCGGAACCTGGCGGAAACGCTGGTGATGAACCATCTGGAGCGCGTCGCCGCCCGTGATTTCGGCAAGCTGCGCAGCGAACTCGGTGCCACCGAAACCCGGATGATCCAGGCGATGGACCTGATCCGCACGCTCGATCCGAAGCCCGGTGCTTCGCGCATCGAACCGGCGCAGGCGGTGGTGCCGGATCTGATCGTCAGCGGCGTCGCCGGCGCCTGGAAGGTCGAGCTGAATCCAGCCAGCCTGCCGAAGCTGCGCATCAACGGCCAGTACGAACGGATGATGGCTACCTCGGCGAGCGCCCATCGTGGCCTCAAGGATCAGATGCAGCAGGCCCGCTGGCTGGTCCGCGGGCTGGAAATGCGCCACGAGACCTTGCTCAAGACCGCCCGCGTGGTGTTCGAGCGGCAGCGCGATTTCCTCCGCCGTGGCGAGGAAGGCATGCTGCCGCTGACCCTGCGCGAAGTCGCCGACAGCATCGCCATGCACGAGTCCACCGTCTGCCGGGTGACCTCGAACAAGTTCGTCGCCACGCCCTGGGGCGTGTACTCGATGAAGGATTTTTTCCCGAGCCAGATCCAGGGGGCGGAAAGCGATACCTCCGGTATCGCGGTACGGGCGATGATCCGCCGCATCGTCGATGGCGAGAAGCTGGCCGCACCGCTGTGCGATGGCGCGATCGCGGCGATTCTGGCGCGCGGCGGGGTGCTGATCGCCCGCCGGACGATCGCCAAATACCGCGAAGCCATGAAAATTGCACCGGCCAAGGAACGCAGGCGGATGGCACCGCGGGTTGCGGTCAGAATGGGTGAATTCGCGCGAGCTTGTTGAAGTGCCTGGCATGGCACTTCAACGCGCGATTTCACGGGCGGCAGCCCCGGGGCGCAGCCAGCCCCGAGCTACACGCCCCCAAGTCGTCTTGAATGAACACGTAGTCCGGGAATCGACATGAATACCGTGCGCACCTTGCTGGTCGATGACAACGAAGCCTTTCTGGTGCTGGCGCGCCACCTGCTGGCCTCGGTGCCGGAGATCAAGGTCGTCGGCCTCGGCCACGACGGCTACGACGCCGTGCGCCTCGCCGAAGAATTGCGCCCCGATCTGATCTTGATGGACCTGTCGATGCCGGGCATGGGCGGCCTGCAGGCGACCCGCCTGATCAAGGCGCAGGACGCGCCGCCGCGGATTCTGATCGCCAGCCATTACGACGATGCCGAGCACCGCGAGCACACCGCGCAGGCCGGTGCCGACGGCTTCATTTCCAAGCACGATTACGAGCACCGGATCGCCGAATACGTCCGCGCCAACATGCTCGCCTTGGTGCAGGAGGGCGGCGCGCATGGCTGAATCCCGCGTGCTGGTGATCGATGGCGACGAGCAGAGTTCGGCCACCCTCGCGTCGATCCTGCAGTTCATCGATTTCATTCCGGTCTGCGTGGCCAGCGCGGCGGCCCTGAAGCTGGCCGATCGCAAGCCCCAGGAATGGCTGGCGGTGATCGTCGGTCAAGAAGCCGATCCGATCGCCTTCGGCCGCTTCGTCGAATGGTTGAAGCGCGACCGCCACCATCCGCCGCTGCTGGTGCCGCCGCAGCGCCAGGAACAGATCTGCGAGCAGTACAGCCTCGATCGCAGCGCCTGCTTTGCGCTCGAACAGCCGGTGCGCTACGCCCAGCTCAACGATCTGCTGCGCCGCGCCGGCCTGGTCCGCATGGACCAGGAAGCGGCAGCGACGCGGCTGGTCGGCCCGACTGGCAACTCGGCACCGATCCGCAAGGTGCGGCGGATGATCGAGCAGGTCGCTGGCCACGACACCACGGTGCTGGTCACCGGCGAATCCGGCACCGGCAAGGAAGTGGTGGCCCGTGCCGTTCACGAGCAATCAGCCCGTCGCGACAAGCCGTTCGTGGCGGTCAACTGCGGTGCGATCCCGAGCGAATTGCTGGAATCGGAACTGTTCGGCCATGAGAAAGGTGCCTTCACCGGCGCGATCACCTCGCGCAAGGGCCGCTTCGAGATGGCCGATGGCGGCACGCTGTTTCTCGACGAGATCGGCGACATGACCTTGCCGATGCAGGTGAAGATCCTGCGCGTGCTGCAGGAGCGCACCTACGAGCGGGTGGGCTCCAATCGCAGCATGCGCTGCGAGGTGCGGATCATCGCTGCGACGCATCGCAACCTTGAAGAAAACATCATCAAGGGCACGTTCCGCGAAGATCTGTTCTATCGCCTGAACGTGTTCCCGATCGAGATGCCGGCCTTGCGCGAGCGTCTGGAGGATCTGCCGCTGTTGATCGATGACCTGACCGATTCCATGCGCCGCAACGGCCACGGCTCGGTCAAGCTGTCGCCCGATGCCGTGCATGTGCTGCGCTCTTATCACTGGCCGGGCAATGTCCGCGAGCTGTCGAACCTGATCGAGCGGCTGGCGGTGCTGCATCCGCATGCGATGGTCGGCGTTGCCGAACTGCCGGTGCGCTATCGCCAGAACGTGGTGCTGCCGGTGACCCCGGTGCTGTCGGTGCCGGCGGTGGCTGATGAAGAACACGAGCCGATCGCCGTCAATGCGCGCGGCTTGTCCGGCGGCGGCTCGTCGTCCGGCTTCACGGCGATCAGCAGCCTGCCGCCGCTGTCTTCGGCGTCGAGCACCTACTTCCCGGCGGCTTCCACCCAGTTGCCGCCCGATGGCGTCAACCTGAAGGACCACATCGAGACCATCGAGCTGGCGCTGATCAAGCAGGCGCTCACGCAATCCTCCGGCGTGGTCGCCCATGCCGCGAAGCTGTTGAATACCCGCCGCACGACCCTGGTCGAAAAGCTGCGCAAGTACGGCCTGCAGCGCGACGACGCCGATATCGAAGCCTAGAGCTGTTCCCCTCTGAAACTTAAAAACGTCATGCCCGCGCGGGCGGGGATCCAGTTTTGACTCGTGCGCATCGCTGGTCGCAGAGAACTGGATTCCCGCCTGCGCGGGAATGACGGGATTTTCGGGGTCTCTATCGCTCCAATATTCTTTGGAGGGAGTTCACCCGAATCAGGCCGCTTTCAAGCTCGCCATGTCGATCACGAAGCGGTACTTCACATCGCTCTTGACCATGCGGTCATAGGCCTCGTTGATCTGCTTGATGTCGATCATCTCGACTTCCGAAACGATGCCGTGTTCGGCGCAGAAATCGAGCATCTCCTGAGTCTCGGCAACGCCGCCGATCAGCGAGCCGGCAAGGTGGCGGCGCTTGAACACCAGCGGGGCCATCTCGACGGTCGGCGGCTGGTCCGGCACGCCGACCAGGGTCATCGTGCCTTCGCGCTTGAGCAGCACCAGGTAGGCGTTGAGATCGTGCGGGGCGCTGACGCAGTCGAGGATGAAATCGAAGCTGTTGGCATGTGCCGACATCGCCGCCTTGTCGCTGGAGATCACCGCTGCCTGGGCACCGAGCCTGAGGGCATCGGCGACCTTGCCCGGTGAGCTGGTGAACAGCACCACCTGGGCACCCATCGCATGGGCGATCTTGACCGCCATGTGGCCAAGCCCGCCGAGGCCGACGACGCCGACCTTGTCGCCGGGGCCGATCTTCCAGAAACGCAGCGGCGAGTAGGTGGTGATGCCGGCGCAGAGCAGCGGCGCCACGGCGTTCAGCGGCAGCTGGTCCGACACCCTCAGCACGAAGGCTTGGTCGACGACGATGCGGCTGGAATAGCCGCCGTAAGTGGTCGAATCGTCGTGACGGTCACGGCCGTTGTAGGTGCCGGTGAAGCCTTTTTCGCAGTACTGCTCGACCCCTTCCTGGCAGGCAGCACAGCTGCGGCAGCTGTCGACCATGCAGCCGACGCCGACGGTATCGCCGACCTTGAAGCCGCTGACTTCCGCGCCGACGGCGGAGACCCGGCCGACGATCTCGTGGCCGGGCACCATCGGGAATTTCGAGCCGCCCCATTCATCGCGGGCCTGGTGGACGTCGGAGTGGCAGACGCCGCAGTAGAGGATGTCGATCGCCACATCTTTCGGGCGCGGCGCGCGACGATCGATGGTGAACGGGGCAAGCGGAATCTTGGCGGCCGAGGCCGCGTAGCTGAGCGAGGTAGTGGACATTTTTGAGGGCTCGGGTTCGGGCTGGGGTGCAGGCGGGAGGTCGAATGATACCGATCGGTAACATGCTGCCAGTCCGACAAGCGAAGTGCGGCAAGCGTTCAAAAAAACGCTCGCGGACACCCGGCACCGCCGCCGGCATCAGGCGGCGACGGACATCTGCCGATCAACCAGCTCCAGCAACTGGGTCAGCGATTCGCTGCGCGTCGGTTGGCAATGCAGCAGGCCGATCCGGAAATCGAACTGCGCCTCCAGGATCGCATTCGCCGACAACGCGGCAACCGCAGCCCGCAAGCGGTGGTGGATCGCGTCCACTTCGCCGGAGGAGTCTGGCGCCAGGATCGCGAATCTGTCGTCACTGACGCGGGCAACGATGTCGGTGCCTCGGAAGCTTTTGCGCAAGATCATCGAGGCCAGCGAGACGATCGCATCACCGGCGGCATGGCCAAGGCGTTCGTTGACGCCGGTCAGGCCGTTGAGCCCGATGCAAACCAGGGTGCAGGACGAATTGCGTCGCCGAGCGCGGAGCAGTTCCGGTGCCGCTTGAGCTTCGAAACCGTGGCTGTTGAGCAGGCCGGTGAGGTTGTCGGTGATCAACTGCCGATGCGCATACTCGTGCTGGCGCACGCGCTCGGTATCGTCGTCGGCCAGGCTGCCGACATAACGCTGGCCGGCGGCGTCGTGGAACGGGAAGCGGGTGATCCTCCAGCAGTGTTCGCGGCCGTGTTCGTCGACCGTCGTCTCGATGGCGTGCAGCGGTGCGTGGCCGCCGAGCACCTCCAGATCACGGGCGCGCATGCGCTGTGCCGCCGCTTCGGGGAACAGTTCGAAATCGGTCTTGTCGAGCGCCGTGCCTGCGTCGATGCCGAGCTGCTCGAACCAGCGACGGTTGGCCCAGACCAGGCGGCCGCGCTCGTCCTTGAGCCAGGCCAGCAGATCGCTGCCATCCATGAACGCCTGCATCAACAGGCCGTGACGGCGGAGGCGATCGGATTCCTCGATCGTCGCGCGCGCAACAGCGAGTTCGTCGCGTAGCTGTTCGGCTTCGGTCAGCACCGTTTGCGGGGCCGGCGGCCGATCGGCAGCGGCAGTGGTTGGTGAGCATAGGGGCATCGCGGCAACCTCGTTATTGGGGGCGGGCGCGCCAGTAGTGACGCAGCACCGGATGGCGCGAGTGTGAGCGCCGTTTTCGACCATCGAAAGTCAATAGACAGGGCTTGCCGACCGAAGGTAGGGCTGCGCAGAAGCTCGGTTTGAGGCCTTTCCAGGCGTCGGAAATTTGTCGCCATTCCAGAGAATTTCGGCGAATTCCAGGGGTTTTCGAGCGTTCCGCCGTGGAACAGGACTTGCTCGAACGCTGGCAGACCAGCCCTCATTCCGGCCCCGCCTCCCCATGAATTCGATCGACGTCAGCCAGGTGCTTTCCCAGATTCGCGCACTGCAGACGCAGGCGAGCAATCGCCCGTCGGCACCGCTGGCTGCGGAAGCCAGCAGCGCAGCGCCGGGTGGTTTCGGCGCGCTGCTGAAGTCGTCGATCGACTCGGTCTCCAACACCCAGAACACCGCCAGCGAGCTGCAGAAGAAATTCGAGCTCGGCGATCCCAATGCCGATCTCGCCAGCGTGATGCTCGCCACCGCCAAGTCCCAGGTCTCGTTCAAGGCCATGGTCGAAGTTCGCAACCGTCTGGTGTCCGCTTACCAGGACATCATGAACATGCCGCTGTGAGAGGGCCTGTGAACAACTACTTTGATCGCTGCGGCGGAGGTCGTTTTTGCCCAGTGCAACGACCGAGGAGCGGCCAATGGCCGACCCATTGGCGCGACGAGAGAGGCAGCAATGGGCAAAAACGGCCCCGCCCCTTCGGGTTGCGGCCCCAAGTAATGTCACTGGGCCGCCGGACTTCGTTGCGAACCTTGACCATAGGTGGCTATGGCCTGCGGTTCGCGCCGCGCCCGGCGGCTTTTTGACTCGCAACGCAGCGACCAAAGTAGTTGTTCACAGGCCCTACGACCATGGCTGACATCGCAGTTCCCGCGGGATTCGCTTCCCGCAAGCTTCAGGATCTTCCGGCGGTGCGCCAGTTGATGGCGATCGCCGGCATCGCGCTGGCGATCGCCGCCGGCATCACCCTGTTCTTCTGGGCACAGAAGCCGAACCAGGCGCCGCTGTATCCGAACTTGGGCGAGAAGGATTCCGCCGAAGTGGCCGATGCGCTGCGCGCTGCCGGCATCGAATTCAAGCTCGATGGCGCGAGCGGCAGCGTCACCGTGCCGGCCGACAAGGTCCACGAAGCGCGCCTGCGGCTGGCTTCGCAAGGCTTGCCGAAAGGTTCATCGCTGGGCATGGAGATGATTCGGGAGGAACAGGGCTTCGGCACCAGCCAGTTCATCGAAACCGCGCGCTATCAACTGGCCCTGGAAACCGAGCTGTCGCGGACCATTGGCAGCCTGATGTCGGTGAAAAGCTCGCGCGTGCATCTGGCGCTGCCCAAGCCTTCGGCGTTTGCCCGCTCGCGTGATCAGGCCAGCGCTTCGGTGCTGCTGGAACTGCATCCGGGCCGCCAGCTCGAAGCCGGGCAGGTGGCGTCGATCGTTCACATGGTGGCGTCGAGCGTGCCGAACCTGCAGCCTTCGGCGGTCACGGTGATCGATCAGTACGGCCATCTGCTGACCGGTGACGGCAATGGCAGTGAAGCCGATGCCTCGTCCGAACAGTTCAGCTTTGCGCGCCGGGTGGAAGCCGATTACGTGCGCCGCATCGAGCAATTGCTGGCGCCGATGATGGGTGCCGGCCGGGTCAGCGCCCAGGTCTCGGCGGATGTCGATTTCAGCGTCACCGAAGAAGCGCGCGAAGCCTACAACCCGAATCCCGCCGCGATCCGCAGCGAGCAGACCAGCGAGGAAGCCACGCGCAATGGTGCAGGCGGTGCGGCCCAGGGCATACCGGGCGCCACCTCCAATCAGCCGCCGAATCCGACGCAGGCCGTGCCGCTGAATACGGTCAACGGCGCGCCGGTTCCGGGTGCTCCAGCAACGGCTGTTGCCAGCACGGCAACGAGCACGACGCCGACCACCGAAACCCGTTCGGCGACCCGCAATTTCGAGCTCGACAAGACCATCAGCCACACCCGGAAATCGCCGGGCAAGGTGCAGCGTCTGTCGGTGGCGGTGCTGGTCGACAACCTGCCGAAAGCCAACGACAAGGGCGTGCTGGTGCCGACCGCGTTGACCGACGCCGAGATCGCCAAGGTCCAGGCACTGGTTCGTGAAGCGGTCGGTTTCGATGAGAAACGCGGCGATACCGTGACCGTGCAGAACGCCGCGTTCATGCCCAATGAGGCGCTGGCGCCGATCGCGCCGCTGCCGATCTGGCAGCAGCCGGAAATGCGCGACTACGCACGCCAGGGCCTGGGCGCGCTGGTGGTGTTGCTGATCGCCTTGCTGGTGGTGCGGCCGATGCTGAAAAGCCTGATGTCGCCGTCGGCACCGCGCACGGTCGATGGCGTGCTGGAAGCGATGGCCGAGCGCAAGGCGCAGCTTGGCGCCGGTGGCGAAATGACCGGTGTAGTGCTCGGCGATCGCTTGAGCCTGAGCAGCGCGCCGGAAGTGCCGAAGGTCTACGAACAGAAGCTGGTGTTGGCCCGCGCGGCCGTTGCCCAGGATCCGAAGCGGGTCGCGCAGCTGGTCAAGAACTGGATCGGTAGCGAAGGATGAGCGCGGTCATGAAAAATGAAATCCCCGGCCCGGAGCGGGCGGCGATCCTGCTGATGTCGCTCGGCGAAGCCGAAGCCGCCGAAGTACTCAAGCACATGGGTGCCAAGGACGTGCAGAAGGTGGGCCAGGCGATGGCGGTGCTGACCAATGTCTCCCGCGAGCGCGCCACCGAAGTGCTCGAAAATTTCGTCACCGAACTCGATACCCAGACCAGCCTCGGCGTCGGTGCCGATGACTATGTGCGCCGCGTGCTGGTCGGTGCGCTCGGCGAGGACAAGGCTTCCGGTTTGATCGACCGCATCCTGCTCGGCCGCAATTCCAAGGGCCTGGACGCGCTGAAGTGGATGGAGACCCGCGCGGTCGCCGATCTGGTGCGCAACGAACATCCGCAGATCGTGGCGATCGTGCTCGCTTATCTCGACCCCGATCAGGCCGCCGAAGTGGTGCTGCAGTTGCCGGAGCGGATGCGCAGCGACGTGCTGATGCGCATCGCCAAACTCGATGGCATCCAGCCGGCGGCGCTGCGCGAACTCGACGAAATCATGGAGCGCCAGTTCTCCGGCGGCTCCAATCTGAAGTCTTCGAGCGTCGGCGGCGTCAAGGTGGCGGCGAGCATCCTGAATCTGATGGACACCGCGTCGGAGACGGCGATCGTGTCGAAGATCTCCGAGGCCGACGGCGACCTCGGTCAGCGCATCCAGGATTTGATGTTCGTCTTCGACAATCTGGCCGACATCGACGATCGCGGCATCCAGACCCTGCTCCGCGACATCCAGACCGAACAGCTCGGCCTGGCGCTGAAGGGCGCGGATCCGAAGATCCGCGACAAGTTCCTGAAGAACATGAGCAAGCGCGCGGCCGACATGCTGGTCGAAGACATGGAAGCCAAGGGCCCGGTGCGACTGGCCGATGTCGAATCGGCGCAGAAGGAAATCCTCGCCGTGGCACGTCGTCTCGGTGACGCCGGCGAAATCATGCTCGGCGGCAAGGGCGAATCCTTCGTCTGATGTCGAACAGCCCGAGCTACTGGAGCGCGGAAACCGTCGGCGATGCCACGCGCTGGGCGATGCCGACGTTTGCCGATCCTGCCGATTCGCCACCGCCGCCGCCGCACAGCGCCGATCATCTCGACCAGCTCGAACGTACCGCCTTTGATGACGGCTATGCGCGCGGCTACGCCGAAGCGCAGGCCCAGGGCTATGCCGACGGCGCGACGAAAGTTCGTGAAGCCGTCGAGCGCCTGAAAGCGGTGTTCGAGCATCTGTCGCGGCCGCTGAAGGATCTCGACGGCGAAGTCGAGCGGACCCTGATCGCGCTGGCGCTGGAAGTCGGCCGTCGTCTGGCCCAGACCACCTTGGTGCAGGAGCCAGTCGCGATCGCCGGCATCATCCGCGAAGCGATCGGCGCGCTGGCGACACCGGCCCGCGATGCCCGCATCCATCTGCATCCGGCCGATGCCGAACTGGTCCGCGATACCCTGACCCTGCCCGAGGATTACGCCGGCTGGAAGCTGGTCGCCGACAAGGAACTGATGCGCTGCGATTGCCGCATCGTCACCGACTCCGCGCAGATCGATGCCCGGCTCGATACCCGTGCGGCTTCGGTGGCCCAGGCCTTGCTCGGTGAGCGTTGATGAGCGAACTCTCTGCAGCCCGTGACACCAGACTCGCCAAGGCTTTGACGCTGGCCGCCGACCGCGCCGCCAACTCCCGTTCGGTGGTCGTCGAAGGCGTGCTCAAGCGCGTCGTTGGCTTGACCCTGGAAGCGGTCGGCTGCCAGAGCCAGATCGGCAGCCGCTGCCGGGTGGTCAACGCCGATGGCGGCATGCTCGAAGCCGAAGTGGTCGGCTTCTCCGGTGACCGCACCTATCTGATGCCGACCGGCGAAATGCACGGCCTCAAACCGAATGCTCGCGTCATCCCGATGGCGCGCATGCCGCGGGTGCCGGTCGGCGAAGGTCTGCTCGGCCGCGTGCTCGACAGCGAAGGCGAACCGCTCGATGGCCTCGGCCGTCTGGTCTGCGAGCGCCGCACGGCGACCACGACACCGATCAATCCGCTGGCCCGTGCGCCGATCAAGGAACCGCTGGATGTCGGCGTGCGCGCGATCAACGCGCTGCTGACCGTCGGCCGTGGCCAGCGCCTGGGCTTGTTCGCCGGCACCGGCGTCGGCAAATCGACCCTGCTCGGCATGATGACCCGCTACACCCAAGCCGACATCATCGTCGTCGGCCTGGTCGGCGAACGCGGCCGTGAAGTCCGCGATTTCATCGACAACGCGCTCGGCCCCGTGGCACTCAAACGCGCCGTGGTTGTCGCCACGCCCGCCGATCGCTCGCCACTGGCGCGGGTGCGCGGTGCCTGGCTGGCCACCTCGATCGCCGAAGCGTTCCGCGATCAGGGCAAGAATGTCCTGCTGCTGATGGATTCGCTTAGCCGCTACGCACAGGCCTTGCGCGAGATCGGTCTGGCGGTCGGCGAACCCCCGGCGACCCGCGGCTATCCGCCCTCGGTGTTCGCCCAGTTGCCGAAGCTGGTCGAGCGTGCCGGCAACGGTTTGCCGGGCGGCGGTTCGATCACCGCGTTCTATACGGTATTGGCAGAAGGCGATGACCAGAACGATCCGATCGTCGACGCCGCCCGCGGCATTCTCGATGGCCACTTCGTGCTGTCACGTGCGATTGCCGACGCCGGCATCTATCCGGCGCTCGATATCGAAGCCTCGATCTCGAGAGTCGCCAATGACGTGACCCCGCTCGATCATCAGCGGCGAGTCCGCGCTTTCAAGCAAACGGTGTCGACCTACCAGCGCAATCGCGACCTGATCAACATCGGTGCCTACAAGCCGGGCAGCGATCCCAGGGTCGACGCCGCGATAGCGCTGTGGCCGCGCATCGAAGCCTTCCTGCGTCAGGACGTACACGAGCCGGCGATGTTTCCGGCATCCCGCGCAGCGCTGCAGCAACTCTTTCCCGAGGTGCATTGATTCATGTCCCTTTCCCAGGTTCGTCTGGAATTGCTGAACCTCGTCGCCGGCCGCAACGAGGACGACGCCAAGGCCGTGCTCGCCAAGGCCCAGGCCCGGCTGGCCGAGCAGCAGGCGCTGTTTGGCGAGCTGCAGCAGTACCTGGAGGACTACCAGCAGCGCCTGCCGGCGCGGCCGACACCGATGCTGCTCGATAACCAGCGGCAGTTCTGCGGCAAGCTGATCGACGCCCTGAACGCGCAGCAGGCGACCATCGACGCGGAGCAGGGCCGGGTCAAGCAAGCCAACGAACGCTGGCTGGCGATGCGCCGCGAGCTGCGGATCACCGAGCACCTGCAGCAGCAAGGCGATCTCGAAGTTCGCCGGATCGAGGAAAAAGCCAGCCAGCGCGAGATGGACGAGTTCGCGACCGTTCGCCACTTCGCCGCGAGCCAGCGCTCATGAGCGCCGGTCTGTCGGCCATGGTGTCGACTGCAGCGGTCGGCGGATCGCGGGCAACCGCGCGCAGCGAAGCCGCGAACGAGCCGAAGGACAAGGCCTCGCCGTTCGCCGATCTGCTCGGCACAGGCCCGGCAGCTTCGAAGGCCGCAGCCAGTCAGGAAGCCAAGGCCGCTGAGGACGACAAGGACAGCGATGACGATCGCGACGACAGCACCGAAGCCAGCGCCGTCGCACCTGTCGACGCTGCGCCGGCGCTCCCGGCCTGGCTGCAGGCGCTGCGCGTGCCGCCGCCGGCAGGTACAGCCGGTGATGGCCAGCCGGGTACTGCGGAGGGCAGCGATGCTGCTCTTTCAGTGCTGGCAGGCGCTGTCGGCAGTAGCCGGCCATCGAAGCTGGCTGTCGATGCGCCCGCCGTGCCGAGCTTGCCGGCAAGCAGCGCCGAAGCCGCCGCCTTTGCTGTCAGTCTCGATACCGGCGGCGAACTGCCGGCCGCCGATCCAGTGCTGACGACACCCCAGAACACCAGCTTCGTCAGCGCGCTCGACGCTCTGGTCACCAAGACCGATCTGCCGGTAGTGCCTACCTCAGCCGTCACCGCCGAGCGCGCGCCACAGCCGATCAGCGTGACGCCGACCAGCAGCAGCGAATCCGCGTCCAGCCTGCTGGCTGCCGGACCCAGCGCGGCACTCGATGCCTACGGCGAGCCGCTGGCGCTCGATGGTCCGGATGCCGCGATCCGCCTCGGCGAACGTCTGCGCTGGCTGAGCGAAGCCGGTGTCCAGGAAGCCCGCCTGCAACTGCATCCGCGCGAACTCGGCAGCATCGATGTCCGCATTCGGGTCGAGCAGCAGACCGCCAGCGTCTGGTTCGGCACCGATCATCCGGCCGCTCGCGCGGCACTCGAAGCCAGCCTGCCGCAACTGCGCGAACGCATGGCCGTCGATGGTCTGCAGCTGGGCCAGGCGCAGATCGGCGGCTCGGCGCAGTTCCAGTCTCAACAGCGGGAAGCCAACGGGCAGGGTCGTCCTGGAAGCCCGTCGTGGTCTGCCGCGCCAGCGAGTCTGGCGAACGAGCCGGCACCGGGGAACGACCGCCTGGCCGCTGCCGTGATCCGCCATCGTGGGCTGATCGATCGCTACGTTTAGAGCGTTTTTCCTTCAAATCCCTACAAAAAGCTCGTCATTCCCGCGCAGGCGGGAATCCAGTTCTGATGCGGCGCTTAAGGCCAACACTGGATCCCCGCCTGCGCGGGGATGACGGAACTTTATGTGTTCACTTAATTTGAAAAAGCTCCAAGCCTCGTCTCTACGCTCCGGCGTTGACGAACAGCCCAACCAGCAGCACCGCAATCACCACGATCCAGCCATCCCCGATCCAGCGCATCCAGCGCGGCGCGTGGCGAATTTCCATGAACTCGCGCATCACCAGACGCACCTTGATGAAGGTGACGACGAGGATCGCGGCACCGGCCGAGCGGGCATCGTCGAAGCCGACGCCATGACCGAGCTGCCAGGACAGCGTCGTGGCGATGATCAGCAGCGCCCAGACTGCGGTCACTCTCGACAGCAGCAGCGCCTTCATCTCGCACCGACCAGGTACAACAGCGCGAACAGCACGATCCAAAGCAGATCGACCAGATGCCAGAAGCTGGCACCGGATTCGAGGTTGCGCAGCTTAGTCCCAGCGAATTTGCCGGAGCGGCTGTAAAGCATCAGCGTGGTCAGCACGCCCATGCCGATCACCACGTGGATCAGGTGGATGCCGGTGTAGCTGAAATACAGCATGAAGAAATCGTTGCTGGTCAGGGTCAGATCGGCGCGGATCTTTTCGCTGTACTCGAAGACCTTGACGACGATGAAGCCGAAGCCGCAGAGCAGCGCCAGGCCGAAGCAGGTGACTACCACTCGTGTCATCTGCCGCCGTGCCGCCTGGATCGCGGTGGCGACCAGCCAGGAGCTGGTCAGCATCAGGATCGTGTTGACCAGGCCCCAGGTCTGGTTGAGCCGCGCGTGGCCTTCCTGGCACACCGCGAGCTGGTCGGCGCGGTAGACCAGAAAGATCACGAACAGCACCGAGAACATCACCAGGTCGCCGGCGATGAACAGCCAGATGCCGGCCTCGCCGGGGATGTGGCCTTTGCTGTCGCTATCGGACATCGCCTTGCCCCGTCTCAGGCCGGTGCGTTGGCCTGCAAGGCGGTGCGCTTCAGCGTGTTCAGGGTGACGAAACTCATGACCATGATCCAGCCGAAGAACACGATGTAGATGAACCAGAACGAAATCGCACCGTCGTAGGCGAACGGCCCAGTCTTGACGAATTCGATCAGCCCGGCCGGCGTGATCAGCACCGCGCACCACAGATTGAAGAAGGCCACCCAGCGCGGGTAGATGGTCGGCAGGTTGTGGTCACGGAAGATGGCGGTGGCGATCAGCACCATGAAGATCGCGAACGGTGGCCAGCTGAGGATGAAGATGAACCAGACGTAGTCGTTCATGATCTGGATGAACTTCGGGTCCATGCTTTCCGGCCGGAAGGCGATCATCGCCCAGGTGATCGGCATCAGCAGGAAGAACACCCAGGTGCCGCCGGCGTTGGCGATCGAGGCATAGGTGACCACCGGAATGCCGCGCTCCATGCGCCGCATGCAGACCACGATCGAGATCGCCCAGGTGCCCCGGAACGAGTAGCAGATGCGCTGGATCAGCGAGCCGATGCGGATGCCGATCTCGGCGGACAAGCCTGATTACCTGCGCTGCGCGCTGATTCTTCCTACAGTGTCGACCGTCTCTGCCCCTACGACCGTAAAGTCATGACCACGGCTTATCCCCACCTGCTGGCTCCGCTCGATCTCGGCTTCACCACGCTGAAAAATCGAGTGCTGATGGGCTCGATGCACACCGGTCTGGAGGACGCGAAGAAGCACACGCCGAGACTAGCGGCGTACTTCGCCGAGCGTGCTCGCGGCGGTGTCGGCCTGATCGTCACCGGCGGTGTCGCGCCGAACATCGTCGGTTGGGCCAAGCCGCTGGCTGGCACCTTGGCCACGCACTCCGCCGCGCAGCGCCATCGCCTGGTCACCGATGCCGTGCATGCCGAGGGCGGCAAGATCGCGATGCAGATCCTGCATACCGGTCGCTACGGCTATCACCCGTTCGCGGTGGCCCCGAGCGCGATCAAGTCGCCGATCTCGCCATTCAAGCCGCGTGAGCTTTCGGCACGCGGCGTCGAGAGCCAGATCAAGGCTTTCGTGCGTTGTGCTTCGCTGGCCCGCGAAGCCGGCTACGACGGCGTCGAGGTCATGGGTTCGGAAGGCTATTTCATCAACCAGTTCCTGAGCGCCCACACCAACAAGCGCAAGGACGCCTGGGGCGGCGATTACTCCAACCGCATGCGGCTGCCGATCGAGATCATGCAGCGCACGCGAGAAGCAGTGGGCCGCGATTTCATCATCATCTATCGCCTGTCGATGCTCGATCTGATTCCGGACGGCTCGAACTGGGACGAGACCGTGCAGCTCGCGAAAGCGATCGAGCAAGCGGGTGCCACGATCATCAACACCGGCATCGGCTGGCACGAAGCCCGGGTGCCGACGATTGCCACCAGCGTGCCACGCGCGGCTTTCGCCTGGGTGACCAAGAAGATGAAGGGCGAGGTGTCGATTCCATTGGTCGCGACCAATCGCATCAACACGCCGGAAGTTGCGGAAGCTGTGCTCGCCGACGGTTGCGCCGACATGGTGTCGATGGCGCGGCCGCTGCTCGCCGATCCGGATTTCGTCAACAAGGCGGCGCGCGGCCTGGCGCACGAGATCAACACCTGCATCGCCTGCAATCAGGCCTGCCTCGATCACGCGTTCCAGAACAAGGTGGCGTCCTGCCTGGTCAATCCGCGCGCTTGTCACGAAACTGAGCTGCACTATGACCGCGCCGCAGCACCGAAGCGCATCGCCGTGATCGGTGCCGGGCCGGCGGGACTGGCCTGCGCGACGACCCTGGCCAGCCGTGGCCACCAGGTCGAGCTGTTCGACTCCGCCAGCGAAATCGGTGGCCAGTTCAACATGGCCAAGCGCATTCCGGGCAAGGAAGAGTTCTTCGAAACCCTGCGCTACTTCGGCAGCCAGATCGAACGCCACGGCGTCCGTCTGCACCTGAACACGCGCGTCGATGTCGCCCGGCTGCTGGAAGCGAAATTCGATGAAGTGGTGCTGGCCACCGGCGTGGTGCCGCGCGATCCGAAGATCCTCGGCCAGGATGGCCCGAACGTGCTGAGCTATGTCGACGTGCTGGCCGGCAACAAGCCGGTGGGCCAGCGAGTCGCGGTGATCGGCGCCGGCGGCATCGGTTTCGATGTTGCCGAATACCTGGTCCATGAAGGCCATTCGCCGACTCTGGACTTGGTCACGTGGCGCGCCGAATGGGGCGTTGGCGATCCTGCGACTACACGGGGTGGTTTGAAGCGCCCGGAGATTTCGGCACCGGCACGACAGGTGACCCTGTTGCAGCGGAAGACTGGCAAGGCTGGCGCCGGCCTCGGCAAGACTACCGGCTGGATTCATCGCTCGGCGTTGAAGATGAAGCAGGTCGAGATGCTGTCCGGCGTCAATTACGACGGCATCGATGCCAAGGGTCTGCATGTCAGTTTCGGTGAAAAGCGCGAGCGGCCGATGCTGGTCGAGGCCGACACCATCGTGCTGTGCACCGGTCAGGAACCACTGCGGGAACTGGAAGCACCGCTGAAGGCAGCGGGTGTCGCGGTGCATCGCATCGGCGGCGCCGATGTCGCCTCCGAACTCGATGCCAAGCGGGCGATCGATCAGGGCTCGCGGCTGGCGGCGCGACTCTGACGCAGGCGTCCTCCTCCACCAGTGCGGAGGAGGACGCATGAAACGCTAGCGCAGTTCGGCCGAGGACTTGCCGAGCAGGCGACGAGCAACGATCAGCTGCTGGATCTGTTGCGTGCCTTCGAAGATGTCGAGGATCTTGGCGTCGCGTGCCCACTTCTCCAGCAGCGAGGTTTCGCTGTAGCCGATAGCGCCGCACAGCTCGATTGCTTTCAGCGCGACGTCGACGCAGGTGCGGCCGGCCTTGGCCTTGGCCATCGAGGCCTGCAGCGAATTCGGCTTGCGGTTGTCGGCCATCCACGCGGCCTGCAGGGTCAGCAGACGCGCGGACTCGTAGTCCGCTTCCATGCCGATGAACTGTGCTGAGGCGGCACTCTGAGTGATCACTGGCGCGTGGTAGTCGATGACCACGCCAGCGGCTTCGAGCACGCGGCGCGTCTCTTCAAGCACGGCGCGGGTCAGGCCCAGCGCCATGCCGGCGACCAGCGGGCGGGTGTTGTCGAAGGTCTGCATGACGCCGGCAAAGCCCCCGGAAAGACCACGTTCGACGTTCACTTCCGGATCGCCGAGCAGGTTCTTCGCCGGCACGCGCACGTCTTTCAGCACGAAGGCGGCGGTGTCCGAGGCGCGGATACCCAGCTTGTGTTCGAGGCGCACCAGCTCGAAGCCCGGCGTGCCTTTCTCGACGACGAAGCTCTTGATCGCGGCGCGGCCGATGTTCTTGTCGAGCGTCGCCCAGACCACCACCAGTTCGGCGCGATCACCGGCGGTCACATAGATCTTTTCGCCGTTGAGGATGTAGTCCTCACCGTCCTTGACCGCGGTGGTGCGGATTGCGGCGGAGTCCGAACCACAGCCCGGCTCGGTGATCGCCATCGCGGCCCAGCGGCCCTTGAAACGCTCCAGTTGTTCCTCGTTGGCCACCGAGGCGATCGCCGAATTGCCGAGGCCCTGACGCGGCATCGACAGCAGCAGGCCGACATCGCCCCAGCACAGCTCGATGACGCCGACCAGCGACGACAGGTTCGAACCGTTGCGGTTGTCGTCGCTGTCTTCACCGATGCCGCGACCGACACCAGCAGCGCCAGCACCCGCCGCGCCACCGCCGGCCGTCATGCCGTCGAGCAGCGAAGCGAGCATGTCCAGCTCTTTCGGATAGGCGTGTTCGGCAAGATCGTACTTGCGCGAAATCGGCCGGAAGATTTCCTTGGCAACCTGGTGCGCCTGCATCGTCAGCGCGGCAAATTTCTTCGGGGATTCGAGATTGATCATTGGTGTTCGTGTCCGTTATTGAGGCGGCCTACAAAATGTTGAACAGGAGAGCGTCCCGGGCAACGTATGAAGCAAGCTGATAGGTGGCGCTGGCCGCCTCAATAACAAAAAACATATTGATTTTATTATTGATTCGGCCACGTTCTGCTCCACAG